>PLFE01000215.1 GCA_003136675.1 Bryobacterales bacterium
TCTGGAGCCGTTGACCAGGATTGAACTGGTGACCTCGTCCTTACCAAGGACGCGCTCTACCAACTGAGCTACAACGGCCCACTCTGCAAATTCACGCGAAAACCCACAGGACAGACCTGGTGGACAGGGAAGGATTCGAACCTTCGTAGCCCGCAAGGGGCGACAGATTTACAGTCTGTTGGTTTTAACCACTCACCCACCTGTCCGAAAACAATCCGCTGCCGCCACCTCTATTATGCGCCACGCGTCTTTTGATGCGCACGCGTCACCACCGCACCCTCCGGTCGCAGCAGTCACGCCGAAAGAAAATAAATTATTGCGTTAGCCGGGACCGTACAGAATACCGCTAGAAGGGGCGCCCTGACCTGCAGCAGCCACGATAATACCACAGATTTACGAGGCGCAGGGGATATGCTGTGGATGTGGTTCTACCCTCTCAACCGTTCCGCGTCGCCGCACGCTGAACCGTTCCAATTCGATTCTCTAGTCGAAATCCGCGAATACCTCGCTGGCGACCGAATCCAATGCCTGGTTTGCGGGAAGAAATATTTACGTCTGACTCACAGGCATCTGTCTTTGCACGCAATGACCGGGGACGATTACAGGGAAATGTTCGGCATCCCGTGGACCTACTCGCTGACCAGCGCGGCATCCCGCTCGAACCTGAGCCGGCGAAACAACTTCGCCAACATGACCAACCTGCCATACCGCCGCCCAGTAGGTGAGATCCCCGCGTCGCGCCGGAAAAGGACTCCAGCGGTGACGCGGTACTGGACCGAAGTGGTCCGCCCGCAAGGCCCCACGCACAGTGCCCAGCTGCATGAGATGGTTCCGTGCGACGATTGCGGCGTGGATGTGCCGACGACGCGGCTGACCAAGGTTCACGGAACGCGCTGCGTGGCGTGCCGGGTGATCGCCAAGCAGGCGAGAGACGCAGCCAAGGCAGCCTTGCTGTTGCCGCGCTGCGCTTAGTCTGAGACTAAGCTTCGAGCTCTATCTCAGGCTTTTGGATGGGCGTCACCGGATCGATCCACATCCACAGCAGCGCGGCAAATACGTAGGAAATGGCGCTGGTGTAGAACACCAGATTCCAGTTATTGCCGAAATGCGTCAGCACGAAGGCGGTGACAACGGGAAAAACGACGCCCCCGAAGTTGCCGGTCATATTCATGGCTCCGGATAAAGTGCCGGAGAAGCGTCCGCCCACATCCATGCAGGAGCCCCAGGCGGGCGGCATCACCACGTCATTGCAGAAACTGGCCAGGCCGATGGCCACCATCTTGATCCACGGTTCGTGAATGGCCGTCGAGATGACGAGCAGACCGCCCGCGCAAAGAAAAGTGGTCGAGCAGAGCACGCGGCGAGCCGTTCGCACGCTGCCGAAGAAACGGGTTAACGGCGCGGCCATGAAGCCGCTGATCAACGCCCCCAAGCCTCCTAGAAACAGCGGGAGAATATTCAGCCCGGCGGCGACCGCGGGCGCGAGTTTCAGGTCCTCCAGAAACGTCGGCAGCCAGGTGATGTAGAAATACCAACTGAACGACATAAAGAAATACTGGAGGCAAAGCATCACCACATCCGGCGAGGTTGCGAACAATTTCCACGGGACATCGCCGTGTCCGCCGCCGAGGCCCTGATTCCCGCGCAAGAGGTCGCGTTCCGCCTGATTCAGGTTGGGATTATCCGCCGGATTGTCACAGTACCAGCGATAGAAGAGCACTGCCCACACTATGCCGACGCAGCCGAAGATGCAAAATACGGCGCGCCACGAGACGAACTTCAGAAGCTGGAAAACGATCAAGGGAGTAAACGCGCCGCCCCAGCGCGCGGCCAGCCAGATGACGCCCTGGGCCCGGACGCGCTCCTCCCGGGGAAGCCACGCCGAGAACGCCTTGGTGATATTGGGGAAGCATCCGGCTTCGCCCGCGCCGAAAAAAAGCTGCGTCAGGAAGAGCGAGATGAAGTTGAACGCACCGCCCATGAGGGCTGTAAAGGCGGACCACCAGAGGACAATGCGCATCATGACGCGCCGCGGCCCCAACCGGTCGCCCATATATCCGCTGGGAATTTCGAAAAGGGAGTACGCAGCGGCAAACGCCGCGAAGACATAGCCCATCTGCTGCTTGGTCAGATGCAGGTCGAGACTGATGCGCGGGGACGCCTTCGACAGCGCCACGCGGTCGAAGTAGGTGATGATCGCCAGCGTCACCGCAAACCCGACCACTCCATAGCGCACCCTGGTGGGCCGCACGTCCTGCTTAGATCGCGACGAGGCGAGTGATGCCATAGAGAGTCATTCGATCATGTCACGTTTGCTTGCGCAACTTTTGCGATTATAGAAGGAACAACGAAAGGGTCTTGATTGAACGTACCGATACGGACCGCGGTAGTGGGTGCGGGCCATTTCGGGTCTCACCATGCGCGAGTGGCGGCAGCTGATCCCGGGGCCGGATTGGTCGCCGTCGTGGATGCCAATGCCGAACGCGCGCACCAGATTGGCGCGAACTACGGTTGTGAAGGGCTCACGGATTTTGAGGCCTTGCGCGGCAAGGTGGATGCGGCCGTGGTGGCGGTGCCTACGCTCTATCACGCGGACGTCGCCTGCGGCTTGATGGCCGCCGGAATCGACGTGCTAGTGGAAAAGCCCATGGCGCTCGATCTGGTATCGGCCGACCGCATGATCGCCGCCGCCGCTGAGCACGGCCGCATTCTTCAAATCGGGCATCTGGAGCGATTCAACCCGGCCGTTCTGGCGCTGGAGGCCGCGGTAAAGCTACCACTGTTTTTTGAGATTCACCGGATGAGTGTTTTCAGCCCGCGCAGCCTGGATGTCGACGTGGTTCTGGATCTGATGATCCACGATCTGGATATCGTCCTGGCGCTAGTGAGCTCTGGTCTCGTCGATATCCGTGCCACCGGGATTTCGATTCTGTCGTCAAAAGTGGACATCGCCAACGTCCGTCTGGAGTTTCAGAACGGCTGCGTGGCCAACCTGACCGCCAGCCGCGCGTCTACGGAGAAGGTTCGCAAATTGCGGGTTTTCCAGCCGGGCGAGTATATTTCCCTGGATTACGGCCGGCAGGAACTGCAGGGAATTCGCGTAACCGAGTCTCGCGAGATTTCGTTCTATCCTTATGAGACTAAAAAGGATGAACCGCTCCGTCTGCAGTTCGAGGCCTTTTTGGGGAGCGTGAGGACGCGGCGAACGCCGAAGCTAAATGGCGTGGCCGCGCGGCGGAGCCTGGAGGTTGCGCTGGCGATTGCCGGCAAAATCGAGGAGCACGGCGCGGTTGTGCGCCAAACGTTAGGAAACGCGTGGAAACCACAACCATGAAGCCCCAGCCATGGCAGCAATGACGGAACCGGTTGAGGTGGTCGAATATCACCCCTTTCTCGCCGATCAGATTCAACCAGACGCGCGCGAATACCGCTTTGCGGCGATCGGCACGCTCGCTTTCCACGCTCTGCTGGTCGGCGTATTGTTTCTTTTTCCCACGCAGCAACCGGAGCACGAACCGGATCAGCCGCTGCGGCGGTTGACGCCGCTGGTGGATCCGCCACTGACACAGACGGAACGCAATAAAGCGCCGCGATCAAACGAGATCGAAGTGCCCAGCGCGAATCTGCCGGCGCCGAACGTGAAAACTGCGACTCCCCGGAAGAAGTTCGAACCACCGCCGCCCGCGCAGGTGGTGCAGAACCACAATCCGACTCCCGCGCTGCCGCAGGAGCCGCCAAAGGTGATGCAGACTCAGCCGCAGACCGCGCAGGTGATTCCACCGATCGCCGTGCCGCCGCCTCCGAAGACCGTACAGGAACCGAAGCTGGTTTTGGAAAACGTACCGCCGCCTCTCTCGGGGCCTGGAAATGGGCGTTTGAAAGTTCCCGGCGGCGGAGTTCAGGACGCGATCGCCGAGATCGCGAAAAGCGGCGCCGTGTCGTCGCGTTCGGTGGGCGATAACACCGACGACGTTGCACCCGATTTCAGCCTGGGGCGAACGCCCTCGCCGACGCGTCCCAAGAGCAGCCTGGAGCTTCTGAGCGATCCGAAAGGCGTTGATTTCCGGCCCTACCTGATACAGGTCTTGCAGACGATCCGCATGAACTGGCGCGCCGTTTATCCGGAAAGCGCGCGCCTTGGAACCCGGGGGCGCGTGGTGGTGCAGTTCGCTGTGGCGCCCGACGGGACGATCACCAAAGTGGTGTTTACGACGGAATCGGGCTCGCAGGCGCTGGATCGGGCTTCGGTCGCCGCCATCAGCATGTCCAACAGGCTCCCTCCGCTTCCGGCCGGGTTCACGGGTGAGCGCGTGGTGCTGCAACTCAACTTCCTCTACAACGCGGCCAGGTAGTGCGGATTTGCCCATGAAGCCAACGTTCCAGTTCGCCATGTGGTCATACGTTGTGATGGCGCTGATAGCCGTCCTGGCGACGGAAGGCAAGATCCGGCTGGCGATTCTGATCCTGCTCGGCGGGCTGGCGTTGAAGACCTGTATCGCGCGGGCGGCTCGCTGGTAATCGGCGCGCTCACTGGCCGGAGAAGAAAGCGCAATCCGGCGCGACAGGGCAATCGGAACACCTGGGGTTGGTGCGCTTGCAGAACTGCTGCCCGTGGCGCTTCAAGAGCAAATATGCACGGATTCGGGCATCAAAATGAGGCGGCAATGCAGCGATGAGCATTTCCTGCGCTCGCTGATACGTCCTGCCATAATTTAGGCTTTCGCGACCGGCCTGGATGCGAACCAGCACGTGGGGATTGTTCGATGGGACGGCTGCGTCCGGCGCGATTCCGCCGAAAAGCAGAATGCGATCGGCGCCAGGGTCGGCAATGTTGGGAAATTTCTTGAGCGCACGGCGAATTTGCGCGATGGACAGACCGCCAAGCCCGGCTCTTAAATCGCCTCCGTACTCTTTTGCAACGCGCTCCGCAATTTCCTTCAGGCGCATGGCCCTGAGTTCAGGAACCATCCCTCCGGGTTTCAACGCTTCGGCAAGCGTTGCTTGCTTCGCGGCAAGAATCCGGTCGACCTGCACTCCTATCTGACTGGTCAGCGATTCCCAGCCCCTGGCACAAGTTGCGTCACTCGCCGGATATCCGCAGTGCCACCAAACCAGAAACAGATACGGATCGGTCGGCCAGCCCGCTACCTGTTCGCCGTGGAAACCTTCCAGAGCGTCCAGGAGTTGGGCTACTAACATTTTCATGCACAGGAATTATAGAACGTGTTCAGAACGGCACGACAATGGTTCACTGCGAATCCGGATTTGGAGCGCAGGCGTTTCCCTGAGGCAGATCTCAGGCGGCGCTGAAATCGTTTCAGGCTCCTAAGTTGTGTAAATAAGGCAGTTACCCGACCTCATTCAGCATTCCTGTTTAGTCAGACTTAATGGCGTCGTACATGCATTCTTCAGTGCGTCCGGAGTCTGATCCCGGAGAGAACACAGAGTCGGATTAGGAGAAAAAGCGATGGCTGGCATTCGTGTGTGTGAACGTCCGGTGGCGAAAGTTTCCAAGGAAGAACGCGACCGGATCGTGCTGGAGAACCTGTCGCTGGTGCGCGCCATAGCGATCCGCGTGCATGAAAACCTGCCAGTGCATATCGATCTGGATGACTTGATTCATGCGGGAGTACTGGGATTATTCGACGCCGCCGAAAAATATGACAACCGGCAGGAAGTGGCATTTCAGAGCTACGCCAAGCACCGCATCAAGGGGGCCATTCTGGACAGCCTGAGGCAGCTCGATTGGGCCTCACGCGACCTCCGCCGGCGTCATAAGCAACTGGAGCAGATCACACGCGAGCTTTCGGCGGTTCTTTCACGCGCGCCGTCGGAGGCGGAAATCGCCGACAAGATGGGCGTGGGCGTGGACCGCTGGCGGCAGATGGCAGTGGAACTGAGAGTGGTAGGGCTGCTTTCGGCGACGCCGAGGAACACCGATGGCGACGATCGGCCCGCGCCCGAGTTCCCCGCGAAGGCCGATTCCCAACCGGACCGTGTTTGCCAGCGCAGGGAGCTGGGCAAAGTGCTGGAGCAGGCTATGACCGTTCTACCCGACCGGTATCAGAAGGTGGTGAGCCTTTACTACACGCGGGAAATGACGATGAAGGAAATTGGAAGTTTGATGGGAATTAATGAGAGCCGTGTGTCGCAAATCCATAAGACTGCTTTAGAGAAATTGGCCGTGGCTTTGCAATCGGCAGGCATCAAGTCGAGCGCGTCTTTGGTTTAAAGCCTGCGGTTTAGGGTGTCGTTACGCTAACGGGAGCGCAAGGCGCGGAACTGATTCCGAGCAGGTTGTAGGACTCCACCGCGTAGTAGTAGGTGGTGCTCTTCCTGGCATAAGGGTCTGTGTAGGTTGTAGTTGTCACAAAACCAGCCGTGATCGACATCTTCGAGGGCGAGGTTCCCTTCAAGACCCGATAGCCGCCCACGCCACCGCCGCCTGTCGAAGGCGACCAACTCAGTGAAACTGAATCCGTCGTATCGCCTGTGACTTTGAGGTTCGTCGGTACGCTCGGGGGCGAAAGGTCGAGCAAAACCACGACGAGCGGCAGCGATTGGGCAGAAGTGTTGCCCTGTGCATCGAAGGCGCTCAAAGTGTAGATGTACGTCGCTCCCGGTGTAAGGCCGGAGTCATAAAAGGTAGGATGCGCGAGTTGCATCGCCAACTCTCCGTTGCGATAGATGTTGTACCCGGCTACGCCGATCTTATCCGTAGTGGGAACCCACGTGATTGTCGCGCCGGTGCTCGACGAATTGACCAGGGTAGGCGCCACCGGCGTCGCAGGCGGCGTCGTGACTTTGCCCACAATCATCGTGGAGAAAGCGGAACCCGTCGATGTGAATGCGCCCGCCTGATTTGCGGCTGATGAGGCATCAAACGCGGCCGGTAGAATCTGCGCAGGCGTGTCAGTTCCGTAGGTGTTGTAGTCCAGGTAAGCCGCGAAATATCCGGGATAGGAAGGCGCAAAAAATAGAAATTTCTCATATTGAGCGCAATCCACCATCGCCTGCAGGAAGGCCGTATCGATGGGAGCCCAAAAACTGAAAGCATCCCGGGAATCGATGGTATTGATGTTCAGCGTCCCCAGTTCGGTATTCGAAATTTTGTCCGGCCATGCTTCGCTGACGCCAATCGACTTGCCGGCTTGCTGGATCACGGAAGCGCCGGTGAGTACGTCCTCCAACTCGCTGTTGTTCACCGGGTAGACGTGCATGTCAATATAATTCACCTTCGTGGTGGCGAAATCGGAAAGGTAAGTCGTAAAGTTTGCGATCCAGGTACCAGCTCCGGCTCCGAGTTTCACGCTACCGATGTTGACGCCCTGGAGCGCGGTCAATTGGGTCTCCAATAACTGCAAAGCCCCCGTTGGGGAGTTTTCGGTAGGCTGACTCGCGTTCCCAGACTCAGTATCCGGCTCGCAGATAAGCGACAGGTAATCCGGCTGGATGAGCGTTGCCACGTTCAGAGCATTTTGCGCCCGCCCATTCATATATTCAGTCCAGCTCAAAGTCTGATAATAGGGTCCGAAGTCCGCGCCCTCCGTGCCGTCGAGACCCTCCGCGACAGTGGCCTCCACCACCAGTTTCATGCCGGCGGCGTGAACGGCGTTCGCCACCTGCTGATAGAAGGAAACAAACTGCTGATAGTTCGCGGACGCACCGGCATAAGTGTAGAATGGCTGGTACAAAATCGGGAAGCTGATGTGTACAGTAACAGCCTTGGCCCCGGTTGCTTCTATCTCCTGTAACTCGGTTGAAACGGCATTGTTGAAGTAGTTGGTTCCTAGTAGAGTCAGGTAGTTATCCGACTCCGCGGCGGAAAGATGCGGAGCCCATGCGACCGGATACGCAGCTCCGTTCCAGCTCTGATTCAACACGGTCTGGAAGGCGCTGATCTGCGTGGTCATCGTGCTATAAATGGCTTGATATTGAGCCGGAACATCACTCTGCGCGGCCAACGGCAGCACAGCAGCGGTATAGAGAGAAAGCTTTAACAAAAAGCGCATGTTTGTAAAGATTTGTTTTGCGGTGAACGGCGCGGAAAGCGATGAGTAAACAACTCGCCGCTTATAAATTCAAACACACGCCAGCAAAGTAAATCGCGCCCAAACCTATGTAAAGTTTCGCTAAATATCCGCAAATTCAACGGAGACCTTTACCGACAAAACAACACAAATACGCCTAGGTTATTTCTTCAGACGAGTTACATGAGGGCTGCTTGGGAACAGCTGGGAACTACGATCGGAGATCCAGGAGGCAGTGTCCCTGTGGAGCTACGGGAAATTCGCCATGATCAAAACAAACCTGACCGCGCAGGAAAGTTGCTTTCACCTTGCCAAAAAATCGCGAGCCCAAATAGGGCGAGACGGCGTGGCGAAAATAGAGATCCTTCTCCGTCGCCGTCCATTCGGCCTCGGTATCGAAAATGGCGAGGTCCGCATCGTATCCCACCCGGATCGCTCCTTTGCGATCGCCGAATCCCGCTAGTTTCGCGGGCTCGGCCGACAGCCATCGCGCCATATCGTCCAGCGTGAATCCACGCATTCGCGCCTCGCTCCAAACCGCCGGCAGAGAAAGCGAAAGAGAACTGATGCCGCCCCACGCGCGCCCAAAATGCCCTTCCCGCGGCAGTTTCAGGTGCGGCGGGCAAGGTGAGTGATCACTCGCAATCGAGTTGATAACGCCATCGCGAAGGCCCCGCCAAAGGGCTTTGCGATTCGCGGCGCCCCGGATAGGTGGCGCGCACTTAAACTCCGTCGCCCCATCTGCGATCGTCTCGCTCTCAAAGCACAGGTAATGCGGACATGTTTCGACCGTCACCGGAACCCCGTCCGCGCGAGCCTGCCGGAGTTCGGCTAGCGCCTCGGCGGCGGAAAGATGCACAATATGCACTCGGCAACGGAATTCATGGCTCAACTTAATCATCATGCGGATCGCCTGCACCTCCGCCGCTGGCGGCCGTGACCGCAGATACGTTTCATAGCTGCGCCAGTCCGCGTGGTCGTCCACTGCTCCCTCCATCGGGCCGGCCAGTTCGGCATGTACCAGCAAGGGCAGGCCGCGCGCGGCAATCACGGGCATCACGCTGCGGAGCTGCTCTTCAGTCACCATGCGGAACTCGTCGGTCCCAGGATGAATCAGGAAGCACTTGAAGCCTGGAACTCCGGCGTCCGCCAGTGCCTCCACAGCAGCCGCATCGCCGTTCACAACGCCGCCCCAGAATGCATAATCGATCATGCAGCGGCCTCGCGCCGAGTGCCGTTTCAGTTTCAGGGCTTCTACAGAAGTGGTGCTGGGAATCGAATTGAGCGGCATCTCAACGATGGTGGTAAAACCGCCCGCCGCTGCCGCCCTCGTCCCGGTTTCAAAGCCTTCCCATTCTGTGCGCCCCGGCTCGTTAAAATGCACGTGGCAGTCCAACAGACCAGGCAGCACGGCGTCCGATCCCACATCGCGAACATGCAGTCCGGCGGTGGTCGAATCATAGGGATAGACCCCGGAAATGCGTCCATCCGTTATCCGAACCAACCCGGGCCTCACGCCTTCCGGGCTGACGATGCGAGTGGAGCGAACGGCGTCAAATGCCAAACTAAATTCTGTCATGAGCTCACCTTCCGAATGGATGCAGCGTGCGATCGATCTGGCGGTAGAGAATGTGCGTCAAGGGCTCGGCGGTCCCTTCGGCGCACTGGTGGTTCGTGACGGCGCCATCGTGGGAAGCGGAGCGAACGCTGTGACCTCTGCAAACGACCCTACCGCGCACGCTGAAATCATGGCCATCCGCGCCGCCTGCCGCACGCTCAGTTCGTTCCAGCTTTCCGGCTGCGAAATCTACACCAGTTGTGAACCCTGTCCGATGTGCCTGGGCGCGATTTATTGGGCTCGGCCGGCCAGAGTCTACTTCGCTTCCACACGCGCCGATGCCGCAGCCGCGGGCTTCGACGATGCTCACATTTACGAGGAACTGAACCTGAACCCGGAAAACCGGGCAATCCCGTGCGCTCAACTCCTAGGCGATCAGGGGCGAAAAGCGTTCCGCGCCTGGCGCGAAACCCTTGATCGGGTGCCCTACTAATCTCCTGTCTTAGATAATT
>PLFE01000163.1 GCA_003136675.1 Bryobacterales bacterium
GCGCGCGGCGGTTCCTTCCATGACGTTTCCAGCGACTTTGAAAAAATCAGCCGCCAGAAATCCGCCTCGACCGGCTGCTCAATTCCATGCACAACGAATACGAGCGCCGTCAGGAGAGCCGCCGGAAGCACCACTCCAGCCTGAGATTCAATCTCGACACCTGCAAAGGCTATCTCTGGTACAAGAAAGCTTTAGCCGCCGAGCTCATGATGGAAAGCCGCCGGGAGGTCGAGAGGCCGTCACCGGTAGAACTCGAAGACCCTCCGTTAACTACAAGTGAATCAGTTACCTCGGAGGAAAATTTGGTTTGCAGAAACGCCCCTGAGACTTTGACCCAGGCACACGCCGCCGGCATCCCGGTCGACACCGAACAGCCTGCGACCTCGACGACGACCCCTGCTGAGACGGCTGAAGACAGAAGTGAGAGCGTCAGTGAGCAAATAAGTCCGGATATAAGTCAGGATTTAGCCGCTTAAGNNGCCGCGCAAGCACCCGAACTGCGTCACCGCCCCGCCGGCGCCACTTTCCGATTGATCTTCAACGCCAGTTCCTTCGCCCGCGCCGCTCCGGCCGGGTCGCCGCGCTGGCTCAACTCCAGGCTCAGATCGTAATTCAGCGCCGCCGAAAGCGGGTCGATCCGTAGGCCGTCGCGAAACGCCTGCAACGCGCCCGCCCCATCGCCCGAAGCCTCCAGCGCCGCGCCCAAGCTTTCGTAAACCGGGACATTGTCGGCGTCCAGATCCAGCGCCTTCCGGAACGCCTCCACCTGTTCCGCCGTCTTTCCCACGCCGCCCAATATGATGCCGAGATTGAATTCGGCCGTCGAATCCTTGGGATAAACCTCTGTCGCCACCGTCAGCACCGCAGCCGCGCGTTGCAGTTGCCCGGCTTCGCCCAGGGTCGCCCCCATAAACAGCAGCGCGCGCAGGAACCGGGGGTTCACTTTCAGCGCCTCTTGGTCCCGCTTCAGCGCGCCCCGGAGTTCCCCTTTGGTTTTCAGCTCCGCCGCTTCCCGGTAAAGCCGGTCCGCGTCCATTCGGAAATCGCGCGGCTGCCGCTGCACGAATATCCACCGCCCCGCCAGCTCCAGCACGGGGCTCATCTCGCCTTCTCGCAGCAGGGCCGCTGCGTCGGCCAGTTGCGGGTCAAGGTCCGCCAGCATCGTCGGGCCCAGGTAGCCGCCGCTCTCACGGCTCGCGTCGATCGAGATCTGGCTCGCCACATCGAAAAAGCTTTCCCCGCTCGTGACCCGCGCCCGGGCGGCTTCCGCGCTCTCCGCGGAGCCGGTCGCCAGCATGCGCATAAACTCGCGCACCGGCCGCAGCGTGGACCCTTCGCTTGTACCATGCGTGCTCGCCGCCGGAATCAATTCCGGGTGCACCCGGATCCAGTGGTCCACCATCGCGAATTCGCCCTTCTGGACGGCCGGCATGTGGCACCCAACGCACCCCGCCTTCGCGTTCACCGGACAGGTTGCGGCGTGCGGCGCCGTTCCTCCGCCGTGGCAATGCAGACACGTTTTCTCCGAAGCGAGAGTCACCTGCGCGCTGGTAGTCTGCCGGTGTGGGTCGTGGCAGCTCGTGCAGCCCACCTCCTGCCTGCTTTGTATCGCGCATTCACTGTTGCCCAGCGCCGTCACCTGGCTCGAAATCAGCAGGTCGTCCGGCAGCGGGTCCGCCAGATAGTTGAAACCTGTGTGGCATTGCGCGCAGACTTCCATCGCCTGCTCGCTGGTCAGCTTACTCGGGTTTACGATGTTGGCCAACCGGTCCGCCCGGTTCACCGCTTGCGCGTGCGCCAGGCCCGGCCCGTGGCAGCTCTCGCACCCCACGCCGCCGTGCCCGCCCGCGCCGCCCGAGTTCGGCTGGCCGTGGCACTCCAGGCATTGCTTCTCGAACCGCGGGCTCAATGCGCTTCCGAATGCCGTCTCGTACGATTCCGGCGTCGCGCCCGGAAACCCCGGCGAGACAATCAGCCGCTTGTGCGGCGTGCTGAACGCGTACCGCGCTTCCACCAGCGCGCTGCGTTCCAGCGGAGATCCGCTCAGTTGATCGATCCGTATCAGGAAACTGATTCCGTGGCGCGGCCCGCCGACCAACGCTTCCACTGGCAGCGTGATAGCCGGCTCGCCCGCCAGCTTCGTCTCCACGGAAAAGCCGCTCGCCCCCCGCCGCACCCGGAAAACGTCCCCGCCTTCGTGCGCGGTTTCGTCAAAGCCGCTCGCCATCGCCGCCGCCGTAGCGGTTTGCCACGTCCCCGCCATGGCGGTCTTCCGCTGCGTCTGGGCGATCGCCGAGTGACAGGTCGCGCAAACTTCAGGTCCGGCATAGCTCCCCGCGCCTTGCAGGCAACCGCACAAAACCAGCGACAGGGAAAAGAGGCGTAACTGCATTCCGAAAGAACTTATCATGGTAGCCCAGAGCATCCAGTGACCACAGAAGACCAGCTCCGCGAAAAACTCCGCAAAATTACCGCCTTGTTCGAGGGCGCAGCCACCGCCGGCGAACGCCAGGCCGCCGCCGCGGCCATCGAGCGCATCCGCCTCGCGCTCCGCAACGCGGTCAGGACAGACGTGCTTCCCGAGACGAAGTTCTCGATGGCCGATCTGTGGCAGCGGCGCTTGTTCACCGCACTATGCCGGCGCTATGGGCTCGAACCGTATCGCTATAAGCGCCAGCGGCATACCACCGTGATCGTGCGTGCGCCTCGGTCGTTTGTGGATCGGATCCTCTGGCCGGAATTCCTCGAATTGCAGGCCGCCCTGCACTCCTATCTCAACGAAGCTACGGAGCGCATCATCCGGGAAGAGGTCTACAAAGACGCAGGCGAAGCATCTGAGCGAGCCGGCTGAGCGCCCTGGCGAATGCCTATAAGAGGTTACAAAATCCGTTGTTCAGAACAATAAACGGCAAAAGTCTATTGAAATTGGTACGCTTTCGTCCTACACTGATGCCAGCACAATGGAATGGTATTACTCCGTAAACGGCCAGCAGGTCGGTCCCGTGTCGGACGCCGACCTTGAAAATCTGGTAACCGCTCGCGTTGTCGGGCAGGAATCGCTGGTTTGGCATGCCGGCATGCCCGAATGGCAGACGCTGCGCCAGGTCAAGACCGGAGCACCGCCCTCCATACCGGCCGAGACCCCACGCGGCTTCTGCAGCGAGTGCGGAAATCCGTACCCCGATTCGGATCTCATGACTTATGGCGTCAGCCACGTTTGCGTCAACTGCAAGAGCACCTTCCTGCAGCGCCTCAAACAGGGGGTTCCGCTGCCCTTCACCCGCCGCTATGCCGGGTTCTGGATCCGTTTCCTCGCCATCTGCATCGACGGGTTGATCCTCGGCGTGGTCTCTTTGATCATCAACCTGAGCTTTGGCAGCGGATTTTCTCGCATGAGCAGGATCAATGACACCGGCGATATCGGCCCCGCGATCCTTGGCCTTTTTGGCCTGGCCTACTTCATCAATATCGCCATCGCTATCGGCTACCAGGCCTATTTCCTCTCGCAGCATGGCGCGACCCCAGGGAAGATGGCCCTGAATCTGAAAGTGATCCGCGCCTCCGACGGCGAGAATCCCTCCGTCGGGCTGGCCATCGGGCGTTACTTCGGTTATTGGCTGGACGGCATCACCCTGCTGATCGGATATATCATCGCCGCGTTTGATTCCGAGAAGCGCGCGTTGCATGATTATATTTGCGGCACTCGCGTGGTATACAAGTCATAGCCGTTCCGGAACCCAGTGATCATCGCCTGCCCGAACTGCGGTAGGAGTCTGCCTCCCGAAGTCATCAACGCACCCGAGCTGCGCTTCTGTCCCGCGTGCAACAGCAATCTGCTGGTGCGTGTGTTTCCCGCGAATTCGCGCGCCAAAGCCGTGATCGCCCCGGCGGCACTGGCCCTTGCCGAAGGCGATGCCAGTTGCTTCCATCATGCAACCAAGCGCGCCGTTAGCTCCTGCTCCCAGTGCGGCCGCTTCCTCTGCGCCCTCTGCGAAGTGGATTTAAGCGGTCAGATCCTTTGCCCTTCCTGCCTGGAATCGGGCGGCGCGAAGAAGAAGATTCGCAACCTGGAAAACCATCGGACGCTTTGGGACACCACCGCTTTGCTGCTCGGGGCATCACCGCTACTGCTGCCGTTTCCCATGCTGTACTTCATCTTCCTCACCGGGCCCATCGCCATCTTCCTTTCCATACGGCATTGGAAGTCGCCGTCCAGCCTCATCCCCCGGACGAAATGGAGATTCATTGTGGCCATCGTTCTCGGGCTGTTGCAAGTGGGAGCTGTCGCGGCGATCGTCGCGTTGTTATTTTACTCCTCCCGTGCGTACCGCCCGCGCTTCGAACAATCGAAAACGATACCCCGTGGGCCGGTGCGGAAAAGATGAGGAGGAAGCAGTGACAGCGCGGCCCGATTTCCCCTATCGCAAGCTCCCAGGCGCGAGGCACGGGATCATCAGCGGCGCCAGCCTGTGGCTCGGCATCGACCACATTCTGCATGTAAAGAACACGCGCTTCGCTGAGGACTACCGCCGCTATTACTTCAGCGACATCCAGGCAATCTATCTGCAGAGGACGGCCCGATTTGCGCCGCCGCCTCTGGTGGTCATCGCTGTGATTCTGGGCCTGCTCGCCATCCTTGTGCTCTCCATCACGCGGCACGGACTCGCCGTCGAACTGGGTTGGATCTTCCTTCTGTTTCTCTCGGCATACGCTGCGTGGCTCTGCATGTTTCGCAGTTGCATCTGCTCCATCCAAACTGCCTTAGGCACCGACCGGCTCAGCTGCCTGCACCGTGTAACCGCCGCGCGCGCCGCGGTCGATAGGATTTCCGATCACGTGCTCACCGCCCAGGGCGGCGTGCAGGAGGACGTACCAGAACAAGTGGAAGCAACTCCGCAACCACTGGAGCACAAACCGCCGCGATCGAGGGAACAACTCTTTGGCTGGCTGACGCTTCCGTTCATTCTGCTGAGCTCCGTTCTGGTGATGCGGCTACCGTTGCCAATTCCCGATACGCCTTTCGCCGCGGCTCTGGGCGCGATCCTCGCCGCGGTGATTCTTGCTGTTCTGGCCCTCATCGCAGGCCGCGGCGGCAGGTTTCGCGCCGTGCAGGGAGCGCTGCTGGTTCTCACGTTACTCTGTGGCTTGGAGTTGTACGGGCTGATTCTGGTGAATACTTACTCGCAACCAATCCATATCGGCCGAACTGTTGACACCCCGTCTCTCACGCAATTCGCCTGGGCCGCGCACATGGGCAGCATCTGGGTCGCGGGCGCCAATATCGCCGCGGCATTCGTCACGGCGGCGCTATTATTGCGGAATCAGCCCAGCCGGAGCAATCCATGACGCCTTCCAGCGTTGCGAAGCGGCGTTGCCGTAACCACATCGAACGTCAGGCGGCTTGCCGTTGCCCGGGCTGCGGATTCGATTTTTGCCGGGAATGCGTCACCGAGCATGACGAGCGCCTCCTCTGCTCCCGCTGCATGGCGCAGTTGACCGGATCCATCCAAGAGCCGTCGCGTTCAGCCGCCTTGCGAACACTGGCGCAAGCCGTCGCTGGAATTGTCGCGGCCTTCTTATTCTTCTTCCTGGCGGGCGAACTTACCAGCATGGTCGTTTCCCCGAGTCATGAGGTGCGGGCCTGGCACGCACGCTAACCGAGATCTCGCCCCTCGAATTGCTGGAACAGGCCGCGGCTGTTCTACGCGCCGCGCCTTCCTCCGCGTGGAACTACTATGTCGCAGGTTCGGCGCCGTTGCTGGTCGCCGTTGTCTATGCCGTGGCCCGAGCCAGCGTCCACCCCATGTCGGCGGAGGAGATCACCGCAGGCGCGGCCATTCTTACCGCTCTCTTTCTCTGGATGAGTTGGGCCAACATCCGCTTTGCTCAAAGTCTTCACGCGCAACTCGCCGCCGCCAATGAAGACTCAGGTCACAGCATCTGGTCTGCCGCGGCTTTCCAGGGGACGAAATTGATCATCGTACCTCTCAGCGTGCTGGCCTTGTTTCCCTTTGCCTGGTCGGTCGCATTCTATGGGAACCTGTCCGTTCTGGCATCGTGCCCTCACCCGCTTCGGCAAAGCGCGCGGATGGCGGGCATCTGGCAGCGCCAGAATTGGTTCGCGCTCGGGTTGGCCGCCTTATTCGCGCTCGTGGTATTCCTGAACGTCGCCATTCTGCTGTTCGTTCTGCCGTCGCTCGCGCGCATCTTCTCCGGCTATGAGAATGAGTTCACGCGAAACCCGGCAGCCATGCTCAATTCGACATTCACCGTCACGGCGCTGGGCGTCACCTGGTTCGTGATCGATCCTCTGGTCCAGGCCATGTATGTGGTGCGCTGCTTTAAGGGCGAATCGGTGGGCAGCGGCGCGGATCTTCGAGCGGCCCTTCGCCGGTTCACCGTCGGACTCGCGCTTGCCTTTATCACCGCATCGGCAGTGCATGCGCGTCCCATAAATCCCTCCGATCTGGACGCCAAAATCCGGCAGACCCTCCGCAATCCAGATTATTCATGGCAGAATCCCGAAGCCCCCGCGGGCGATTCGCCGCGCTGGGTGGAAGACATTTCGAAGTTAGTCCGGCGCGTCGGACATTGGTTCCGTGTCGGGATCGATTGGCTCGGCGCCAAGCTGCGCGAGATGCTAAATTCCCAACATGAAACCTTGGAGCCCGGGAAGGCGCCTCCCAGGACCAGCCTGCGCTGGGGCATCTACGCCGCACTCGTCGTCATCGCCATACTCGCTCTTCTGATTTTGCGGAAAGCGCTCGTCGCGAGGAAAGCCTCGCCCGCCGCCTCTAGCGTTCGCACGGGTCCAGTCGATCTCAAAGGCGATGTGCTCGCTTCCGAACTTCCTGAGGAGGAATGGATGCGGCTCGCGCGCGAGGCGCTGGATCGCGGCGATCTTCGCCTGGCGCTGCGCGCCGCATATCTGGCCAATCTGGCGTTGTTGGGAAGCGCGGGCCTGGTTGCGATCAGTCGCTTCAAGAGTAACCGCGACTACGAACGAGAGGTCCGCCTGCGTAGCCGGTCCGCTGAGATCACATCGCTCTTGAAGACGAATCGAGAGGTTTTTGAAAGCGCCTGGTATGGCGATGAAGCGAAGTCGCGGGCTGACGTCGAAGAAATGCAGCGCAATCTGACCAGGATGCGGGAGCTCGCACATGCGTAGCCGCGCGGCGCTCTTTGTCCTGACCATCGTGCTGGCCGGCGGAATCATTCAGATTCTCCGGCTCCGCGTCCAATCCAATGACTTACTTCCGGAGTACTCCACGCGGCGCACGGACCCCAATGGGTTGAGCGTGCTCTTCGACTCCCTGGAAGGCACGGGCGCAATCCCGGTGACCCGCTCCAACCGGCCGCCATCCCTCATTCAGAACGCCGATGCGACTCTCGTGTTTGCCGGAGTGGACCTGTTCAATCAACTGGGCGGCGATTCCACAATTTCGGAGCTCGAGGCATTGGCTGGCAAGGGCAATCGTGTCGTCGTTGCGGTCAGCCGTGCCCCGAGCCGTTTCGAGAAGGTTCGACCCGTGTGGGATGTCCATCTGATCGCCATGCCGCGCACTGATTCGGAAGATGACGACGATGAACCGTTGCGCTGGCCTGCTTACTTTCAGGCTGGCCCGGAATGGCAGGTGAACCGTTCCGAAAAGGACCACCCCGTGGTCATCGAGCGTAAGTTTGCCACCGGAAGCGTGGTGTTGTTCGCAAGCACCTGGCCGCTCACCAACGAGGCGATGGTGCAAGACCGCCGGACCGAACTGTTGGCGGCTCTATTCAACGGCAAACCGGGCGTGATCTTCGACGAGTCGCATCTCGGATTGGAAGAGAGCGGCACCGTCATGGCTCTCAGTCGCCGGTTTCATCTGCAAGGGTTCCTGGCAGGTCTTCTTCTTCTTTCCTGTCTGTTTGTCTGGAGCAATCTGGCCGGTTTCCCGCCTGACCGGTCATTCCCTGCCGCACGCACCGGAAGGGACTCTCTCAGCGGACTTTCCATTCTGCTCGCGCGCAACGTTCCGGAGAAGAATCTGATCGACGCCTGTCTTTCCGAACGGCGGAAATCCGGCGGCACGATGTTGCGGCCGGACCAGCTTGATCAAGTCCGCGGCGCCGCCATTGAAAAGTTTCAAGCCATCCGGCACGAGTTACACGATACGAGGCAGCGGAGACACCAACCTTATGAATGAACGTCTAGCGTTCTTCCACTCATCTGTGGCGCGCGTTCGCAGCGAAGTGGCCAAAGTCATCATCGGGCAGGAGGAAGCGGTCAATTACTCCCTGATCGTTATTCTCACCGGCCAGCACGCCCTGATAGAAGGCGTACCCGGCATCGCCAAGACTCTGCTTGTGCGCACGCTCTCGCGAACGCTTGGATGCGATTTTGCCCGCATACAGTTCACGCCCGACCTGATGCCCGCTGATATAACGGGCACGAACATCTTCAACTTACAGCGCAATGAGTTCACCCTGGTTCGAGGTCCTGTTTTCACCGGCTTCCTGTTAGCCGATGAGATCAATCGCGCGCCGGCCAAAACGCAGTCCGCGCTGCTGCAAGCGATGCAGGAGCGTCTGGTAACGATCGACCGGGAAACCTATTCTCTGCCCGAGACCTTCACCGTGTTCGCTACCCAGAACCCCATTGAATTCGAGGGTACCTATCCGCTGCCTGAAGCACAGAAAGATCGGTTCATGCTCAAAATCTCGATGACGTGGCCGGGGCGCGACGAAGAACGATTACTTGCGGATCGAATGCTTGGCGAAGACTCCCCGGAGTCCTCGTTAGCCCGTGGAGACGTGCAGGCCGTTCTTTCGGAGCCGGAGGTGCTCGCCATTCGCTCCGCGCTTCGGAACGTGCTGGTGAAGCCGGAACTACTGGATTACATCGTCGATGTGGTTCGCCGCACGCGTGCCGATGAAAGCGTGCTGGTGGGCGCGGGGCCGCGCGCAACTCAGGCGCTTCTGCTCGCGAGCCGCGCCTTTGCGGCGCTCGATGGCCGCGAGTTCGTCACCCCGGATGATGTGCGCGCCATGTCCGCCCCCACGCTGGAGCATCGGTTAATCCTGCGGCCGGAATCTGAAATCGAGGGCGTCCGCGTCCTCGAAGTGATCCAGCGCATTCTCAATGAGGTGCCTGTTCCACGATGAATTTTCCGGTTGCGCCCGCTCGCGCACTCTTTGTTTTGGCCGTCGTCGTGGCTCTGCCCCTATGCACTTTGATCGGCCTCGACCCGGCGCGCGCGGCGGTTTATCAACTGGTCCTACTGGTCCTCGCTGCCGCAACTGGATTGGATGCCTGGTTCGGATTGCGTGGTGTGGAGCGGTACTCAGCCTCCTCACCGCGGGTGGTTCGGGTTACTCAGAATGTCCCATCGGAACTGCCGGTTGCCATCGAGTGTAAGTCCCGCTTCAGGGTGAGTGTCGAAATGCCGCGAGGTGTCGAAACCCTGAGCCCACGCATTGCGGAACTCCCCGGCGCTGGCATCCTCACCATCAAGTTCACCGCGCGCGAACGCGGCGAACACCCCATAAGCCGTTGTGACCTTGAAGTCAAATCGCCCGCCTCTCTCTGGTTAGTCCGCCGCACCTTGCCCATCGAAACGAAGCTACGCGTCTATCCCGACATGCGCGGAGATAAGACCGCCGCGGCCTTGCTGCACCGCCGCGACCCAGGTAGTCACCGTTTTCGCCAACTCGGGCGTGGGCGTGAATTCGAACGCTTGCGAGACTATCTGCCCGGTGACACCTTCGACGAAGTTTCGTGGAAGGCAACGGCACGGCGTGGACGCCCCGTCGTGCGCGTGTTTCAGATCGAGCGAACGCAGGATGTCTACGTCGCCCTCGATGTCTCGCGTCTCAGCGGGCGTCATGGCGCCATCGAAGATTTCGTCAAAGCATCGCTCCTGCTGGGCCTCGCCGCCGAAAGCCAGGGAGATAAATTCGGCCTTGTGATCTTCAGCGACCGCGTACATTCGTTCCTCCGCGCGGCGCAGGGCAAGCAGCAGTATGCCGCATGCCGCGACGCGCTGTATCGCGTCCAGCCGCAATCCGTCTCGCCCGACTTTGCCGAGCTGTTTACTTTCCTGCAATTGAATCTGCGCCGCCGCGCCCTGGTGATCTTCCTGACTGCGCTCGACGACCCGCTTCTCGCCGAAACCTTTTCGCGCGATCTGACCCTGCTCACCCGCAGGCACCTGGCGGTCGTTGCCCTGATGAACGATCCCGACGTGCAGCCTGTGTTTGAAGGCCCGGCCGCGAGAGACACCGCGGACGTCTACCGCGGTCTGGCCGGACATCTCGTATGGAGCCAGCTTCGCGAGACGGAGAAAAAACTCGAGCGCCATGGCGTCATCATCGCCAGAGTTGACCCCGATCGCGTCGGCGCGCAACTCGCCGGTGTCTACGCCAACATCAAGCGGAGACAACTGCTATGATCCTCGATCTCGCGCGTTTTATCGAATCCGAGCGCGTCTACTGGGAAGAACTGCGCACCACTCTCGATCGGCTGAATGAGAACCCCGATACGCGCCTGACCCTCGATCAAGTTACTCGCTTCCACTATCTCTATCAAAGGAGCGGTGCGGACCTCGCCCGCATCGGTTCTCTCTCCACGCGTCCGGAAGTATTCGGCTATCTTGAATCGTTAGTGGCTCGTGCTTACACAGAGTTACATGATGCGCCGCAGCACTCTCGATTCTCGTTCTGGCGATTTCTCTCTCAGGGATTTCCCCAGGCCTTTCGCCGGAACATCCGGGCATTCGCGCTCTGCCTGGTCATTACAATCGTGAGCGCCGGATTGGGCGCGGGAGCACTCGCGCTCGACTACGACACCAAGAGCGTGATGATGCCCTTCTCGCACTTGAATCGAACGCCGGCGCAGCGTGTGAAAGAAGAAGAGACGGCCAGGCAAGACCGCATGGCGGGACGCCACAGCACCTTCTCCGCTCAGCTCATGACCCACAACATACAAGTTGGCGTGCTGACCCTTGCGCTGGGTATGACCTGGGGTCTCGGCACCATCGTTATGTTGTTCTATAACGGACTTACTTTGGGCGCCGTCGCGTTTGACTATATCCACGCCGGATACACGCCCTTCCTGCTCGGCTGGCTCTTACCTCATGGTGTAGTCGAGATCCCCGCAATCCTGGTTGCGGGGCAAGCCGGCTTCGTGCTGGCTCACGCGTTGATTGGCTGGGGGGACGACACCCCGCGCGCCGCGCGCTTAACGATGGTTCGCGGGGATGTATTCACTCTGGCAGGCGGGTTCGCGGTGATGCTGGTCTGGGCTGGAATCATCGAAGCTTTCTTTTCTCAGTATCATGAGCCGGTATTGCCGTACCCCCTGAAGATCGCATTCGGGTTGGCGGAGTTGACGCTGCTCACCCTCTACCTCTCGCGCGCAGGGCGGAAATGACGGTCGAACGCCAGGCGCGCGTCACCATCGAGACGCCTGAAGGTATCTCATTTTCGTACCCTCTTGCCGGTCCGGTTACAAGGTTCGCGGCGTGGGCCATCGATGCGCTTGTCATTTTCACCGTGTTGTCGGCCCTGTCGAAGGCCGTCAGCATTGTGGCTCCTCTGACGCCCGGTGTGGCAACTGCCTTCGGCATCATCGGCTACTTTGTCGTTTCAATTGGCTACGGCATGTTTCTCGAGTGGCGTTGGCGAGGCCAGACCATCGGAAAGCGCCTCATGCAAGTGCGCGTGATGGATGCGGAAGCGCTACGGCTGACCTTCCAGCAGATTGCGATTCGAAACCTGTTACGAGCGGTGGATTCACTGCCCGCGCTTTACACTGTGGGCGGTGTCGCAATGGTGCTTTCAAAACACGCGCAGCGACTGGGTGACATGGCGGCGGGAACCATAGTGGTGCGCCAGTCACGAAGCGGATTGGAAATTCCCGACACCATCCGCACAGGTAAGTACAACTCATTTGCGGCCAGCCCCCACTTAGTAGCCAGACTGCGACAAAAGGCCCCGCTCGACTTGCTCGCTATCGCCGTGAATGCCCTCGAACGCCGCGACCAGTTTGAGCCCGACCGGCGCCTGGAACTCTTCCGCGACCTTGCGCGAAAGTTCCGCGACATCGTGACCTTTCCCGAAGAGGCCAGCGCGTTCTTAACCGATGAACAGTATGTCCGGGGACTTGTGGATGAGATGACGCGCGTCCGCCGGCGCTGAATGTAGAATAATTCAGAGGTAAAAACTCGATGATCCGCGTAGAGGTGAATGGGGAAGAGCGTCAGTTCGAAGGCGATCCGGATATGCCGCTGCTTTGGTATCTTCATGATCTGCTGGAGTTGACGGGCACGAAGTTCGGCTGCGGCATGGGCCTGTGCGGGGCGTGCACGGTCCATCTGGACGGCGCTGCAACGCGCAGTTGCACCATCCCGATGAAGCGTGCTGAAGGCAAATCCGTGGTGACGATCGAAGGGTTGCACATCCCCGGCGATCATCCCGTCCAGCAGGCGTGGCGCGAGATGAATGTGCCGCAATGCGGCTACTGCCAGAGTGGGCAGATCATGCAGGCGGCGGCCCTGCTGCGCGACAAGCCGAAACCTACCGACGCCGATATAGACGAAGCTATGCAGGGCAATATTTGCCGGTGCGGCACCTACCAGCGGATTCGCGCCGCCATCAAGTCAGCGGCGGGGGTGAGAGCGTGAGCCCGGTTCGGAAGGTCGGCCGGCGCGGCTTTCTTGGCACGATGTTTGGCGCGGGGGCGCTGGTGCTGGGCAGTCAGATACTTCCCGTGCGCGCCAAAGCGAGCACCACCAACGCCGCTTGGTCCCCGAGCCTCTTCCTGGGCGTCGATACAGATGGAACCGTGACGATCATCGCCCACCGCTCCGAAATGGGCACCGGGATACGCACGTCGCTCCCCATGGTGGTGGCGGACGAACTCGGTGCGGATTGGAACCGCGTGAAGGTGCAGCAGGCACTCGGTGATGAGAGCTTCGGGTCGCAGGACACCGATGGTTCCTGTTCGATTCGCGACTTCTACGACCAGATGCGCGAGGTGGGCGCATCGGCGCGCCTGATGCTGGAACGCGCGGCCGCAAGCAAGTGGAGTGTGCCGGCGTCCGAATGCAAGGCGGTGAATCACGCGGTATCGCACGCCGGCAGCGGAAGATCAGTCGGCTTTGGGGAACTGGTCGCGCTGGCCGCCGCGCAGCCGGTTCCGAGGAAAGAAGAGTTGCATCTCATCAGCCCGGCTGAATTCCGTTACATCGGCAAGGGCGTTCCATTAGTGGATCTTGAAGCACTTACGACGGGCAAGGGAATGTTCGCAATGGATGCGCGCATGCCCGGCATGGTGTTCGCTTCCATCGAACGCCCGCCTGTGTTGGGCGGAAAAGTCAATTCGGTTGATGACTCCGGCGCACGGAAGGTGACCGGCGTGAGCGGCATTGTCAGCATTCCGACCTTCAAACCTCCGCACGGATTTCAGCCTCTGGGCGGCGTGGCGGTGATTGCCGACAATACTTGGTCCGCCATGCAGGGCAGGCGGAAGTTGAAGATCGATTGGGATCTGGGTCCGAACGCCGCCTTTGATTCTGTTTCCTTCCGTAAGGCGATGGTGGAGACTTCGCACGCCCCTCAGAAGGTGCTCCGCGATGTCGGAAATGTCGACCAGGAGTTCGCCAAGGGCGGCAAAGTGATCGAAGCGGATTACTATACTCCGCTGCTGGCGCATGTTCCCATGGAGCCACCCGCCGCCGTGGCTGAGTTCAAGGATGGTAAGTGCGTGGTGTACGCAGCCACGCAGAGCCCCGTAGACCTACAGAATTCTGTGGCAGCGGGTCTGGGAATCGATAAGAAAGACGTCACCTGTCATGTAACGCTTCTGGGTGGCGGATTCGGGCGTAAGTCGAAACCGGATTTCGCGGTCGAGGCCGCCATGCTTTCGAAGACGGTGGGTAAGCCGGTTAAAGTAGTCTGGTCGCGTGAAGACGATGTCCGGTTCGATTATTACCATTCCACGGCGGCCATGTACATGAAGGCTCAACTGGATCACTCCGGGAAGCCCACCGCGTGGCTGCAGCGCAGCGTCTTTCCGCCCATTGGCTCTACCTTTGCGCCGAACACGACTTATGGCGATGAGGGTGAAATGGCGATGGGTTGGACGGACGTGCCCTTCGAGATTCCGAACCACCGCGCGGAGAACGGTCCGGCGGAGGCGCATGTGCGAATCGGATGGCTACGCTCGGTTGCGAATGTCTACCATGCGTTCGCCGTGCAGTCGTTCGTCAACGAACTGGCTACCGCGGCCGGCCGCGATCCTATTGATTATTTCCTGGAGTTACTGGGCGAGCCGCGGAAGTTCGATCCGCATCCCGGCGGAAAGCCGTTTGGCAATTATGGCAAGTCGCTGGAGAACTACCCCTGGGATACGGGCCGTTTGCGGCGCGTCGTGGAGACCGTGCGCGATCAATCCGGCTGGGGGAAGAAGAAGACCCTTGGTTTTGCCGCCCACCGCAGCTTCCTCACTTACGTCGCCGTAGTCGCCGAAGTGGACGTGAACGATCGGGGACAAGTCCGGATTCCACGTGTTCACATGGCCATCGACTGCGGGCAGGTCATTCATCCCGATCGCGTGAAGGCGCAGTTCGAAGGAGCGGCTGTGTTCGGGACCAGTATTGCCATGCTCGGGGAGATCACGGCATCCGATGGGCGGGTGAAGCAATCGAATTTCGATAGCTACCCGGTGGCTCGCATCCACGAATCGCCGATCGAAACGCATGTACATATTGTTGCCAGTAACGAGCCACCAACGGGAGTGGGAGAGCCCGGAGTGCCGCCCATGGCGCCGGCGATTTGCAACGCGATCTTTGCCGGGACCGGGACGCGCATCCGCGAGTTGCCCGTGAAAAAGACAAAGCTGGTGTGACTTAGACCAAGGCCTCGAAACGCTCTCGCATCGTGGTAAGTACGGTGTCCGGATCGCTGTCCCAAATGGCGCGATTGAAAATCTCAACTTCTACCGGACCAGCGTAGCCGGCGCTTTCCACCGCCTCGCGGATTCGCCGCAGTTCGATCACGCCATCGCCCATCATGCCGCGTCCGAGCAGCACATCCGGCAAAGGCACGAGCCAGTCCGATACATGAAATCCGGCGATCCGGCCGCTGGCCCGTGCGATCTGCGGGTAAAGATCCGGGTCCCACCAGACATGGAACGTGTCGATCACGATGCCGACGTCCAGTTGAGCGGCCAGAGCATTGGCCTCGGCGAGCGTCGTGATCACCGAGCGGTCGGCCGCGAACATAGGATGCAGTGGTTCAATGCCTAACATCACCCCACTGGCTCGCGCGTGATCTCTGATCGCTGCAATCCCATCGGCCACCATGCCCCGGGCGGCCTTGATATCGCGATCCGGCGCGGGTCCACAGACCAGCACCAATGTGGGCGCACCGATGGCGACAGCTTGATCGATCGCTCGAAGATTGTCATCAATATTCGCCTGCCGCCCGGCCGCCGTAGAAGCCGGAAACATCCCGCCGCGGCAAAGGCTGGAGACAGAAATTCCCGCATCGCGCACCGCCTCGGTCTCCTCCAGCTTGTGGCGCCAGATTCCGATGTTCCGTATCTGATGCCTTTGACAAGCCGCCACAGCCCCACGAAGCGACAGCCGTTCGGTTGTAATCTGATTCAGACTAAGCCGTTTCAGTTCCACTTAGTAAACTCCCGCCTGGGCGAGGAACAGCTTCATGCGCTGGCACGCCAGATCCGGATCGGTCAAAAGCCCCGCATCGGCCGCCTGCATCAGCACACGCGACAAGTGAATCACGGAGCGGGCGCTTTCCTTCCCGCCGAGCATCCGGAAATGCCGTTGATACCCATTCAGCCACGCCAGAAACACGATACCTGTTTTGTAATTGTAAGTAGGTGCTTCAAAGATGGTCCGCGAGAGCGGAACCGTCGGCGCGAGCACGCGATGATACTCCTCAAGATCCCCTCCATCGAGCGCCTGAAGCGCTGCGCTGGCCGCTGGCGCGATCGCATCGAAGATGCCAAGCAGAGCGTCGCTACCGCTCAGAATCAGCCCCGCATAGTCAAAATCGTCGCCTGTGTACATGCGCACGCCTTCGGGGAGTTGGCGGCGCATTTCAATCTCAAGCGCGGCGTCGAGCAGCGAGATCTTGATCCCGTCGACTTTGGCGCGATGTTGGCTGATGATGGCGAGGCACACGTCCATCGCATCGCGCGGGTCGCTGGCGCCCCAGTAGCCCGCCAGCGCCGGATCGAACATGCCGCCCAGCCAGTGCAGGATGACTGGCTCTTCGGTGTACTCAAGAATCCGGCGGTAGACATGGTCGTAATCGCCGGGGGTTCGTGCGCAAGCGGCCAGCGCCCGGCTCGCCATGAGAATGATACGGCCGCCGCAGGACTCCACAAACTCGCACTGCTCTTCATAGGCGTGGATCACGTCGTCGAGAGTATGGGGAACGCCCGGGTCCAGATGATCCGTCCCGGCCCCGCACGCAATTAAGCCCGCTACGGTGCGGGCTTCCGCAACGGATCGGCGGATGAGTTCCTGCGCACCCGTCCAATCGAGTCCCATCCCGCGCTGGGCAGTGTCCATCGCTTCCGCGACCCCGAGTCCATAGGACCAAAGCATGCGGCGATATGCCATCGTGGCGTCCCAATCTATCTCTGGAGTGTCGGATAAAGGGTCTACCACGACGTGCGCGGCGGCGAACGCCACGCGGCTCCGGATCGGGCCACCCGGAGGAATCCAATTGCGGCCATCCGGCAGCTTGCAGGGAATCAGGAGGCGGCCGGGCGCCGGTAAAAGCAACTCATGCATTGTTAGAGGGCCAACTCCGGAACATTCAGCCAGCGGCGCTCGCGGCTGGATTCAAGCCCGAGTTCGGCGAGCTGCACCCCACGCGCGCCTTCGAGCAAATCATGCGGGAAGGGCGCATCCAAAGCAACGTGCCTCAGGAACATTTCCCACTGCACTCGAAAGGCATTGGCCCACTCGGTATTATCGGGAACATTCTGCCAGTCCGCTCGAAAATCGTGCGTATTTTCGACGTCCGGATTCCATACCGGACGCGGCGTCGAGACGCGATGCTGCGTCTTGCATCCACGCAACCCGGCAACCGCGCTACCGAGTGTTCCATCCACCTGCAGAACGAACAGCTCATCACGGTAAACGCGCGTAGCCCACGAAGAATTCATTTGCGCGACGACGCCGCCGGCGAGTTCAAAGCAGCCAAAAGCCGTGTCATCCGCCGTGGCGGCATAGCGCGCCCCACGTTCATCAAATCGCTCGGGGATATGAGTCACGCCCAGACACGAGACGGACCGCACAGCGCCGAACAGGTGATCGAGCACATAGCGCCAATGGCAGAACATATCGAGGATAATCCCGCCGTCTTCCTCTTTACGATAGTTCCACGACGGACGCTGAGCAGGCTGCCAATCGCCCTCGAAGACCCAGTAGCCGAATTCCCCGCGTACTGCCAGAATGCGGCCAAAGAATCCGGAGTCGATCAGACGCTTCAACTTCCGCATGCCCGGCAGAAACAGCTTGTCTTGAACCACGCCGGACTTCACTTGATGCTGCCTGGCGAGGCGCGCCAGGGAGAGCGCGGCATCCAGCGATGGGGCGATAGGCTTCTCGCAGTAGACATGCTTACCGGCCACGATCGCCTTCCGAACCGCCTCCACGCGGCGCCCCGTGGTCTGCGCGTCGAAGTAGATCGTGTCGCCCGCATTGGCGAGGCACTCTTCGAGACTGGTCGAGATGCGCTCAATCCCAAAGCGTTCCGCAAGAGGTTGCAACCTATCTTTCGAGCGGCCCAGAAGCACCGGGTCCGGCACGAGCATCTCGCCGTTACCCAGGTCGATTCCACCTTCCGCGCGAATGGCGGCGATGGATCGCGCCAGGTGCTGATTGGTGCCCATGCGGCCCGTGACACCATTGAGAATGATTCCTATTTTCCGACTAGTCATCCGAACAACGATTCTACTGTGTGCGGGCGTGTCTCTGTTCGCGCAACACTGGGTTCTTGAGAAGAGCGGCACACAGGCTTCCTTGCGGGGGATCAGCGTTGTCAGCGATCAGGTCGCGTGGGCCAGCGGCACGGGCGGCACGTTTCTACGCACGGTGGATGGTGGATCAACATGGCTGAGCGGAATTGTTGCCGGAGCAGGGAAGCTGGATTTCCGCGGCATTCAGGCGTTCAGCGACAAGCGCGCGATTCTGATGTCGAGTGGAGAAGGCAAACTTTCCACTGTCTATCTGACGACCGATGCCGGCGCACATTGGGACTTGTTGCTCCGCAACAGCGATCCCAAGGGTTTTTTCGACTCGATTGCTTTCACGGACGCGCAACACGGGATGGTCTTCGGCGATCCCGTGGAGGGGAAGTTCGTGATCCTGATCACGAGCGATGGAGGAAAGACGTGGAAGCGCACTGGCTTTCCAGCTTCAACGCCGGGCGAGGGCGCCTTTGCCGCTAGCAACACGGTCCTGACCATCCGGAAGCCTCACGCATGGGTTGCGGCGGGTTCGCACGTCGGGCGCCTCTCTTCTTCCGGCGCGGATTGCTGCACGCTGGTGCAGCTTCCGATCCGTCACGAATCCGCTGCCGCGGGCATCTTCTCTCTTGCGTTCGCCGATGCGCGGAACGGCATCGCGGTGGGCGGGAATTATGAGAAGCCAACGGAGGACGAACACAACATCGCCATCACCGGGGACGGTGGGGCGACCTGGAGTGAACCTATGGGCTCCCGTCCCCGCGGTTACCGGTCGGCCGTAACTTGGCTGCCGCAAAGGAAGCTCTGGATTACCACGGGTACGACCGGGTCCGAGTTCTCACGCGACGGCGGCCGGAACTGGACGCCCTTCGATGATGGCGCGTTTAACGCCCTCGGAGTTGGAGTGAACGGGGCATGCTGGGCAGTGGGTCCGAAAGGGCGGGTCGCGAAACTCGAATTCGAGGCCCCTGCGAAAGAATGAGGAAGCCCACGGACGCAGGCTTCCCCTTCAAACGTTAGAAAACGTAGTCAACCAGGAAATACGGATAGGTGTAGTTCTGGCCCTTGGTAGTGTCTTTCAGGAATTCGCCGGCCATCAAGTGGCCGATTCCGGCTCCGATTTGCGTCTGCACCGTTGGTTTGTAGATCGCCTGAGCGTCAAACTCCGTACCGATGTGCGTGCCATCTGTGCCGGCGTAGTCTTTGGCGACCACAGAGCCGCGAGTGGGATACAGCGCGTCGTGCGCGTTGGCGAGCCAGAAGTCGTGATAGCTGGTGTTGAGCGCCCACTTCCTGGCGGGGTGCAGGTCAAGACCGCCGCGAAAATCGCGAATGTTGCGCCAGCCGATCTGATCGGCAATACCAAGCTTGTCATGCGTGCTCGGATAGATCGGATCGAAGGTCTGAATCTGATTCAAATTCTTCGAATTCGGATCGCCCGATGCGTAGTCATATTCGATGAAAGGCCGGGGCTTCCAGTAGACAGGAAGCGTGTCGCCGACGGTCCAGTGGCCGGTCCATGCCTTGATTGAAGCGGGACCAAGTTCGCCGCGCTGGATCGCCATTTCGGTGCGGTAGTCGAAGTTTGCCGGCAAGGTGCCGATAAACCGGAATCCGTAGGTCCATTCATCCAGATGGCCCAGTCCCCCTCCCTTGAGAGAAGCGCCCTGCTGCACATGCCAGAAGGTGTACGGCTCAATCTGGGAATGGGGAGCAATCTTATTTTTTAGGGTGCCGTAGAATCCGCTCAGGTTGTTGCCCTCGTTGTGATGATCCACCACGCCATCGCGCGAAATCACCACCGAGGCGATGAAGAGATCGACGCGGTAGCCGTCCTTGTCGTAGCTGCCGCGAACCGCGTCAAAGCTCCGAGAGACGTTGGACCACCAGGAGTTCCCGATGAGGCGTCCGTTGCCGAAGAACAGTTCCTGGCGTCCCACGCGGAGACCGAATCCGGAACCTTCCGGATCGCCCAACTCGACGTAGGCCTTCTTGATGTCCCAGGTGTTCTGGTAGGGCGGAATTGCCGGGGATTTCTCGAACGCCCGCTCGTCGGAAGTTTCGATGTAGAACCGGATCCAATTGATGGGCTGCAGCAACAGGCCGAGGTGCATGCGATAAAGGTCGTAAAGATCCGAGTTGTTGGGCTTGAAGGAGGCATTTTCGTAGCCCTCGACGCGGTCTCGCAGTTCGCCTTCGAAGCGGATCCAATGGGGCAGATCGCCCATCAGTTTCTCGGAAATAGAAGGCGTTCCGTTGACTCTGGTGGCATCCCCGGGGCGATACGGTAACGGGCCGGTGGTAACGCCGGCGGTGGGGAGGACGCCCGCGGGCGCCTTTGGACCAGCGTCCGGGCGGGGCGGGATCGGGTTCGCGGTCGAACCAGGAGGCGCTGGCGCCGGTGGCGGCGTTTGGGCGTCAGGTGGGTTCTGACCCTGGTCATCCGTCGTCGCCGAATCGGAGGCCGCAGCCTCCGTATTGGGGCCAGGCACATTGGGGCCAGACACTGGAGGCGTAACCGACTGGGCTACGGCGAGGATAGGGAGAGAAACGATTAAAGCATTCTTAATCAATAGCTTAGCGGCGCGCGTAAAGAAAAAACCGTTTTGAAACACAAACTCCTCCAAGAACCAACTTTTGAGACTTTTGCCGGACGAAGACCCGAACTACAACTCCACAACGTTTATCGATTCTAGGAACATTTGTGCATGAAAAGCAAGTCTTATCACTAACTTAATAGAGATTTGGTACTTTCGCTATTTAGCGAGGAGCGCTTGAAGGGTTTCGAGTTCGGAACGGGAGGCGTCCGAGACAGTGCAGAACTCCATGCCGGCGTGACGCCACTCGACCCATTGGTAGCCCTGCAATGATCCCGAACGCGGGTCTGTGTCTTTGGCGGCCATAGGCCAGATAAACACGCTCACCAGGTGTTTGCGGCGGCCATAGACCAAAGCGGCGCTGGCTCTGCCGCGCACGACTTCGAGGCGGCCGCCTTGCAAGGGAAACCCGTCAGCCGCAAAATCCCTGACGGGGGGAGAGAAATCCAGCTTTCCAGCGAACCAGGGCTTCACGGTGTGCTGGTCGGAGGAGACGACATCGGTGAGGTGCCCCGGTTGGAGCGACCGCAAATGGGCGTCGACAAGCTCCTCGGCCAGAACGGTCTGATCGTCCCGGTGAGAGGAAGCGATTTGCCAGCCCGTGTAGACGCAGAGTAGCAGCGCGGCCGCGGCGGCAAGCCAGCGCCATGGCGTGCGAGCCGGAAGAACTTTCCTGCGAAGAGAGCCCGGCGCTTTCTGGTACAGTTGCGCGGCGCCGATTGACGAGCGCAGACGGTGGAGCGCATCGAGCGCGTCAACACACTCCGGGCATTGTTCCAGATGGCGTTCAAATTCGGCCGCACCGCCCGGGTCGAGTTCGTTATCGAAGTAGGCGTGGAGCAACGTTTCGGTGCGATTGCAACTCATGTAGACGCCTTCTCCGAAAGAGACATTTGAAGCTGCGCGCGCGCACGGGAAAGCGTGGACATCACCGTGCCTATGGGGATAGAAGTAATGGTCGCGATCTCTTTATAAGAGCATCCTTCGAGTTCGCGGAGGACAATGACTTCGCGGTAGCGCGGAGGTAAAGACCGCAGAGCGAGGGCGAGCCGTTCGCGGTTATCTCCGGCGATGGCGAGAGCTTCGGGAGTTGGACTTGAGGGGCCGTGCAGCTCTTCGTCGAACTCGGTCATGTTTTTCACGCGATCCAGCCTGCCATAACATGTGTTGCGCACGATCTGCAGAAGCCATGCGCGCGCGTCTCCGCCATGGAAGCCACTGAAGAAACGGTAGGCGCGCAGCATGGCCTCCTGCGCCGCATCTTCCGCGTCAACGCCGCTTCGCAGGAGCCACCGGGCGAGATTGAAAGCCGCGTCGAGATGCGGGATGACCAGCCTTTCGAAGCGAGCCTTTTCCTGCGGATCCAAGTTACTCACTAATCAAGATCGCCCCAGCGACAATTTTATTCCGAGCCGGAATAAAAAGGGCAGCCCCGCGGTTTAGCAACACGAAGGGAAAATTATGGACCGAGATGGAGTAGATCGACGAGGGTTTTTGAAATGCATGGCTTGGGCGGGGACAGGGGCACTTTGCGTCATGCGGGGTGGAGTGCTGAAGTCCTACCCGCTGGGAACGAAGGCGGCCGCGGGAGAGCTGAGTTTCGTGCAAATCAGCGATAGCCATATGGGATTCAATAAGGCGGCGAATCCGGACGTTGCGGGAACCCTGCAGACGGCGGTTGACAGGATTAACGGTTTGTCAACACCGCCGGAGTTTCTGCTGCACACAGGGGACATCAGCCACCTGTCGAAACCCGAGGAGTTCGACACGGTGGATCAGATTCTGAAGAGCGCAGTAGCGAAAGACGTGTTCCTGGTGCCGGGCGAGCACGACGTACTGAATGACGACGGGAAGCAATATCTGGAGCGCTACGGAAAAGGTTCGGCGGCCGGTGGTTGGTACAGCTTCGATAAGAAAGGCGTGCACTTCATTGGCCTGGTGAACGTGCTGAACCTGAAGGCGGGAGGGTTAGGCTCTCTGGGCGCGGAGCAACTGGAATGGATGGAGCGCGACGTTAAGCATCTCAAGCACAGCACTCCGATTGTGGTGTTCGCGCACATGCCGCTGTGGACGGTGTATCCGGAATGGGGCTGGGGCACGGAGGATAGCGGGCAGGCGCTATCGTATCTGAAAGAGTTCGGTTCGGTTACGGTTTTGAACGGACACATCCACCAGACGATGCAGAAGGTGGAAGGGAACGTCACGTTTCACACCGCGGCGTCAACGGCATTTCCACAACCACAGCCGGGGAAGGCGGAATCACCGGGCCCGATGAAAGTGCCGGCGGAGCAGTTGAAGAGCCTGCTGGGAATCACGGATGTCAATTACGTGCAGGGCCAGCACTCTCTCGCGATTGTTGATTCCAAGCTGGGGTGAACGGAAATGATCAAGCTAATCACGTTGATGATTTTGATGCTGGCGCAGACTGCGCCAACTGCGGCTGTAAAGATCGATAACTTTAGTTTTGCGCCAAGGGAGCTTACGGTGGCTGTCGGGACGACGGTCACCTGGACGAATCACGACGATATCCCTCATACGGTGGTGAGCACAGAGGGTAGTATTTTCAAGTCCAAGGTGCTGGATACGGACGAGAAGTTTTCCTACACGTTTTCAAGGGCGGGGACGTTTCCTTACTTCTGTTCCATTCACCCGAAGATGACGGGTAAGGTGGTGGTCCATTAACTCCGTCCTCTTTGCAAAACATGCCCAGCACGTGGTGCTGATTCACTTTCCGATTGCGCTGTTCATTGCCGGCGTGGCGATTGACTTCTGGGGACAGTGGACCAGGAAGCCAGCGCTCGCGGTGGTGGCGTACACCAATTTATTGCTGGCGGCGGTGATGACGTTCCCGGTGGTGGTTACGGGGCTGCTGGCGTGGCGATGGGCGCTGGAGGGTCAGCGCCTGAAGGGTATCCTGCTGATGCATCTGGTGTTCGGTTGCGTATCGAGCCTGCTGATCTGGATGGTGTGGCTTATTCATCTGAGGTCGCAGCGCGAGCAACGAGCGCTGCCGGGTTATCGGTTGCCGATTGAGGCTGTGGCAGTTTTGGCCGTTGCATTCACTGGTCACCTGGGCGGGTTTCTGAGTGGGGTGAATGTCGCTCAATAAAAAAGCTTCGGGCGCGATTCATTACTTATGTGCGTGCCCTGGTGTCGCCTCTCATAATTATTTTGCCGGCCAGCGATGGTGCATTTGCTCCGCAATTTTCCTAACCCGCTCCATCGTGATGCCTCGCTGCTGTTCCAGAGCAAGCGGATGCTGAGTGGCTTCGAGTTCGATATAGGGCAGCGCACCGACCCCGCGTGAGTGAACCATCGTTTTCAGGTGAAGAGTTTCGGGGTACCCAGGAATGGAATTGCAGAGCCATCCGAAATACGCAGGTTCCTGAGCTCGCTCCGAATTTTGCCACAGGTCTTGTGTTTGCGCGAAATTTGCCTCGCTCAAGGACACCCAGACGCCCCAGGCGAATGGGGCGTAACTGTCGTGGATGCGGATTTCGACAAGGCCCCTGATGAAGAAATGCTGATTGGCGATTACGCATTGGTCGGATGAGAGTTCGCCACGACTGGCTCGATCCTCTGGTGGGAGCAACGACCACGCGTCTGGTGCATCAAAATGCCAGGCGAACGGCGGTCCGTTTAGGGTTTCGCCACAGCACGAACATTGAAACGCCTGCTGGTCCATTTTAAGAGTCTAGAGAGTCTTCATTTCAATCGGCCTTACGTCTTTTCCTTCGACGCGGAGCGTGTTGCGCAGCGGGCGCCCGAAACCTGTCCAGGAGACCATCATCGCGTCACCCTGCTGAAGCTGAACGCCAGCGCCAAAGCTGAAGGCGTCCGCCCCGTAGAAGTGAATGTGAACATCGCCGGGGCGGCGATGCGCGGCGTATTTGAAGTGGTGGTATTCGAGGTTCGCGACGGTGTGGGACATATTCTTCTCGCCGGTGAAGATCATGGCGGACCACAGCACGTCCCCGCCTCGCTCCACGGCTACGATCCCATCGACCGATTGGAACCCGTTGAGTAGCGCCGTGTGGCTCACCAGTTCCGGGCCAATGGCGCATTCCCGCAGTTTGGATGGGGCCAGATACAGGTAGTTGCGGCGCTCCATGACGTGGTCCGAAAATTCGTTCCCGGCAACAAAGCCGACGCGGTACGGCGTCCCGTCCGGGCCGATCAGATAGGCGCCGGCGATCTCCGGCTCCTCACCCCCGTCTTCCGCGAAAGCCGGGACCGTTAATGGCTCGCCATGCGCGCGCAAGATCGAGCCGTCACCTTTGTAGAACCATTCCGGTTGAACGCCGGTGGTTCCCGGTGGTGGCGAGCCGCCTTCGAGGCCCCATTGGTACATCCGCTCGCTGTCGGTAATGGACTCCGGGGCCTGCTGGTGCATTTTGGAGCGGTTGGCCGCGCTGGCTTTGTGGGTGAGTCCGGTGCCACTGACCAGGCAGTGGCACGGATCGCCGGGATGATCGAATGGGACACGGAGCTTCCACGCTGAACGGCCTTCGTAGACGGGCGCGTAATCGATGGCCTCCGAACTAAAACTGAGATCTTCGGTGGCCAACTCGTCGATTTGGGCCTTGCGGCCGATGGCCGCCCAAGCGAGCTGGTAGGTGCTTTGGAAACCGGTGAGGAACCGGAGACGATCACCTTCTACAACCGCGGTGCGACGGCCCTGTGACGGATGAGACAGTTGGACGAGATGCATTGAATTATAGGTTACCGTTTCAGATCCTTGGGAGCGAGGACTCGCTTGTTCCTTTCCCGGAGAGTGTACGTCTCCATTTCATTCGCTTACAATTTGGTTCGTATGGTTGCCACGGGAGGAATCATGATCGTTCTGTTTCGAATGGCTTGCGTGCTGGCCCTGTTTGCGCCCGCGACTATGCTGGCGCAGAACACTTCGCTGCCGGCTGTTCAGCTTTTTGCCCCAGGCGTGGTTTCCGGGCCGGCGAATGACGGATCTCCTACGTTCTCTACAAACGGGAAGACGCTGTTCTTCACACGATACGCGGCGCACTGGAGCGTGATTCTGGAGTCACACCTTGTAAACGGCGAGTGGACGGAGCCCGTGATAGCCCCGTTCTCCGGTCAGTGGCCCGATTCCTCGCCAACGTGGTCGCCCGACGGCAAGTACATTGTTTTCGTGTCCACGCGGCCGAAGACTCCCCTGAAGGAGATGCCCAAACCCGGTGAACCGATCCCGGGTCTCGTTTCGAACTTGTGGCGCGTGGATGGGACTCCGGCGGGCTGGTCGGAGCCGGTTCGGTTGCCCGATGAGGTGAATATCAGCGGCGCGATCTTCAAGCCCAGCATTGCGGCGAACGGGGACGTGTTCATTACGGTCATTGGCCCGGGGGCGGCAAAGTCGATTTATGTCTCGCTGCTGCGGAACGGGTCGTATCAGCGCGCGACGCCGCTGCCTTTCAGCGAGGGATCCAAGCTCGACGTAGATCCGCAGGTCGCCCCAGACGAATCGTTCCTGGTTTTCAGCTCTGGCGGACGGGTCGAGGGAGATTCGCATGAGCGCCTGTTCCTGGTGAAGAGGGAAGGCGATCATTGGGGCGCTCCAACCATGATTCGCTATCAGAACGATGTGACCAAATATGGCGCCTCAACGAACAATGAACCCACGCTCGGGCGCGACGGAGTGACCCTCTATTTTTCAAGCGACCGCACCGAAGCGACGCACTTCCCCCGGACTCACGAGCAGGCGGAAGAGGACCTGAAACGCCTGAACAGTTGGGACAACAGCAATTCGAATGTCTGGACGATCAGCCTGAAAGGACTGGTTTAAGCGGCCCGCCAACGGGACTAAAGCAACTCTCATGACGACCAGTTTCAGTGCTTGAGCAGACGCGAGACGTTCTCCGGCAGCCGCTCTAAGAGCCAGCCCCGCGGTTTCCCGATATCGGCGGCCTAGCCTTCGATCAGCGAAAGGAAGCCGGCACTATCCAGACGATATTGCTCTTCCAGAAACTCGCCTGCAGTAAGGCACGTGATCGAATATCCGGTAAGCGCTTCTTTAGGAAAATGCCGCTTGTTGTCGCTTACAATCGCTTGGGCGCGACATCGAATGGCCGCAGCCAGCACATGAGCATCCTTGGGGTGGTTCTTCATTGCCGGAATCAGCTCCGCGTATCCGGTCACCATCGCTTCCGGGAAAGCCGTGCGCATGACGCGCACGCGGCGAGCCGCCTGCTCCGCTGAATATCCAAAGTTGATTTCGAGCGTCCGGTGGAGTTCATCAAGAATCTGATTCGACCATCGCGGAAGATAAAATCGGGGCTCTTCAGCCAGCCGTAACAGCGTGTCCGCGACGGGCATGGGAGCGAGCACAGACGTATCGAGAACCGCGACGATGCTACCTACCGGCATCCGTGGGGACTCGATCGTAGAGGCCTTCTTCCACCTCCGCGCGCGCCAGATCCCTTAGCACTGCCCGGCGCGAAAGGTCACGCTTGGTCTTATATTCAAACAGGTCGCGACTGTAGATGCGACGGTGAGAACCCACCTTGTGATAGGCGATCACTCCCTGTTCCAGCAGGTTTACAAGGAACTGGCGCGATGTGCCCAGAGTCGCCGCGGCTTCGGTGGTCGTCAGCGTGTCATCGTCCTGAACGATGCTGACGGATTGGCCTTCGTTCAGGCGTCCGGCAAGATTCATCAGAAAATCATGCAGCGATGGCGGGAGGGTCTGCACGTCTCCCCCTGGGCTGACCAGCATCGGCCTCTTCTTTCGAATCGTTTCATAAAGCCTCCCGCCGCGCAGTTGGCACCCGCGAACCCCCGGCGTATTCTAAGGAAGGAGTGCGAGTAAATGTCGAGTCTCGATTGGTCGCAATGCCCCGCGCAAGCCGCGCCTTTCTGTATCCGCCCGCAGCCACCGTCCAAGCCGCCTGAGCGCTGTCGCTTGTTGTTTCCTTCTTCAGCCAAGACAAGCGCCAATGGAATAAAATGCAATGCGAAACGGAAGAGGTCAAAGAAGGCCCCGGATTCAAAAACATGTCCCTAGGCCGGAACGATCCATGCCGCTGCGGAAGCGGTCTGAAGTACAAGCGCTGCTGCCTTGCGAAACACGAGGCCGCCGAACGCGAGGAAATCGAAAGAGCAGAGAGGCGCGCCGAGAACTTCATAGGCGGAGACATCTTCCGCCACGCGATTGATCGCGTGCGCGCTTATAATCCACTTCGACTGCGAAAATCGCGCTGAGCGATCTTACGCCTGTCATGCTCTGGTTTGCCAAGTGAACAAATCGCAAATAGGCTGAGCGCGACGGTTTCGAGCGCGTCAGGGCAAATTCAATCCACCAGTTAAGAACACGCAGTACCGCTCCTTGACAGTCGCAGCTCGGAACTGCAAAAGTAGAGTACAGGCGAACAAAAGGCGAAATGATACCGCGACCCTATGTGGAACTCCACGCCCGTTCGGCCTTCAGTTTTCTGCAAGGGGCGAGCGTTCCGGAGGAGTACGCGCAGCTTGCGGCGGAATACGGTTACGCGGCTCTGGCGCTGCTCGATTTCAATGGGTTTTATGGGTCTCCACGCTTCCATATGGCCGCGCAAAAGGCGGGCCTTCGGGCGCATATTGGGGCGGAAATCAGTTGCACGGATGGCGCGCGGTATCCGCTGCTGGTGAAGAACCGGACGGGTTATCAGAACCTCTGCAAACTGGTGACGCGGATGAAAATGCGCGTTGCGAAAAACGAACCCACCGCGGCGACGCATGCGGAACTGGCGGAGTTTGCGGAGGGTCTGGTGTGCCTGACGGGCGATGAAGCGGGGCCGCTGGCGCTGGCTTTGCAGGCCAGGAACGGGCGGGCCTGTCTGGAGCAAATCATTCAGATTTACGGTAAGGCGAACGTGTACGCGGAAGTGCAGAGGCATTTCGATCGCGATCAGGAAGCGCGGAACGAAGCCACCATCGCCCTGGCGCGGAGCCTGCGCGTTCCCCTGTTGGCGACGGGCGGGGTATGCCATGCGCGTCCGGCGCAGCGCCAGATTCTGGATGTTTTCACCTGCCTCTATCACAAAACGACGTTGGCGGAAGCCGGGCGATTGCTGGCCAAGAATTCCGCCCGGCATTTGCGGCGCCCGGAAGAAATGGCCCGGCTGTTTGCCGATTTGCCTGACGCGGTGGCGAACACGCAAGGGGTTTCGGCCAAGCTGAACTTCACGCTTTCCGACCTGGGATATCAGTTTCCGGAGTATCCGGTTCCGCACGGAGAAACGCAGATGTCGTTTTTGCGCAAACGAACCGACGAAGGTGCTCGACGGCGCTATCGTCCTTATCACGACCGTGCGCGCGCCCAGATTGAGCGTGAACTGGCGCTGATCGAAAAGCTCAATTTGCCGGGCTACTTTCTGATCGTATGGGACATCGTCAACTTCTGCCGGGACAACGGGATTCTGGTGCAAGGGCGCGGGTCGGCAGCAAATAGCGCGGTGTGTTATTCGCTGGGAATTACGGCGGTGGATCCGGTGGGGATGGATCTGCTGTTCGAACGATTTCTTTCCGAAGAGCGCGGGGAATGGCCGGATATCGATCTCGACCTGCCTTCGGGGGACAAGCGGGAAAGCGCCATCCAGCATGTCTACGAACGCTATGGAAAGCTGGGCGCGGCCATGACCGCCAACGTGATCACGTACCGGGGGCGTTCGGCCGCACGCGAAGTGGGCAAGGTGATGGGCTTCGAGGTGGAAACGCTGGATCGCCTTTCGAGCCTGGTTCCTGTATGGGGTTGGAAGGACAAAGACAATACGGCGGAGAAACAGTTTCGCGATGCGGGTTTGGATCTGGCGAACGCGAAGATCCGTAAGTTTCTGGAATTGGTGGAGGGTTTGCAGGATTTGCCGCGGCACCTGGGGCAGCATTCGGGCGGCATGGTGATGTGCCAGGGGCGTCTGGACAATGTGGTTCCGCTGGAGCCGGCGACGATGCCCGGCCGCGTGGTGGTGCAGTGGGACAAGGAAGATTGTGCGGATTTGGGCATCATCAAAGTGGATCTGCTGGGTCTGGGGATGATGGCGCTCCTGGAAGATTGCCTGGTGCTGATTCGCGATCACTGGGGTGAAGAGATCGATTTGGGATGCCTGCCCGTGGACGATCCGGCGGTTTACGATGCTTTGCAAAAGGCCGATACGGTGGGCTGGTTCCAGGTGGAAAGCCGCGCCCAGCAGGCTTCGCTGCCGCGCATGATGCCGCGCCGTTTCTACGATCTGGTGGTGCAGGTGGCCATTATCCGGCCGGGTCCCATTGTGGGCAAGATGGTGCATCCGTATCTGGCGCGGCGGCAGGGGAAAGAGAAGGTGATTCCGCTGCATCCGCTGCTGGAACCGGTTCTGGCGCGCACGCTGGGGGTTCCGCTGTTTCAGGAGCAATTGCTGCGCATGGCAATGGTGGCGGCCAATTTTACGGGCGGCGAAGCGGAAGATCTGCGGCGCGCGATGGGCTTCAAACGATCGAAGCAGCGCATGGTGGATATCGAGGTGAAACTGCGCGCGGGGATGACGCGCAACGGCATTGAGGAGGAGACCCAGGACCGGATTGTGCAGTCGATTACTTCGTTCGCGCTTTATGGATTTCCGGAATCGCATGCGGCGAGTTTCGCGTTGATCGCTTATGCGAGCGGGTATATGAAGACGCATTATCTGGCGGCGTTCACCTGCGCGATTTTGAATAACCAGCCGATGGGATTTTATTCGCCGTCCGTATTGATAAAAGACGCGCAGCGGCATGGATTGCGCGTGCTGCCCGTGGATGTGACGCGATCGGAGTGGCTTTGCACGATTGAAGGGCGCGCGGTTCGTTTGGGGCTGCGTTATGCGCGCGGATTGCGGGACCAGACCGGCGCGGCGATTGTGCATGCGCGTTCGGAATCGCCCTTTGAAAGCGTGGATGATTTGGCGCTGCGTGTTCCCGAGTTGCACACCGATGAGATGAACCGGTTGGCGGAGATTGGGGCGTTGAATCCACTGGACCCCGCGCACCGGCGCGATGCTCTTTGGAAAGCGGGACGGGCGTCGCGACCGGTGGGCAAGTTGCTGGAGCGTGTGCCGGAGACCGCGCCCGAATCGCCGCTGCTGCCGATGTCGACCGATGAGCGCATTACGGCGGATTACCGGGGAACGGGAGTGACTATCGGCAAGCATCCCATGGCTTACCGTCGGGATGAGATGAATGAACTGGGGGTGACGACGGCGCGCGATCTGGTGCGTGTTCCGAGCGGCGGCATGGTGCGGATTGCGGGGAATGTGATTGTGCGGCAACGGCCGGGGACGGCGGCAGGGATTTGTTTTCTGAGTGTAGAAGACGAGACCGGGATTGCCAATGCGGTGGTGATGCCGGATGTGTTTGCGGCGAACCGGGTGCTGCTGGTGACGCAGCCGTGGTTGTTGATTGAGGGTAAGCTGCAGAACGTAGATACGGTGATCCATGTGCGTGTTAGTAAGTTGACGACGTTGGGGTATCGGACGGATGCTGCTCCTTCGCATGATTTTCATTGAGTTAGTAAGTGTTTCCATTTACGCTGGGCAGTTACTCTGACAGCGGCTAATGCGGATTGCCAGCCACGCTATACTCCTTCTGAGAAGGTAGTCTGTGAACCGAAAGCATCTCGGAGATTCGTACGACATCGTCAAGCGGTTCTGGTCACTTCGGGATACCGCTTGATCCCTACACGGGTATCCCCCTGTTTTCATTCTTTTTACTATGTGTCTCACGCACCCGTTCGTCTTCGTCGCTTTATCCCGACCGAGAATCAAGGCTATCTCGGTCACGTTGAGCGCAACGTCGCCCACAATGCGGACACCATTAGCAAGACAAACCTGCTTTACGATCTCGTGCACAAAGGCCCTACAAAGGACATCGACGCGCCCTATGATCGCAGTTTGCAGAATCGGATCATCGTCCGGATCGCTGATCACGACTGGAGAAGAGGCCGGCACCGATTGGATTACCTCACCGGCGGCAGCCAGAAAGGCGACCTATTGTTCGGTGGCTTCCTCGGTCAACGGCCAGCGACGGACCTCGGTCAGGATCGGGGCAGACAGGACGAGCACATGTGGAGCGGAAACACAGGTTCGCGAGCAAGTCCCCTCGGAGGGACTTTGAGATTGGCACGAACGAGGATGTTCTTGTCCAGAACAATTCTCACGGGCGCCAACTGCGCTGCGGACGCACGCTCGCAAGAGCGTCGGAGATGGCTGCCTCCATCTCGTCGGGCGTGGTTTCGGCTGTAACCTGTGAGGCCATGTAGTCGAGGTGGCGCTCCAGTCGGTCCCGATCGCGGCTCTGCTTGCTGGCGAGCGCTCGCTCGACAATCTGAGCCAGGTAGCGCTCGGTGGGCATTTGGGCGGCACGAGGCTGAGCTTCAAGTACGGCAGCATTTTGCTCAGAGATATCGATGGTTAAGTTCATAGCGGCGACCCTCTTCAGAATAACGCCATTCCACACCAATAGCGGTCGTAGCGTTTATAGCGGATATGGGATATCCACTGCCGTAAAGCGGCCCGGCGTGGCCGCATTCACTGCCGACACAACCCGATCCACATACAGCCGCAAACCGCGCCATTGCTCGTTGCGGATTACAATAACGGCTATCTTTCGAGTCGTCAGATTCTGCTGGTAGCGAAGATTCTTGTCCGCTGTGAGAAGCACGTCAAAACCGGCTGCTTCCGCCACCGTGAGCAACTCTCCGTTGGCAAGACGTTCCCATCCCCGCTCTCTTGCTTCAGTGACCACATGGGCCGCGAGGTGAAAGCGCAGCGGAGCGGGGGTGCTGTGATCAAATACTACGAGCATCTACCATTTGCGCGGAGGGTTGATGTACTGGAGCCGGCGGATCGAGGCTGCGGGCTGCAAACTCAAGCCCGGCCATGATCTGTTCCCTCGTCACATGGAACCATTCCATAATTTCTTCGATGGTGGCTCCCGATTCAAAGTTTTCAAACACGATCGATACGGGCATTCGAGTATCGCGAAAAACCCATGCGCCGCCGACTTTGCCGGGGATGCGTTCCACGGCGGGACATTGCGACCAATCGAGACTCGCCATTGATTCAAACTCCTTCTTTTAAGATACGTCGGAGGTTTTGCGGACGCCAACTACGCTGCGGACGAACGCTGGCGAGGGCCTCGGCTGTAACATGTGAGGAAACGCTCTTCTTCAAAACAAGCCTTTCAGTAAGTTATTTATTTACTGGGGTTTGCGGCGGCGCCGTTGGCGCCGACTGGGGTTTTCTTCGAAACGATTTGCACATGACTCCTCAACCAATGACTAGCAGGCTGCGATGGGTGGGGTCGGGCAATTTCCCCGCAGGTGCTTGTGGACATTCAGGCGATTTCTGATTTTTGTTGGTGACCGGCCGAGTTCACGGCCGCGCTTGTGGAAATCCGACCTTTGGTTTTTCCTGCCGTAATTTATCCAAAAATTTGTATTTCTCGACCGAAAGCACGCGATAAAACATCTTATTTCGCCGGATCGTCACGCATTCTTGACATAGACTCCCAGCGAGAGCAATACTACCAGTTCAGCCTCCAACTGATCTCACCGAGCCTCGCAGCTCACTAATCGACGGAATCCCACTCGCGAAGCCACGTTCAGCCGGCGCGTCCGTCTTCACAATCAAGAAAAATCTATCTGGACCGAGGAAAAATGCCTACACCATTTTGTCAACTATCCCGCTCTTGGGATCTCAGAAAAAGGACTGCCCCGGGTTCGATCCTCGTGGCTTTTCTCATTTTGCTCTGTTGCGCCGCCGGATCATACGCCCAGACCTTCCGGGGCGCGCTGAGCGGCAATGTCACCGACGCTTCTGGCGCCATCGTGGCCAATGCGAAGGTCACTCTCACCAGCGTCGGCACCGGCATCGAACTCTCGACCGTGACCACCAGCAACGGCGATTTTTCTTTCCAGGACCTTCCAGCGGGCGCGTTCTCGGTGGGAGTCACCGCCCCCGGTTTCCAGCCCGTCAACGTCTCCAACGTCGAAGTGACCGCGGGTAACGTCTACAATCTTCCGGTGAAGCTCACGGTGGGACAGGTTTCGAGCGCCATTGAGGTTTCCGCCGCCGCAGTCTCGGTGGATGCGGAAAGCTCGACTCAAAGCGACACCTTGAACGATAAGTCGGTTCAGGATCTGCCGCTCAATGGCCGCGACTTTACGCAGTTGATTGCCGTCACGCCAGGGTATGGCGGTTACGCCGTCGGCGGGTTCGGGTCGCTCAACGGAACACGCGCCAACCAGATGAACTGGCAAATCGACGGCACGGATAACAACGATTTCTGGCATAACATCCCCGCCGTGAATCAAGGGGGCGTGTCGGGCATCGCCGGCGTGGTGATGCCCATCGACGCGATCGACGAGTTCTCCGCGCAGACGCAATCCAACGCGGAGACAGGCCGCAGCGCAGGCGGAACCGTGAACCTGACCATCAAGTCCGGAACAAACCAGGTCCACGGAACCGCTTACTATTATAACCGCAACGAATTTTATGCCGCGCATTCGCCTTTCTTTGTGGCCACGCCGGAATTCCCGCGGGCTCCGGAACTGCGCAACGAAAACTACGGCTTCACCGGCGGCGGACCAATCATCAAGGACAAAACATTTCTCTTCATCGGGTTTGAAAAGCAGGACTACATCTTCGGGCTCACCGGTCTATCCACGGAACCTTCCAGCGCCTGGGTATCGCAGGCGCAAGCGGTTCTTGCGAATGCCGGAGGGAAGTATGGCACGTATGCGCCAGTCGCCGAGAGTCCCCTTTCGGCCACGCTGCTTTCCACTCTGTATCCAAGTTCCATCACGGGGCTGCCGGCCACACTGAATAACTATTTCGCCACCGTTCCCGGCACCGGCTACAGCTACAACGGGGTCATCAAGCTCGACCACAATTTCTCCGACAAGGAACATCTCTCGGCGCATTGGTTTGGCGGCGAAGGCGACCAGACGCAACCCCCCGGCGCGAGTCTTGCGCTGGCTACGGCAAGTTCCAACCTGGGCTACTACTTCGAGGTGGCGCCGATCCACGTCCAGAACTACTCCGTGGTTCTGAATTCGATTCTTACCGAGAAGCTCAGTAACCAGTTACTTCTGGGAATGAGTTACTTCCACCAGATTTTCCACGATGCGAATAACAGCTTTAACATGGATTCTCTGGGCCTCAACCTAAGCCCCGGCGCGCTGGTTGGCGGCGCGCCCGTGATGGGCGCTTCGAATATCGAGATCAGCGGCTTCGATCAGGTGGGCATCACGCCTCCCGAAGGCCGCACAGACGCCACCGGCCACTTGACCGACGTCCTTTCTTATATCACCGGTAAGCACCAGTTCCGTTTCGGGGGCGAATACCGCCTGGGACGCGTGGATGAGTTCTACTACCGGAGATCGACCGGTGAATTCACTTTCGACGGCACGCAAGGTCCATGGGCCGGGGGCACATGCGCAACGGTGACCAGCCTGCCCGGCTGCGATTCCAACACTCTCGCACTCGCCGATTTCCTTGCGGGCGACGTGAGTTCGTCCTCCATCGCCGTTGGGGATGCGGAACGCTACGTCCAGGTCACCGGCGTGGACTTCTTCGGCCAGGATGACTGGCAGATCACACCCAAGCTCAACATCAACGCAGGTCTTCGCTGGGAGTACTTCGGGCCGCTTCAAAGCGTGGGCGCTCAGAATCTCGGAGTCTTCGTCCAGGGCGAGGGTCTGGAAATTCAGGGCAAAGGTGTCTCCAACATCTTCAAGCCGGATTATCATAACTTCGCCCCACGCCTGGGCTTCGCGTATCAGCCCATGCAGGGATGGGTGGTTCGCGGAGGCGCGGGTATGTTCTTTGACCAGATCAACATGAATCCATTTCTGGACTTCCGCCCCCCGATTGCCGCAGCGGATGGTTTGGAGGACAACCCGGTTGGTCCCTCGCCCGTCGATAGTTATAGCCGCAGCGGCTATAACTGGACCACGGCGCAAGCCGGCGGCGCGTCTATCTTCCCCGGCGTGACCACCTGCCTTGGAAACGCCGCGACCGATCCTAATTGCGGTTCGCAGACCTTCAACGTTTTCTCCGTCAACCAGAACTTTCGCACACCCTACTTCTTCAATTACAACTTGAATATTGAAAAGAGTCTGGGCAGCGCCGCGGTGCTCCAGGTGGGGTATGTCGGTAGCCAGGGCCGCAAGTTGGGCGTGATGGAGAACATCAATCAAAATGGGGACTTCAACGCCGCATACCCGAATTATGGCTCCGTCATTCAGCTCAATAGCATTGGTACCTCGAACTACAACTCACTCCAGACCATCCTGAAAGTAAGGCAATGGCATGGAGTCACTTCCCAGTTCGCATGGACCTGGGCACACGCATTGGACGAGGTGACCGAATATCGCGGTACGATTCCTTTCGACAGCTTCAACCTGAAAGCGGACTACGGCAGCAGCGATTTCGATACGCGGCATAACTTCACCGCGTTCTTCAGTTATGACATTCCCGGCTCAACGCATATGCGCTTGCTGACGCACGGCTGGACCGCGGGCGGCTTGTTCTCGTTCCACACCGGGCAACCCTTCAACTTTGACGCGGGCACGCAGCGTCCGGGCTTGAACGTGATTGGGAACCCGTTCGCGGGAGTTAGCCACACCTTCGTTGATGGCGTGGGCGAACAGTGGGTTAACCCGAACGCGTTTTGCGTTCCCGGCGCCGCTGGCTGCCCCGGCACGACCAACCCGTACGGTGACGTGGGCCGCAACGAATTCTACGGTCCCGGATTCGCAGATGTGGATCTTTCCGTGTTCCGGACTTTCAGTGTGAAGGAATGGTTTAAGATCCAGTTGCGCGCCGAGATGTTCAATACCTTCAATCGCATCAATCTTGCTACCGGCGCTGGTTCGGTGGGAGGCAACGGGGTAGTGGCCGACACCATCGGCGACTTCAACGGCGCCCCCGGCCTGGGACCTGGTGAGCCTTTCAATATGCAAATCGCCGCTAAGGTGATCTTCTAATCGCAGATGTTGCGGGTGGGTCCGCCAACCCACCCGTGACAGGTCTTGACTCATGAGCCGCTTCTGGCATACACTCAGCCAGTTATGCGATTCACTCGTCTGGTCACTCTCATTGCCCTATCCTCTCTCTTGCTCTGCGGCCAAACCCCCAAGCATGCTCTTACCGTCGATGACGTGGTGAAAATGACTACCGCGGGGTTGTCTGACGATGTGATTGTTTCGCAAATCCGAAAGAATGGGCAAGCTTTCGACCTGAGCCCGGATCAGTTAATCAGCCTCAAATCCGCCAAGGTAAGTGATCGTGTGATCGAGACGATGATCGACCCCACGAAGGGAGCAACGTCCGCCTCTGGCCCGGCCATCGCTCCAATCACCGATGACGGTGCGTTTCCCAGTGAGCTGGGCGTCTACGCAAAAAAGAGCGGCGCGTGGGTGGAAGTTATGCCCGAGGTGGTGAACTTCAAAACCGGAGGTGTTCTGAAGAGTATTGCGAGCGCCGGCGTGGTCAAAGGGGACGTCAACGGCAACATTGACGGGGCCCACAGCAAGAACAGCTTTGCTTCGCCCCTGGAGGTATTAATCGTTGTTCCCGAAGGCACGGCGGTTACGGAGTATCAGTTTCTGCGCCTGCACGAGAACAAGGACTATCGGGAGTTCCGTACTGTGACCGGCGGTGTCAT
>PLFE01000003.1 GCA_003136675.1 Bryobacterales bacterium
TGCCGGGCGGCGACTGGGTCGTTAGCGCCGTGGATCCGGAGGACGCAGCTTTTGGTGTAGTGGGTCAACAAGGAGCATCAACATGAGTGCGCAAATCCCCAAAGCGACGGTGTGCCTGTGGTACAACCACGATGCCGTGGACGCAGCGAGGTTCTATGCCCAGATTTTTCCGGGAAGTTCTGTGGGCGCAGTGCGACGCGCCGCTGGAGACTACCCGAACGGCAAGGAGGGTGATGTTTTGGTGGTCGCCGTGCTGGGCGTTTCCTGCATTGGGGTCAACGGTGGCCCGGCGTTCAAGCATTCCGAGGCCTTCAGCTTTGCGGTCGCGACCGGCAGCCAGGAAGAAACTGACCGTCACTGGAACGCGATTGTCGGGAACGGCGGGCAGGAGAGCCGGTGCGGCTGGTGCAAGGACAAGTGGGGCCTTTCGTGGCAGATTACCCCGAAGGCGTTGAGCGCAGCGATGGCCAAGGGCGGCGAAGTCGCCAAGCGGGCTTTCGCGGCGATGATGGCCATGAATAAGATCGACATTGAAGCGATCGAAGCCGCGGTGCATGCCGATGCGTAACGTTATCGGCGGGGCTTTCCTCACGCTCGATGGTGTGATGCAGGGTCCGGGCGGACCAACTGAGGATGTTACCGGTGGCTTCGATGAAGGCGGCTGGGTATTCAAGCTCTGGGACGAAGGCGCTGGTGATGCGATCGGCGCGCTTTTCGCGGGTGAGTACGACTTGTTGCTCGGTCGCCGGACCTACGACATCTTCGCCGCCTATTGGCCGTATGTGGAAGGCGAAGGCGCAGCGATGGGGGAGGCGTTCACCCGCGCGAACAAGTACGTGCTGACACGCGGCGACCAGCCGCTCGAATGGGCGAACAGCCATAGATTGAAGAGCATCGACGATGTCGCTGCGCTCAAGCAGGGCGGCGGCTCGGATCTCATCATCCAGGGATCGAGCACCATCTATCCGGGGCTGCTCGCAGCCGGGCTAATCGACCGGCTGATGCTGATGACCTTTCCGGTGACGCTCGGAAAGGGCAAACGGTTATTCGGACACGGTACACCTACCTCGAAACTAAAGATGGTGGATCACAGGGTCACGGCCAAGGGCACTGTGATCGTGACTTATGAGCGAGGCGGCACGCTTCCCGCCTTCCCGCCATTCGGGCCGCAACCCAGCACAAGTGCGCGCGAGGCGGAGCGCCAGCGCCGGATGGCAGAGGGCAGCTGGTGATCTATCAGGGTCCATCGCTCTCTATCGCCTTCAAGCGAGTTTTTTTGCCGGCAAATCTGACGGTTAGAGCCACGCGAGTCACGTACTTTCAGGCTTACAGGTGGCGGGGACGATTGAGCGGGGAGTGAGCGAACCAAGGAGCTTCCCCAGTCAACGAGTCGCCCGCAATATCGCCAGCTCCGCCTGCAGCGCGGCGATCTGCTGGTCGCGTACCTTAACGGCTGCGGCCACGTCGGCGGCCTCGAGAGGTGCCCTGGGGTGTCAATGCACTCGGTGACGCGGTAAGCACGCCCGCCTGGAAGACAAAGCCCAGCTGCTATCTCGTGACGACGGAAGACAAGATGATTCCGCCTGACGCGCAGCGCGCGATGTCGAAGCGGGCGGGGTCGAAGGTCGTCGAGGTCAAGGAAGCCATGCGATTTACGTGTCGCAACCGACTGCAGTCGCCGCCCTTATTGAGATAGCTGCCAATGAGGTTAACGCTGAAGAGCGCTAGAAGTGGAGCGGGGCGCCGTCACACCTGATGCTATGGTGTACCGGCGCCACCTCTTAGCCAAAAAGTCAAAAAGTCGCCATTCGCGATGTCGTCGTGGGATCATTATCATTTGACGCCGTTGAATCCCCCTAAGTACTTCTGGCTGGAGGGGCCTTGCACAGGAAGCCAATAGTCTTCGCGATTCTGTTGTTTTTCGCCGCAGCGAGTGGAATGTGGCAAGAGTTTGGCGCCGATCACTTCTGTTCTCGGTTGACTACCCGTTTGGCAACTATTCGGCTGCCGTCGATTTCCTCAAGCAGCTACCCGTCTCCCCAGAGGACCGACAGAAGATTGCGCATCAAAACGCCGACGCATTACTCAGCCTTTCGAGGGCCGTTCAGTGAGTGCCATTGGCAACCAAGAACCGAAGGAAGTTTTGGGCGTCGCACAGATATGAGCGTTTTACGCCCATGGCCTGGAAATTCAGCGTCGGCCAGCCAAAACGGATTGCCCACCGGCGGACATTCAACTCTCGCGGTAAACTGACAGACATGGAGTCGGGTCCGCATTGCAAATCTCTTTCTGGATGGCGTGGCTTGGTAGTGTCAACGGTGGCCCAAAACTACTCATTTCCGGCGGTAGGAAAGTGATCGATTGCGGTTGTCGTGCGCCACGCATGGTAAGGATCGTCCGATGCATGTCTATGTCTTCATTGCTGATGGGTTGTTCCAACTCACTCAACGGTCATCACGTCACCGATATTCAACAGCTCGCCGTAGCATCCGATTCTGCGCTCCCTGGAATGAATGCAGCGTCGATTCTGCTTTTCAGCGGAACAGGAACGTCGCCGAATGATGTTGCCGCCATTGAAGCCATCCTCAAGCAGAATCATCTCGTCTATGTCCGCGTCAATTCCGAACATTTGGACGCAATGCATCCGTCGCAGATGCAGGCATATCGATTGCTGATCGTTCCAGGCGGCAACTTCGTTGACATGGGAAACAGTCTAACGGCGGACACGACCGCGAAAGTTCACGATGCCGTGACAAGTGGTTTGAACTACCTTGGAATCTGTGCCGGCGCGTTCCTGGCCGGAAGCTATCCTGCGCCTTATAAGAGCTTTGATCTCACCGCGGGTGTGAAATTCGGCTTCTATTCCGCCGAAATGAACGGTGTCCGTAAGGCTTCTTTGCGGATCACGACTGCTGAAGGTCCCGCACTTGATCAGTATTGGGAGGACGGCCCGGAGCTGTCAGGCTGGGGCGATGCGGTAGCTGCATACCCGGACGGAAAACCGGCCGTCGCCGAAGGTTTCGCCGGTAACGGATGGGTAATCCTGACAGGGGATTCATGCGGAAGCGCCTGACAACTGGAGGCGCGAACTGCTTTTTTCGACGTCAGCGAGCGAGAGTAACGCATACGCCATGATTCTCATTGACGCGGCACTGAATCGCAAACGCATGCCGCACCTTTGAAGGCTGAATTGACGATGAAATACGAAGTTGTCGTGTAAACTGCGCACGCAGAGCTGGTGGCTGCGGTCCGAAAGCCAGTGCGTATCGGTGATGTGAGTCGAGCATGAAAACCGGCCCTCGATGAGGTCTGGGCCTTCCTGAAAGCCAATACGGATTTGCGCCCAGGGCACAACCTCTTTCTGTATCACCACCCGAGCCGACGCAATGAGACGATGGTGGTCGACTTCGGGGTCCAGATCGCTTGCCCGTTTGATCGGCAGGGTAATGTCCGATGTGTGGAGACTCCGTCTGGTGAGGTCGCCAGCATCTCCGACCTACTGCGCTGCGGACATTCGCAATGACGAGATGCAGGTGTTGACTCAAAAGTCGCGGCCAGCAGATGGAAATTGCCGCTGACCGCGGCGCCGGTCATTCAATCCCCGCGGAAGCGTGTACGGCATGGACCATCCGCGGCTCAATGCGGTAGTTCAGCGCTCCTCTTCCCCATGTTCAGTGCTTCCTTCACCCTTGCTACGTCAGGACCTACTCCGGCGCCCTCGTAAATGGACAGATCCTCGTCCGTAGCAACCAGCTTGAAGCATTGGCCTCCGGGAGCTTGGAAATACAAGTGAGGATCCGGCATGTCTAGTTTTCGTACGAGGTTGGAAGCGAGAATTCTCCGCGTCATATCCTCGACGTTATCTGACTCGATCTCCAGCCAGATCGACCTCGCGCTCCGCAGGAACTCGCTTTCGTCTGGAACATTCCCATAGAGGAACACGATAAAGAAGTTGTTCTTTAGGCGAATAAAATCCCGATCGGCCTCCGATTTTGTAATCGTGCCGCCGAGGACATCACAATAGAACATGCGAAGGTTCTCGCGATCTTTGTGCGGAACGATGACTGCCGAATGATTGCTGATGCGTGCCGTTGTCATGGTCATTCCTTTGTTGGCGCCGACGTGGCGCACGAATTGTTTGAGAAGAGGGTGGTCGATTCGCGGTACTACTTCGCCGCTCGAGCGGCGGTCGCGAAATGTCCTGGAAACGCGTCCAAGAAAAAGTTCCAGCCCTTTTTGTGGGACCGTCCGCCGTCCGTATCGGGAAGGCCTGAATGCATAAGCGTCATGAGTGTGCCCTTTCCTATTGCCTTGAAGGTTACGGTTACCGTCGACTCGAGCCCTGAAGTATTGGGGGACATCCAGGTATGCTGCATGCGAGCAGCCCTTTCGACTGCCGTGAAGCGTCCATAATGCGGGGTTCCCTTGAAAGCCCAGTAGAAGAATCCGTCGACTGTTGGATTCAACAGGAGCTTGTCAGCCATGTTCCAGGGAGTGCCTGGGATCTTCGGGTTCAGCCACGCGTCGAACACATCGCCCGGAGAGGCAGGAATTGTTCGTTCAACCGTTACGTCAATGGTTTTTGCGTTGTTCATCACTTCTTACTCCTCTGTTGTTGTTTGAAATAGCCCTGAAACGCGTCGAGCTTCTTAGTCCAGAAGCGCTCATATTCGTGCACCCAATCCGCCACGATTCGAAGCGCCTCGGGGCGCAGTGAGATCAAGACCTCGCGCCCTTGCTTCTCTCGCTCAATCAATCCGGCGCGCTCGAGCAATTTTAGATGCTTGGTGATGGCGTTTAGAGCCACATCAAACGGTTCGGCAATATCCAGGAAGCGGGCGGGTCCATTTGCCAGCCGCGTGATAATCGCGCGCCTCGTCGGGTGAGAAATGGCGGTCAAAACGTCATTCAATTGCGCCATGAACTACATTACACCAAAAGGTGTAATAAAATGCAAGCGCCTCGCGCTGCAGGGGCGGCGCAGTGGTTGTGTCGCCGGACCTGGAGCAAAGCAGTCTTTTTTGTGGGTCTTCCGGCAATCGAGTGG
>PLFE01000049.1 GCA_003136675.1 Bryobacterales bacterium
GCTTCGTTTTCCCGAGCTTCGCGGGACTCCACCTGCAGTGCCTTCAATTCCTTGCGGGCTTTGTACATGCTGTTCAGGAGGCGCTGCTCGTGACGCCCGCGGCTTTCGACGATCTCGTAGGCATCGTGGTTCTGAGCCTCTTTCATCCGGTAGTTCTCGACGCGCCAGAGGTTGTCGACGATGATTTTCGCCAGCGCTTCCTGGAGCGCGTCTTCGGGTTTGAGGGCGGCCATGAGAGCTGCCCGGTGGATGAGGTAATCGTCGAGGCACTCCTTAGGGTCGTATGGGATTTTGCCGTACAAGCCATGAACCAGGCTGTTCCGGCTGGAGCGTTCTTTGCCCTCATCGCTGGTGGGGCCGGTGGAGTGTTGCGCGTTTTGGGTATTTCGTTCGGTGAAATCCGTCATTGGTTGGTCCTTATGAAGGGGCGATGCGGATAAGTGCCGCATGCCCGGTTTTACGGTAGCAGCGGGGTGAGGGGTTTTGATGGGGGTTTTCGGCTAAGTGATTGGCGGGATTGTAGATGGAGTGGAATAATGTTTGTGATTGTAAAAGGTCTGTTCAGGGCGCGGTAAAGCCTACCGCGAATCGCCCGGGCGAGCTTCTGATATCGTTCATAAACGGAGAGCAACAGAACGCAAAATGGCGAACACGGGAAAAGTGAAGGTCGGCATCATCGGCTCGCAGTTTGAAGCCGACATCCACGCAACGGCTTTTCGGCTCATGCCGGAAGACGCGGAGGTGGTGGCGGTTTGCTCGCCAACCCCAGGAAACGCGGCGAAGCTAGCCAAACATTACGGCATTCCGCGTGTGTTCACCGACTACAAAGAGATGCTGCGGGAACCCGACATCGAGATGGTCACGATCACGGCGCCCAACTATCTCCACTGCCAGATGACGCTCGACATCGCGGCCGCGGGCAAGCATGTGGTGTGCGAGAAGCCTCTCTGTATGACTCTGGAAGAAGCCGACCGCATGATCGATGGCTGCCGGAAACAGGGTGTACTCCTCATGTATGCCGAGGAGCTCTTCTTTACGCCGAAGTATCTCAAGGCGAAGGAAATGGCGGATCAAGGCGCATTCGGCAAAGTGTATCTGGTGAAGCAGAGCGAGAAGCACTTTGGCCCGCATAGCTCGTGGTTCTGGGATGTATCGAAATCCGGGGGCGGCGCATTGATGGATCTGGGCTGCCACGGAATCGCATTCTGCTATTGGTTTCTGGGCCGGCCGGAGATCAAAAGCGTGTACGCGCAGATGGGAACGTACGTCCACGCGGATAAGACCAAGGGTGACGACGATACCTTCTGCCTCATCGAATTCGGGAATGGCGCGGTGGGAGCGGTGGAAGTGAGTTGGGGCAAGCGCGGCGGCATGGACGACAAGATCGAGGTTTTTGGCGAGGGTGGCGTCACTTACGCGAACCTGCACATGGGTAACGCCTTGCCCACGTACAGCGAGTACGGCTTTGCGTACGCAGTTGAAAAAGCGCCATCCACTCAAGGATGGACCTGGCCCACATACGAAGAGCTTTGGAACTACGGCTTCCCCCAGGAGATGCGGCACTTTGCCCGGTGCGTGCGCGGGAAGGAAACCCCGCAGGCCACCGGTGAGGACGGCAAGGTAGTGATGGAAGTTTTGCTGGCGGCTTATGCTTCCGCGGGCCAGGAGCGCAAGATCCGGATGCCCTATCAAGCGGACCGCACAAAAATGCCCATTGAACTATGGAAGAGCCTTTGAACGCTCTGTTTGAAGATATCAAAGGGCAGCCGGACTCGCTGTCGCATGTAATTGCGCACCAACTCGGCGGGGGGGCGGCGAGCGTCGCAAGGGCCGCCGCGGAGATCCGGCACGCGCGGCATCTGGTTTTCAGCGGCATGGGTGCATCGCTGTTCGCGGCCATGCCCGCCGCGGCCCTGCTCAACGCGCGGGGACGAAGCTGCGTGGCCGTGGAAGCCGCGGAGCTTCTCTATTTTCACGACGCGCACGATCGCGGCACGCTGGCCGTTCTGGTGTCGCGGTCCGGCGAGACCGTGGAAGTCATCAAGCTGCTGCCGAAACTGCATAAGCGCGGCGTACGCGTCATCGGCGTCACCAACGTGCCCGACAGCACGCTGGCGCGCAAAGCCGATATCGCCATCCACGTCTCGAGCGCACCCGACAAGATGGTGGCGTTGCGCACCTACACGGGAACGGTAGCGGCGTTATTGATAATCGCGTCCGCCGCGTCCGGCGCGGCGCTGCCGGATTTGCAGCGGCTGCCACATGCGATGAAAGAGGCCATCGATGGGGAGTTCGCCGCTGCCGCGACCCAATGGCCTGGCCACCCGCGTATCTACTTACTGGGACGCGGCGCTTCTCTTGGCTCGGTACATGAGGGAGCTCTGCTGTTCCATGAGTCCGCCAGAATGGCGGCGGTACCCATGGCAGCGGCCCAATTCCGGCATGGTGCGGTGGAGGTAGTATCCGCCGAGGTCTGCGCGTATGTGTTCGCTTCGCAACCCGAAACACGCGATCTCGATCTCAGTCTGGCCTCGGACTTACTCCAGATTGGCGCGCAAGTCCGGCTGATTCAAGAGAAGGAATTCGCCGGCGCGTGGGCTACGGCGCTCGAAGTCATCCCCATCCAGATCGCCGCGGCCAGGCTGTCGGAGAGCCTCGGGATTTCGCCTGGTGAATTCCGCTTTGTGCCGCAGGTGACGACGGAAGAGAGAGGGTTTGAGCGGCCGGCATGAGGGCCATTGCAGTCGATATCGGAGGCACGTCCACGAAGATCGCTCTGGTGGATGAGTTTGGCGCCGTGGAGAGGTTCACCCGCGTCCCCACTGAACCGCCGCTGGACCAGTTTATGGAAGCCCTTGCGGAGCCGATCGGGCTACTCGCGTCGGGTGATCGCGGCGTGCGAGGGGTGGGGGTAGCTATTGCCGGGTTCATCGATGAAGCGCACTCCATGATGACTTACAACCCGAATATCCCCTGGCTCGAAATGCAGCCGCTGCAAGCCGATTTGCAACGCCGCTTTCGCCTTCCGGTGCGGTTGGAAGTAGACTCCAACGCGGCGGCGTTGGGGGAATACCGGTTCGGAAGCGGGACTGGTGCGAAGCGCCTGCTTTGCCTCACGATAGGTACGGGAATCGGGGGCGGCTTTGTGGCGCATGGAGAACTGCTGCGCATCACCGAGCAATGCATCGGCGACGTGGGACATGTCATTGTTCAACCGGGAGGGCGCTTGTGCACCTGCGGAGGGTACGGCTGCGCGGAGGCCGTGGCCACGGCCGGAGCCATTCTTGAAAAGGCCGGCGTGACCACGCTGAAGGATGTGGCGGACCCCGCGTTGTTTCGGGAAGCGGGACGCTACGTCGGCCTGCTGGCGGCTTCGTTGGGCGCGATCTTCTTCCCCGATCGCATCGTGATTGGAGGCGGAGTGAACTCGGCTTCGTCCGAACTCATGGCAGGAGCGCGTGAGGAGTTTGAGAAATCGGCCGGGTCCGAAGTGAAAAAGCGCGCGCGCCTCATTCCCACGAATCTGGGGGCGCGCGCGCCGCTGATCGGCGCGGCCTGTTCGATCATCTAAACCGGATCGCTATAACCCTGTTCCTTCAGGTAAGGATCCAGCTTTTTCCTGAGGCTCTGGAACCGCGCGATGATATCGGCAGGCAGTTTGGATTCCCGCGGCGCGATCTTATCGCGATAAGTGATCTGCGGTGGTGGAGTCGCCCCCAGAAAATCCGTGATGCGCATCATGATGGCATCCGGTTCCTGGCAGAGATCTTCATATCGGAGAGAGATACAATCCGCGGGCGGCAGTTCCTTGAAATGCGCCAGGTAGTACCGGATCATGCGCACGGATTGCCAGGCCATCAGCTTCTCCCATAACCGGAAAGGGGGCTCGCCCAGCTTCTGACCCACGATCCGGCGCAGCGGGTTCGTCCACATCTGCCGGTACCAGGGCGTGATCATCGCCGCGAATTCGTTCTTCTTTTCGAACAGGCTGCGCATTGCACGCATCTGTGAATTCAGCGTAGCGGCCGGGTGCCTGTGAATAAAAATGAACTTCGCTTCCGGGAACCAACGCTTGATCTCGAGGAAATAGATCTCGTCCCAGGGGTTCTTCAAAAGGAGCGGCCGGGTGGGATCGCCTGTAAGTTGAATCTTGCGCGCCGTCTGCTTGAACAGATCGAGCGTGGCCTCTGTAATGCGCGGGCGGCCGTTGGTTTGGCGCATCAGCGCGAAGCCATATTCGAGCGGAGACTCAGGCGCGGCAGGGGTTTCATCGATGATTCGCGTGGTGAGTCCCAGTCGCTTGAATTCGTCGCGGAGGGCCTGCTTGCCGGCCTCCCTGGCGCCGGTGAAGTGGTCGCTCAAAAGGCGCTGCACGTTCACCACGTCGTAGGCGGAAAAGTAATTGAAGCAGCCCGTCTCCGCCAGCAGGCGGTGCAGCAGGGTCGTGCCGGAACGGTGCAGGCCCATGATAAATATCGGGGCAAACGTCACCCCTGCGAGTCTGGGAAGATACTGCGCGTCGGGCTGTTCCGCTCCGTTTCCGTTCACGCCTTTCAAGGTAGCAGAGAATCGAATCGATACAATGCCCCACATGATCGATATCGCGGCAGTGGTGGAAAAAGTCGTCGCAACCACCCCGGTTCTGGACATTCATACGCATTTATTCGCGCCGGAACTCGGCGCGCTGGGTCTGTGGGGCATTGACAACCTGCTTACCTACCACTATCTGGAAGCGGAGCTCTTCCGCTCGTCTTCCATTTCTCCCCAGCAATACTGGCGGCTGGAAAAGGCCGCCCAGGCGGACCTGATCTGGAGAACTCTATTCGTGGATAACACTCCTGTTTCAGAGGCCACGCGAGGCGTGGTGGCGGTTCTCAGTGCGCTGGGCCTCGACCCCGCCGCGAAGAACTTGAAAGAGGCGCGCGAGTTCTTCCACGGATTAAGTCTCGCGGATCACTTGACCAACGTCTTGCGCATTTCGGGGGTCAGTAGCGTTGTGATGACGAACGATCCGCTGGACCCCAACGAGGCCGCGGAATGGAGTGCCGGGCACGAGCCCGATGCGCGTTTCCATGCCGCTCTGCGCCTTGATCGTATCCTGGCGGACCTCCGCGAAAAACCGGCTGCCGACGTTCGAAAGATCCTCGATTTCTGGGCGGCGCGGATGAAGCCGCTTTATATGGCCGTATCTCTGCTGGATTCCTTCCTCTTTCCTTCTGAGGAGCCCGCTTCCCGGCTGCTGGCGGAAGCGGTCCTTCCCGCCTGCCGCGATTGGAACATCCCGCTGGCTCTCATGATCGGGGTGCGCCGCCAGGTGAATCCCGATCTGCGCCTCGCGGGAGATGGAGTGGGCCGCGCCGACCTGCGTTCCGTCGAATCCATCTGCAGCCAGTTCCGCGGGAACCGCTTCCTGGTGACCGTGCTGAGCCGCGAGAATCAACACGAGCTCTGCGTCTACGCGCGCAAGTTCGCGAATCTCATGCCCTTCGGTTGCTGGTGGTTTCTCAATAATCCGTCGATTGTTGAGGAGATCACCAGGGAGCGTCTGGAAATGCTGGGCGTCACTTTCATCCCTCAGCACTCCGACGCGCGGATTCTGGAGCAGTTGATCTATAAGTGGCGCAATACCCGGCGCACCTTGGCTCCCATCCTGACCAGGAGTTATGAGTTACTCGCTCAAGATGGCCGCCAGGTAAATGAAGAGGACATTCACCGCGACGTGAAACGGCTGTTTCAAAGTAACTTTGAAAGCTTCGTGAATCGGATCGCCTGAGTGCGCACAAATATCCGCTGGATCATTTGCGGTCTGTTGTTCTTCGCTACCACGGTGAACTACATGGATCGCCAGGTGCTTGGGATTCTCAAGCCAATGCTGGAGCGGGATATGCGCTGGAGCGAGACCGACTTCAGCCATATGGTTTTCGCGTTCCAACTGGCTTATGCGCTGATGATGCCCGAGGCCGGGAGACTGATCGACCGCGTAGGAGTGCGCACCGGCTATGCGATAGCCGCCGCCATCTGGAGTGTGGCATCCATGTCACATGCGCTGGCGCGAACGGCGTTCCAGTTCATGCTGGCGCGATTCGGCCTTGGGCTGGGTGAATCGGCCAACTTCCCCGCCGCCATCAAAGCGGTCGCGGAATGGTTCCCCGAGAAAGAGCGCGCATTGGCCACAGGCATTCTTAACAGCGGTTCCAACGTCGGCGCAATGGTCGCGCCGCTCCTGGTTCCCTTCGTGGCCCTGCGCCTGGGATGGCAGTCGGTGTTCCTGGTAACCGGCGGTCTGGATCTCGTCTGGATCGCGGTTTGGCTGTCCTACTTCCGAAACCCCGCGCAGCATCCGGACGTCTCGAAAACAGAACTGGCGTATATACAGTCCGGCGAGCCGCCGGAACCGGCACACCGCATCGCATATCTTCGGTTACTTGGTACCCGCCAGGCCTGGGCTTTCGCGGTAGGCAAGTTCATGACGGACCCCGCATGGTGGTTCTATCTCTTCTGGATTCCGACCTTCCTGAACCGGAGTTACCATCTGCGAATCGACCAGTTAGGTCCGCCGCTGATTGCCATTTACATTGCGGCCGACGTCGGATCTATCCTGGGCGGTGGTCTATCGACCGCATTTATGTCTCGCGGCTTCGGCGCGAATGCGGCGCGGAAACTCTCCATGCTGGTTTGCGCCCTTGGCGCGATGCCGGTAATCGCTATCTTCTGGACGCGAAACCTGTGGACCGCGGTCGTGCTGATCAGCATGGCGGCGGCGGCGCATCAGGGATGGTCGGCCAATCTCTATACACTGGTGTCCGACCTGTTTCCACGCAAAGCGGTGGGTTCGGTGGTGGGCCTCGGCGGGCTCGCGGGCGCAATGAGCGGGACTCTGTCCGCCCTGTTTATCGGCCCTTGGCTTGATGCTTCGCACAGAGCGTACGGCCCGATATTTGCGATCGCCGGCTCGGCATACATTCTGGCTTTCTGCGCCATTCAAGCCCTCACGCCGCGGTTGGAGCGCGCCAGCGTTTAGCGTGTCATATGATTTTAGAAGCGCAAGGGGCGCGAACACTTTGTTTCAAATCATGCGGAGCGAACCGGAAGTTGAGCAGCCGACAGCGGACCTGAGCAAAACATACGACGCTGTTATCGTCGGGTCGGGCGCAGCGGGCGGAATGGCTGCCTACGTCCTCACGAAACACGGACTCAACGTTCTGCTGCTCGAAGCCGGACGCAAGCAACCCATCGAGAAAGAGCTGAAATCGATGGAGTGGCCCTATCAGCACCCGCGGCGCGGCGAAATGCCGCCTGACGATCACGCGCTCACTCACAATGAATACACCGTGCGTCCGCGGCCCTATGCCAAGGGCATGCCCTACAACCACGTTTACTCGTATGTGCAGGGTTGGGGCGGTTCGGATTATTCGAAGAACATTGTGGTGGATGAGAAGGACAACCCCACCACGGGAACGCCCTACGCATGGGTGCGCGCCCGGTTGCTGGGAGGAAAGACAGCTATCTGGGGGCGTCTGGCTCTGCGCCTTTCCGACTACGACTTCAAAGCGGCGTCTCGCGATGGATTTGGCGAGAACTGGCCTATTGAATATAAAGACATCGAACCTTACTATGATCGCGTGGACCTGACGCTGGGCATCGCGGGAATGAAGGAGAATCTGCCGTACCTTCCGGATAGTAAGTTCCAGCGATCTTATCGCTTGAACAAAGGCGAGATGATGTTCCGCGAAGCCATGGCAAAGCAAGGCCGCGTCGCTACGCCTTATCGCGCCGGAGTGACGACGGACGGGATCAAAGGGAATAAGTACCGATCCAAATGCCTGGGCCGCGGCGCGTGCAACAGACGGGTGGGCGGCTGCGATATTCACGCAGCATTCGATTCCCCTACGGGGCTGATTTATCCGGCATTTGACACAGGGAATCTCAGCATTCGCACGAATGCCACCGTCTACGAAGTGACGGTGGATAAGAACACCGGCCTCGCGAGCGGCGTTTCCTTCATCGACTCCGTCACGAAGCAGACTTACCAAGTGAAGGCGAAGACGGTGTTGCTGGGGGCATCCACGCTGGAGACTGCGCGGCTTCTCATGTTATCCAAGTCCACCACTTATCCCAATGGGATCGGGAATTCCAGCGGGCACGTGGGGCATAACTTCTGCGAACACGTGATGGGGCCTGGCGTGACGGGTTTGATTAAAGACTTAGTGGGCAAGCCGCACACGCTTGACGACGGGCGCCCCGGCGGTTTCTATCTCGCCCGTTTCCGCAACCTGACGGAGAAGAATCCGAACTTCATTCGCGGTTATGGGTTTGAAGGAGAAAGCGGCCAGGGCATGTTCCCCGGGCACGCGTTCTCGACTAGCGGGTTCGGCAAGGACTTCAAGAAGAGCGTGCGCGATCACGCGGGCGCCTTCATTTCCATGGGCGGCTTCGGGGAAGTGCTGGCGCGGTATGAGAACTATGTCGAAATCGATCCCGAGCAGAAAGACCGCTGGGGTATTCCGGTACTGCGCTTCAACTATAAGTTTGGCGACAACGAACGAAAAATGGCTAAGGATATGACGGAGAGCGCGAAACAGATGTTTGAGGACGCGGGAATTCAGATCGTCGGTGTTGACGATGAAGTGCTCACCGAAGGCTGGTCCATCCATGAAATGGGCACATCGCGCATGGGCTCCGATCCGAAAAAGAGCGTGGTGAATCAGCACCAGCAATCGCACGACGTCAAGAACCTTTTCGTGGTTGATGGCAGCACGCACGTGAGCGCGGCCAATCAGAATCCCACCTGGACCATCATGGCGTTATGCTGGCGGAGTTGTGATTATCTGGCGGATCAGTTGGGGAAAGGAAACCTGGCATGAGTATCGAAATGAAAAGGCGCGAGCTATTCAAGTTCGCGGCCGGGTCGGCGGTCGCGGTGTCGGCTATGCGGGCGCAAAGCCCACATCTGTTCTTCACTCCAGATGAGTTCGCGATTGTAGATGAGCTCACCGAAATCCTGATTCCGGCGGATGAAAAAAGCGGCGGCGCAAAGGCGGCAAAGGTGGCCGTGTATCTCGATCGGGAACTCGCCGAAGCTTTTGACGATGATCAAAGGCAGAAGACCCGCGCCGGCATCGCCCTGGTGGATAAGTTATCCATGAAGATGAACGAAGTTGGCTTTCTGGCGGCGACGCCGAAGCAGCGCGTGGAAGTGGTTTCCACGATGGCCGGCGACGAGGAAAAACCGAAGACTCCCGAGGAAATGTTCTTTCACGAGATCAAGAGCGCCGCCGTGCGAGCATACTATACTTCGAAAATCGGCATTGAGGATCAAGACTATAAAGGCAATACGATGCAGATGAAGGACTACGCAGGCGAGTTGCCCTCCGGTCCGGCGCTCGGCAACGCGGGTTCGAAATGAAGCGGCGTGAATTTCTTGGCTTAGTCGCCGTTTCCGCCTTCGGCTCGGAGACCGCTGCGCCCGCAATCCAGTTCCCTACTGCGCCGCGAGACCGGCTGGCGGTTGCGTCCTATCCATTCCGTAAGGATGTAGATCCTCGTAAAGGGAAGATGAAGCTGGTTGACTTCCCTAAGATGGTGGTCGATCGCTTTCGGGTGTTCGGTATCGAACCTTTGGACGAACACTTCCCCAGTACGGACGCCGCGTATCTGGATGAGTTCCGCAAAGCGCTGGACGCAACCGGTACACACGTGGTGGATATCCCGGTGGGCCGGCTGCATGGAAGCTTTTACGACCCGGACGAAGCGAAGCGAAAGACCGCGATTGAGAACGCGAATAAGTGGGTGGATGTCGCAGTGGCGATTGGTTCGCCGGGCATCCGCGTGCATGTACAGGCCGTACGAGGCATGAAGCCGGACGTGGATCTGGCGGCGGGAAGCCTGCGGCAAGTCGCCGATTACGGACAGAAGAAGAACATCGTGATCAATCTGGAGAACGACGACCCCGCCAGCGAGGACGCTTTCTATCTGGTCGATGTAATGGATCGCGCGAAGACTCCGTGGCTTCGTGGCCTGCCGGATTTCTGTAACTCGATGCTACTCAATAAGGGCGAGGATTATAATTACCGCGCCGTAACTGCCATGTTCCAGCACGCTTACACAATTAGTCACGTGAAGGAAATCGAAACGGATAATGGAAAGCTGTATCGGGTAGATCTGGACAAGACCTTCGCCATCGCGAAGCAGGCGGGCTATCAGGGGTATTTCTCGATTGAGTGGGATTCAGACGGCGATCCGTATGAAGGCACCACGCATCTGATCGCGGGTGCGTTAAGGGCTTTGGGGTAGCGCGCTGCGCTTCACCGCAGCACAAATCCCACAATCGCTCGACCCAAATGAATCTCATCTCCCACCTTTAGAGCTACCCCGCGGGCGTTCCGATGAATCGGCTGACTCAAGCCCTCACGTACAATCCAGATTCCGCAATTCGCCTCGGAATCCGTGCCCATCTTGTACCAGCGATCGTTAAAGATCCGAACCTCGCCCGACTTTTTGTCCCACATGAGATGCGCATGCTCCCGCGACACGGAACGATTGACTTCGGTATCTTCCTCGAACGCTAAGTCATTCCGGCGTGATGGCCCTTCCGACTTATAGACATCAATGGTGCGGCCAATATTCGTGCGGAGCTTTTCCAGTTGTAGTTCCGTGACGTTTGCGGCGCCCTGCACGATCACGAGGACGGGCACGCTCGCAGTCACCTCCGCCGCTTCGAGCGCAGGCGGCGCGACGGTCTCCGTCTCCACCCGGATCCAGTTCTCCTTCGGACCCGGCATCGTGGGCGATGTCTCTATTTCAACCCGCAAGTCTCCAGGAAAGCGGTAGCTGGAACGCACCAGACCGGCGCGTAATTCCTCCTCGAAATACTTCGAGAGAAATTCACTCTGGAACGTCTCGGCCTGTTTCTCCGGAACGCCGCTCAGATGGATGCGCACCACATTGAACGGGAACACCATCTTACCCGAAACACGATGGCTTTTGCTCTTGATTGCATCCAGCGCGGCCAGGCGGATCTCCGCCATTTCCGGAACTTCTTCCGATACCCGCGAGGCCGAGAACGGATTCTCGAAAATCGCCTTCCCCAGCTTTTCAAAGACGTCGGAGATTGCCACGTTATTTCCTGCCCTCCACCGGGCCCTGGATCATGCCAAGGTCGCGCGCAGTCTCTATGATCTCTCGCGCAATGGGCGCAGCCGCCTTCGCGCCGTAACCACCATGCTCCACAATCACCGCGAAGGCAATCTGGCGCCCCGGAGCATCCCCATACGGAGCGAACCCCGCAAACCAGGAGTGCGGCTCGCCCTCTTCCACCTGCGCGGTCCCCGTCTTGCCGGCAGACGGAACATTCAGGCCGTCCATCACGCTTCTGCCTGTGCCGCTCGTCACCACGCCGCGCATCGCCTCAGCAATGAACTTTGCTTCTTTCGCGGCCAAAATGGGCACCGGGGCGTTTACACGCGAATTTGTTTCATCGATCACCCATCGGCCTTGCGGCATATTCCCCCCGGCGGCCACCGTCGCCGCAACACGCGCCATCTTGAAAGGCGTCACCAGAACGGGCCCTTGCCCATAAGACGAAAACGGCAGCATATGTTTGAATTCTTTCTCATCGCCCGGTGAAATCTCGAGCAACTCCGCCGTCTGCCGCAGCTTGTCTGAACCGACGCTGAAGACTCCCAACTGCGCGAAGTAGGCGTTGCACGATTCCACAATCGCATGCTCCATGTCGATCGTTCCGTGGGCGTGGTCCTTCACGTCATCGCGAATCGGCCTGTTCCAACCGGGGATGCGCGTACCTACGCGCCCGTCACCTAACCGGACACAAGAGTAAGTCTTCTTCTCCAGTTCCGGATTCAAACGCAGCGCCGCCATCGCTGTCACCAGTTTAAAGGTGGAACCCGGTGGATATTGTCCATAGCGTGCGCGGTCGAGCAACTCATCCGGAGACGCGGCGCCGCTCGGAGCACTCACCATAGCCAGCACATCACCCGAACGCGGGTCCATCACCACGGCGGCGCCTTTCCCGTTCTGGCTGCCTACGCGCCGTTCCATGATCTCCGCGAGTTTCGCCTGCAGGCGGATATCGATCGAGGTTTTCACATCGCGGTTGCGGTCGCGGAGCCCGCGCAATGGCGGGTAATCGGGATAGTGCCGGTATCTGACGAGTGGCGCAAGCTCTTTCAGATCTCCATAACCTTGTAACCGCGCATTCGAGTCATGTTCCACTAATGATGCGTTCGTCGCATGAAACTTTTCGCCGGTCCGCAGATCGCCCAGCATATGTTCGGTCAACGGCCCGAAGGGATAGTGCCGGCTCTCGAGCCGCGAACACGCCTGGTCGATCGAAATGCCGAGCGCTTCATAGCCCTTGCGCTGCTTCTCCAACTCATCCCAGTTACTGGTGGCGAGTAACACGCCGTTGCGGTCGTACACGTCGCCCCGCGGAATCTGGCGCATCAACGAATTCAATCGGGGGTTATGTTGAGGTCGTTTGACTCCGTCATCGGCGAATACTTTCGCGTCTTGAATCAGCATCCGATCATCGACTACGGTCTGGAAATATGCGGCTTTCGCGACCAGAGTAAACGCCAGCGCGCCGAGAACACAACCAATGGCATAGATCGGCTTCCGAAACGGCAGCAGCGTTCGTCCTCGCAGGCGTGGGGTCTGGCTCGAAATGCCCAGTAGAATGGCGAAAATGAGAAAGTTCGCCAGCATTGCCGTATTTCCCGAACTCAGGAAAGGCGACACAACGCCGGAAAGCGGAATCGCATCCAGCACCCCGCCGGAGATGAGAAGCATCTCGAGCGCCACCAGCATGCCCAAACCAAACGCGAGGAAGGTTCCGTATTCATCGGGAGCCTCGCGCGCGATACGGCATGCCCGATAGACCAGCAAACCGAGCAGAAGAAACACCGTCAACGTACCGGGAAATCCCCACTCTTCGCCAATTGAAGAAAGCACCAGATCCGTATGTCCCGCCGGAATCATCGACGGATCGCCGCGTCCTGGCCCAGAGCCCCACGGGCCGCCGGTTGAGAAGGCCCAGAGTGAATGGGCAATCTGATCGCCCCCGTGAACACTGTTATCCCAAGGGGAAAGCCACATGTTGATGCGGTCCACAACAGTGGCAGGCGCGCCCAACCGGTAGCCTACCGTGACGCCGCCGACCAATAGAACGATACCGAGAAGGGCGAGCCCAAACCGTCCCCGGGCCACGGCGAACATGGCCAGGAAAAGGACTCCGAGAACCAGTGCCGGGCCCATGTCTTTCAACACAAAGAACATGCCCAGCGCAACGCTCACGCCCACCATAACCGGAAGCATGTGCGAAAGGCGGGGAATCTCCGGCCAGCGCACCCAAAGCGGCACCAGCCTGCGTTCGCGGAGTTCGCGCAGCCATTCCCAGCGACGCGAAAAGTACCCTGCGAGAAAGAAAACCAGTAGCACCTTGATAACTTCAACCGGCTGAAACGGGCCCAGGTTCACTTTGGCATCGCTGCCGGTGGGTCCCGATCCTTTCAGCAGCAGCAGCGCGAACAAGGCCAGACTGAGTAAGAGCGGCGTATAGATGAAGCGCGTGAAATGCCTGTATTGAAATGCTTTGAACAGCGGCAGCAACAGAACGGCGCATCCGGCCGCGCATCCCCATGCGAATTTCTTAAAATCCAGAGAATCGCGCAGTGGATCGCGCAAACTTACCGCCAGGATCAGTCCCATCCCCGTGATGAGTTGTAACGCAGGCAATACTGCCGGGTCACCCGCAAACTTCCGCCATCGCCAGAGTAAGTGGACGATCCAGAAAGACGCCAGATACGCTCCACACCAAAGCAGAAAGAGCTTTCGATACTCATCCGGAGTGCGAACCACGAGTAACGGTTTGACCTTCGCGATCGGCAACAAGGACACCTTACGGCTGACTCGCAATCTAGCCAAAGCTCCCACATTCGGAACCGGTCCCGAGTTCAACAGTAAGTCGCGGACGCGCTGGGCCGCACGCGCGCGATCCTGCTCATCCCGGAAGTTCAAAAGGAATGGCGCAATGTGCTCCGCATCCGGATTGGCGTTCAAGTTCAGCAGTTCGCCATTCTTAAGACGCGCCTGGTCGGCCGCGAAGCTTTGCGTCTTTCCGGTGTAAACCAGAGCGAGTCCGCTGATCACCAGCAACGAAGCGCAGAGCAGAAACGGGAGTTCCCGGTTGCGTTCCGGCAATGAAAGCTTCTCTTCACGGATGCGGATTTCCACGGCGCGTTCCGAGCTCCTGGTTATCGCCATGCCGTTATTCCCATTTGTTCATCGCCATGGCCACCGGAAAGAGGACTTCTTACTCTTGCTGCGCGACGCGGCCGGTGTGGGCGGCGCGGCGGCGGGCAGCGCTGCTTTCAATTTATCCAGCCGCGATTCGTCATCATCCAGCCGTTTCAAGTTGTCGTTCACATCCGAGAACCCGATAATCGGCTCGTAAAGATCCCTCGCGCGCTTCAGATCACCCTCTCCCAGCCGCAGTCTCCGGGCTTCGTCATCTCCGGAATTCTCAGATGCCTGCGCCGCCAGCCGCAGCTCGGATTCAGCGCGCAGCAGATACCCGTCCGCCTTCTCTTCCGATTCGCGCGGCCCGAGTTTCACGCCTAATCGTTCCGCCAGATGCAACTCCGCCAACGCGCGTCCGATATTCTGATACGAGTAAACATACAACCTGGCGAGCGCCAAATGCGCATCCGGATCGCGCGGCAGTAACTTCGCCGCCTTCTGAAACTCCGATTCACTGGCCCCGGCCTTGGGCAGATTGGGGTTCCGGGATAGGTTCAGGTATCCATCGATCAAAGCGGCTTTGCCCTGCGACGCGCGGTCATTCGGCTGAACTTCAAGCGCATGGCGCACCAGAACCTGCGCTTTCTCCCAATCAAAATCCGTCAACGACTGATCGGAGCTGTTCCGATAGTCTTCCAATACATCATCGGCCGCGGAGAGAAAGCTGGTGCGCAGCGATTGTCCCTGGGACTCGGCCGGCGAAAACCGTCCCAAAAACGCGTCCCTCTGTTTCAGCTTGCGGTAACTCGCCCAATCCGCATTGATCTCCGCCACGCTGGCACGCGAGTAGTCCGTTGCAACGCGCGTTCGCCAGATTTCATCACGAACCCGGCCCACCAGATAGAACGCCAGAAAGATCGACAGCACCGCGAAGAGAATGGCGCTCGCCCGCATCCAGTTCAAATGCCGGACTAAGTAGTAGGCGTTTTTCAACTGGCCGAAATCACGACCCATTCTGCGCGTCCGTGGCTGCACTTCCACCACTTCCGGCCGGAACTTTTGAACAGTGGTGTTGCCGCCCCAGGCCGGCTTTTTATCCAACGTGGCCTGGGTCGCGCGGTCTTGAATAAAGGCGCGCAGATCGCTTTCAAACTCCACCGCTGAAGGGTATCGTCGTGCGATATCGGCGGCCAGAGCCTTCTTAATAATGGCCGCCAGCGCGCGTGGACAGTCATCCGGCAGGGAACGCGGCGGGCGTTTGGACTGGATCAGATTTTCGAGCTTGCGCGTATCCTGGGCTTGATAGGGCGGGCATCCGGAGACCATCTCATACAAACTCACTCCAAGCGCCCAAAGGTCGGACTGCGCGTCCACCTCCCCTTTAGCCAGACGCTCCGGCGAGCAGTAAGTGGGGCTGCCCATGTTGTGCTGAGTGAGATTACGCGTGTAAGAGATGACCTTCGCGATTCCAAAATCAAGCAAGCGCACTTCGTCATTGCGCCCAATTTGAATGTTCGATGGCTTGATGTCTCCGTGCACCACGGCGCACTTCTTGCCGTTTAGATCGCTCATAAACGAATGCAGGCGATCGAGCTGGCTGAGCGTCTCCGCCGCATAGGTGGCCGCGCGCTTGGCATCGAACCGGCGTTCGGTATGCAGAATCTCGGCGATATTGCGGCCTTCAAAATACTCCATCGAAACGAAGAAGCAGCCATCGGCTTCGTCACACTCGTACACTTCAAGAATGCGCGGGTCGATGCGATGAAGGTCGCTTTGAATCAGTGCGCCGCGCCTTTCCGCTTCAATGATCAGTTTCGTGAAATCGTCCTGCGATTCCTCGACTAACTTCAGGATGACGTTGCGTCCCAGGCGCTCATCATAGGCCAGATACACATCGGTCATGCTGCGGCCCAGCTTGCGGATAATCTCATAGCGCCCGAAGCGTTTCTTTTGGACCGCAACTGTACTCACCTTGAAGCTCCCTGTCCGGTCCCGATAACGATATTGGCGCGCAGCAGCTTGGCTATTGTCTGCGGCGGGATATCGCCTGCGATCGCCGGTCCATTTCCTTCGAACATGTTATTCAACAGAGCCGGCAGAGAGGGCAAATAGATCTCCACGCCCGCTCGCACGGGACGCTTTTCCGTTCCATTCCTCGCTATCCGATTGCCGGTCAACCGCGGACTCGCCCCGCCCTCAATCAGGACGCCGCAGCCTGCATTTTCGTGAATGAAGTTGGCGCGCAGAGTCGTCCCGGCGCCGCCCTCGATGTGCACGCCGCAGTCGTTCGCTCCGGTAATGTCATCGTCGACGATGTCAACAGCAGCGCCCTGGATCAACAGTCCACCTTCGATACGGAATCCGCTGAGCCGGGCGCCGTTTATATTGCGGGCCGCCACGGCAACTGCGCCCGGCGCAACGCCCTCCAGACGAATCACGCTTTCGCCCGGAGCTTCGCTGACCACACTCACTCCATCCTTCAATTCCAGAGGTCCCAGAAAGGCGCCCTTTGGAACTTCGATCACATCACCGGGACGCGCGCTCACGATCGCGGTCCGCAAGGCGCGAGGGTCGCTCGCATTCACGCGAACGACGACCGGCGGCTCTGCAGTTACAGCCGGAGCAACCGAAGGCGCAGGCAGGTACTTTTCCACCTGTGTCCAGCCTGCGGCTCCCAGCACGATTCCGATGAGCATCCACAGGCACGCGCCCAGCACTCGCTTCCACCTGCCACCGCGTCGCATGCGCGTGATTGAATGGCGGCTTCGAGCTTCCATCGATGGGCGTACCTCAGTCCCCACAAACTCCGGCCCCGCCACGAAGACCGCGCTGATGTTGTCTTTGCCCCCGGCCTCGTTTGCGGCATCCACCAGTTCGTCCACCACTCGCTGCGGGTCGCCGTCGTAGCGCTGCACAACCGCATTCATCTCCGCCGAAGTCAGCACGTCGCTCAATCCGTCGGTACACAGCAGAAACGCCGCGTCCGGTCGAAACGGATAGCTGCGAGTTTCGATGAATTCGTCATCGGCGGGCGCGTGCGGGCGCGAACCCACATCGCGGAACACCACATTCCGGCGCGGGTCATGCATGGCTTCTTCCTCGGTTAAGTCGCCGCGATCTTCTTTTTCGCCGACTGGGGAATGATCTGAAGTGAGCTTGCGCAGGCGCCCCGTCCACGCCAGGTAAAGGCGTGAATCACCTACGTGTCCCACCGTGAGCTTGTCCCCGTGAGCCACCGCCAGCGTCAGTACGCAGGCCATTCCTGTCAACTCGGGGCGCTCGCGCGCCAGATTAAAGATCTCGTTGTTTGCGGTTGTAATCGCCTGCCGGATGCGCGGTTCGGTCTCGCCGCGCAGTCGCTCGAGTTCCTGGGGAATCGTTTCGACGGCGATTTGCGCGGCCTTCTCGCCTGCCGCGTGGCCGCCCATCCCATCAACCACCAGAAAGACTCCATTGGCCTCATCGGCAAGCGCGCGGTCTTCGTTGCTGGTGCGCTGGCGTCCCACGTCGGAAGCCAGCCCGGCGCGCCATTGGGTCGTGGTCCGGCTCATGAACGGCGCCCCCTGCGGTTCGCTATCCACAGCACGGCCGCAAACAACGCGAACGCGATGACCACCGGGATATGCATGCCGTACACGTTCTATCTCCGCGCGCGAAACGAAAGCGTTAAAACCTCGGCCAGTCCGATCTCAGCCGCATCCGGCAGCGGCTCTTCCGCGTTCTTTTTGATCCGCTTCCCGTTCAGCCACGTACCGTTCGTGCTTTTATCAATGATAAGAAACACACCCGTACCCGGGTCGCGCCGCAACTGTAAATGCTCACGCGAAACGTCATCGCTGGCGTACAGTGCCAGTTCCATCAACTGGCCTTCCCCGCCCCGGCCCACCGCAACTTGATTCTGCGTCATCAGGAACGTCTGCGGCCCGGAATCGTCAACGTACTGGATCTCGGCGAAGACCGCGTCGGCCGACTTGCGCGTCTGCGAGGCCGGCAAAACCGTACGAACCTGCCCCGTCACAGAGGGCTCGCGGTTCATCAAAGTGGTCTTCGTCCCACGGAAGCCGGGTTCCACAGTCTCGTTCAATTCGGAGTGAATCTCCACATCCCCCAGCGGCACTTCCACATTGGAAAGGAAATCGATGACCCAATCGCGGCACGCGATCTTATACTCCTTCGGAGCTTTTCCCAGGTTCACGCCAAGCACGCTTGGCCGCCTGTTGAGCTGGGCGACCCGGTTGCGCAACGCCTTACGAGCGTCGTCTGCGATGAGCCCGAACACACCACTGAGCCGCGCATGGTCGTCGGGATTGAGGTAAACGCTAAACACGCAGGGCAGCAAGACACTATACGCAAGATCGAAGCGCCCCAGTTCCATATTTCGAAGCAGTTCGCCGATTACCGACTGGCCGCTCAGCTTGCCGACCGTCAGACCAACCACACCGCCGTCCTGAGTGTTTTGCGTCAAGTAGATCCCTTCCAATCTTCTATTTACGTCTAAATATACCGAGAGATTTCACCGGACGCGCGCTTTGGGCGGTTAAAGTCTGTTCACGTTCGTGCGAACTCGGGCGCAGCCCCAATCGTATCTGTTGATGAAATGCGCGCAATTCTCACTTTCCTGAGCCTCATTCTGGCCGTCGCGCCGGTCTTCGCCGACACGTCCGGCCGCTGCGATCAGGCTTTTCAAACCGGCTTTCCGGCAGGCGGAAAGCTCTCGATTCATGTCCGCCCCGGCGATACCGACATTTCCGGCGCCGACGTCTCCACCGTGCGCGTAACATGTACAACGAGCCACACCGATGAGGATTTGGGCCGCATTTCGATACACTTCCACGGCGGCGGCGGTTCGGGCACTCTCGAAATCGAGGGCGGCTCCACGAATCATTCCGGCGCTCACTTCCGGATCGAAGTGCCGCGCCGGAGTAATCTCTACGTGCGCTCAAAGGCTGGCGACATGAAGGTTTTCAATGTCACCGGCGACAAGGATATTGAGCTTTATGCCGGCGATTTACAGATTGGCGTGGGCGACCCGGCGGACTACCGTCATGTAGATGTGTCGTTGTTGGCCGGCAATATCGTTGCCTCCGTGTTCAACGTCAACAAGGACGGATTGTTCCGGAGTTTCTCGCAGGATAATCCGAAGGGGAAGTATACGCTGCACGCACATTTGATGGCGGGCGATTTGACGCTGCGGTAGCCGCGGAGCCTCGGCGTGCGTGGTTTTCGGTCGAACGCATCTCAGTGGAGCGAAGCCATGCCAGGAACAGGATGCCGAGGGTGGTGGGATTTTGCGATAGGTCAGGCGCCGAGGCTCGTCAGTTCCGTGGGGAGCTGCGATGGGAGCGCTTTCCACAGTTTATAAACGCGGCTGGTGTTTTCGCTCGGAATCTCGCCACCGGCAACCGATGCGTCTAATCTCCCGGCTCTGGAGCATGCTTCCACGACGGACGCGATGGGAAAATCTTCAGATCTAAGGTTGGTCTTGTTGTATCGTCCCAATTGCGAGCGAAGGGCGAGTTCGACTTCCCTGGCGCTCGACAGAGCAGCCATCTGAGATTCCTCGACATGGTGCAAAAGAAGCCAGAACTCAAAGCAGGGTTTACTCACAGCGACGTGAACTCCTTGCCGCCTCGCTTCCGTGATTACGGACACGAAACATCGTCGGCTTCGTGTTCGAAATCCAGCAGGCGGTCAAGCACGTGTCCGGCGGCGGATCTTCCGCCCTCCGCCGGAACCACATGGATCTTCACCCGAGTGAACCGAAGAAATCGAAATACTGCTTCGGCGCGTAAGTATCATCGCATGCAACGAGGAATAGCCGGTCGTCCCGCAGACCACCTGCGTCTCGCGTCAGCGGTCTCGCTTTCCGCTGGACCAGACTCACACGGGCTGCCCTTTCTCAATCAAGCGATCAAGATTACCCAGGAACGGTATCGCTCCGAAACGTCCTTGCAGGTAGTGTTTACGGATTTCGAGATCGTTTCGAACCTTGAAATCCATCAGTGAATAGAGGTGCGTGGCGGCCTTGTCGTCTTTCTCCGCAAACCAGATTTCATCACGCCGCAGCAAATCCAAGTCCAACAGATTCGACTCATGCGTCGTAAAGATAATCTGCCGTCCTCCCGCCCTCAGGAAGAATTCAAGGAACTTCCACACCAAAATCGGATGTAAGCTGCGGTCGATCTCATCGATAAAGTACACCCCGATGCTATTTTGCAAATGGTAGAGGGCTGGAATGAGGCTGAGTAGGCGTCTTGTCCCGTCGGATTCCTCGGATAGTCCAAACGGAGTTACCTTTTCATTTTGATCCTTGTGAGCCGATTGAACAGTGATGCGGTAATATCGCTTTCCTTCGAGCAGAAACTCCTCTCCATCACCTCGTGCGGCAACGGCGGTGCCGTCCTCCGCGGTCTCGCCGAGGGCGGCCAAGATCCGCGTGAATCTGTCTAACTCATCGTCCGGGATCTCTTGCTTCGTCACCTCGAGGTGGTCGACTCCCGTGGATGCGTCCTTAAGGAAATCGCCGGCGAAGTCAAGCAGACCGGGACTGCTGCTTAGCAGATGTCCAATTGGGGCGAATGACTCCCCAGGTCCGACCAGAACCAATCTACGTCTGAACCACGCCAGAATCGCTCCTAGCTCAGGGCCAATTTCCGAAGCATCCAGCGTCGCGCCTATCGTGGCCAGGAATGATTGATTTCTAGGTCCACCCACCTCGGCGAGCGCCGAGAGTTTCTCGCCCCCTTCCTTGTGGCCCTTTGCCTCGACCGTGACCCTGCCGTCGCCGTCGGTGACACGCTCATAAAGCGTCCTGTCCCGTCCGCCATCCACATGGGCGAGCCACTCTTCAATGACTCGCCGATCATCAACCTTGAACCCGAATCGGTAGAGCCGGCTCTCCACAATAAATTGCAAATCAAATGTCGAGGGCTCATTCTCCATCTCCCCGAACCGAAATGCCTCCCGACCAGTCCCGCCGTTCTTCTCCCTCCTGCCCAACGCCACTTCCTTCACGTATCGAAGAGCTTTGAACAGGTTCGATTTCCCTGCCCCATTCGCTCCATAAAGTACACCGGTTCGAAGCACTTTCTCCTTGGAATCGGGGATGTCAGCGAGGTGCCGCTCATGGCCGGTCAAAACGATTGCTTGCCACGAGCGAGAAGGTTTCCTCGGAAGAAAAGGAACGGAAATTCGATACGGAGAATGAAACGATCATTAGTTCTTTTCGTGATTTATCACGAAAAGACTTCTCCAGGGATCGAAGTCTTCCGCTTGCCCAGCAACTAACGTGAAACTTTCACGTCAGTTTCGCTTCGTCAACAACACATCCGCCTCAACCGGCTTCCCATCCCGCAACACCTTCACCTTCACGGTATCCCCCGGCTTATGGGCCCTGAGCGCGTAGGTGAAATCATAGAGATTCTGAATCGGCTTCCCGTCAAACTCCACCATCACATCTCCTGCCTTGAACCCGGCCTTCGCCGCCGGCGACCCATCCCGCACATCCGAAAACCGCACCCCGTTCGCCGGACCGCCGAAATCCGGAATGCTTCCGAAGTAAGGACCATAGCCGGAACTCCCCGATGAAGAAACGCTGCCCGCGTGCGCCGGCTCCTGCACACGAATGAACTCGGGCCGCTGTGGGGCCTCGGCAAGAGACTCCGAAATATCCGCAACCTCGTCCAGCAGGCGGATGGCATCGGGGGCGTTGATCTTATCCGCTGTATCGCTCGCCTTGTGATAATCGCTATGCAGTCCCGAGAAGAAGAAGAGCGTCGGAATCTGCTTGGTCGTAAATGAAGTATGGTCGCTGGCGCCATAGCCGCCCATTTGCGATTCATCCGCCGCGAAATGCTCTTTGTCCGTGGCTGCGGTCACGATGGGTTTGAACGTCGAACCCGTACCCATTCCACCCACGTAAACCTTGTTATCGCGTAAGCGGCCAATCATATCCATGTTGATCATCGCCGCGGCATCGGCCAGCGGCTTCAAAGGATGATTCACATACCAGGCCGACCCCAGAAGTCCCTCTTCTTCGCCCGAGAAGCAAAGGAACAGGAAGCCGCGCTTCTGTTTTCCCATCCGCGCAAAATGCCCGGCCAGTTCCATCACGCCCGCAGTGCCTGAAGCGTTGTCGTCCGCGCCAGGATGCACAGTACCGGTCATGGAAGGGTCCAGCGAGTCCTGCTCGCCGAGACCAAGGTGATCATAGTGCGCCCCGATCACAATGTATTCCGGCGTTTCACCGGGTAGATAGCCCAGCACGTTTCTGGTGGCGCGCTTCTCTTCCGTCAAGTCAACACGCAACTCCGCTTTTACATCCTGAATGGCAAACGGGCGCGGCTTCGTCTCGCGGTCTATTTCTCCGACGACCTGCGCGACGCTCTCATGCGCGGGAGCGAGTAACTCATTCGCCACGGACATGGCGATCTGGTCCACCACGATCCCGTAATCTCCAGTCGCCGTCAGCAGCCTGAACTTGTCCAGCGTATCGTCATCGGAAGGGCGGTTTACCAGCAGCACGCCGCGCGCGCCATGCAGTTTTGCATTCACCACCTTACTCTCGATCCCTGAATCCGCCAGTTGATTCTTATCCGCCAGTTCCTTGGGCTCATGCCTCAGCACTAATACCACCTTGCCGTCAGCATCCACTCCGGAGTAATCGTCGTAACGATATTCCGGTGCGCTGATACCATAGCCCACAAACACAACCTGCCCGCTCACGGAGCCGTTTCCACTCAGGTTCAATGGAACAAAATCCACGGTTTCCCGAAGAGGTTCCGATTTTTTCGTACCAAGAATCACTAAGGCGTCATTTTTTCCGAGTCCCGTTTTTGCAGTAACCTCATACTGCTGAAAGTAACTGCCGCCGATTGGTTGCAGGCCCGCCTTCTTGAACTGTTCCGCGATATATTCCGCGGCCCGGTCGCACTCCGGTGTCCCTGTGCGGCGCCCCTTAAGTTCCGGCGACGCGAGAAACCGGACATACCCCATATAGCGATCCGGCGCCATATCCGATGCCAGCGCCATCACGGCGCAAAGGCCCAACCAACCTATGCGCTTCATCTACTTCCAATCCGCCGTAAATACATTAAACTCATACCGCGCCGAGGCTTTCCAATCGGTAACGAACACTAGCGTCTTGCCGTCCGGCGAGAATTCTGGGAATGAGGTAAAAGTGTCGTAGTCGGTCACACGCTTAAGTCCGGTGCCATCCACGTTGATGATGTAAAGCTCGAACTTGCGGCCATCGCAATCGTGCATGTTCGAGGAGAATAAAATCTGTTTCCCGTCCGGCGTAAACGTGGGGGCAAACGAAGCGCATCCGGTATTGGTAATCTGACGGATGTTGTTCCCATTGGCATCGGCTACGAACAGTTCCATCTTCATGGGACTGGTCAGGTTGTCCTTCAACAAGCCGGCATATTTCTTCTTCAACTCATCGGTTTCAGGGTGGTTGCCGCGCCAAACCATCATCTTGCCGTCACGGGAAAAAACGCCTCCACCGTCATATCCGTAGCTCTTGGTGATCTGCTTCTTCCCGGACCCATCCAGGTTCATCGTCCACAAATCGAGATCGCCCGAAGCCATTGAGGTGTAGAGGATCTTCTTCCTTTTCCAGTTCACGGTGCCTTCGGCGTCGTAGCCCGGCGCATCGGTAATGCGTTTTAGGTTGGTTCCATCGTCGTTCGCGAGAAAGATGTCGTAACTTGCGTACACCGCCCACAAGTAACCTTTGGATCGGTCGGCGGGCGGCGGGCATGCGTCGCCCCCCAGATGCGTCGAGGCATAGAGAATATGTTTCCCGTCGGGCAGGAAGTAGCCGCAGGTCGTGCGGCCTTTGCCGGTGGATACCAAATGCTGGTTCGACCCATCGGCGTTCATGATGTATTCCTGATCGCACTGACCGCCCGAGCGGGTCGATTGGAAGATCAGGCGCTTCCCATCGGGCGACCAATAGGCTTCGGCATTCTGGCCGCCGGAAGTGAGTTGCTTGATGTTAGACAGGTGGCCTGCTTCCAATTCCACATCCCCCGCGAAAAGCGAGGATGCGACGAGAAAAGCCAGACTCAGGCGATAGAAGATACTCATAAGGCGAAGTCCCAGATTATCGCAGGGCGCCGGCTTCGCGGATTCCGTTCAGAATAAACTGGACAGCGATCGCCAACAGCAAAAGCCCCATCATCCGCGTGAGTATCCGGATTCCGCTTTCGCCCAGATGGCCGCCGACCCAATCCGCCCCAGCCAGAACCACATAGGACACCGCCGAAATCACGGCGATCGCGGAGAAGATCACCAGCGCGTGAGGCCAGTCGGAGTTCTGGCTCATGAGCACCATAACGGAAGAAATGGAACCAGGGCCGGCGAGCATCGGGATGCCCAGAGGAACAATGCCGACATCCTCTTTTCCCATAGCTTCGGCCGCGTCGCCCGGCGTCTCTTTGGTGGGTGAACGCTTGGCCTGCAGCATATCGAGCCCGATCAACCCCAGGATTAAACCACCCGCGATCTTGAAGGCGGGCAGCGTGATCCCAAACAATTTGAAGATCAGGGTCCCCGCGAACGAGAATACCGCGAGTACCGCAAAGCAGGTCCAGGCCGCGCGCATGGCCATGTGGCGGCGGCTGCGGCGGTCCGCTTCGGGCGTCATGGCGAGGAACGTCGGAACAGCGGCAATGGGGTCCACCAGGACGAAGATCGAGGTGAACGCAATAAAGGCGAACTGGAGTAGCGAGGACAATCCTCTCTAGTTTCGCAAGACCGACAAACTTTTTTCCTAACCGGCGAATTACTCAGCCGTCTCTGTACTATGATGTCTGAGTATGGCGAAGCCCGATTCCCTCCAAGGTTCCCTCGATTTGCTTGTACTGAAGATNNCGCGCCGAGGAAGGCTCACTCTACCCGGCCCTTCACCGGATGGAGGAAGCGGGGTGGATTCGCGCTCAATGGGGCGAAAACGAAGCGGGGCGCAGGCTGCGGCGGTATGAACTCGCGGCACCCGGCAAGAAGCAGCTCGAAACCGAAGAGTCCCGCTGGCAGTCGGTGACGGCGGCTGTAAATCGTGTTTTAAGGACGGCTTGATATGTCTTTGTGGTCACGCATCGAAAACGCATTTCGAGGAGACCGGCTGAGTCGGGAGATCGATGAAGAGTTTGAATCGCACGTCGCGGAAGCCATCGAGCAAGGCCGCGATCCGGCCGAAGTCAGGCGCGCTTTTGGCTCGCCACTTAGACAGCGTGAAGAGAGCCGCGACGTCAAACTTGTGACATGGCTTGACTCCCTTCGCGCCGATATCATCTTTGGATGGCGCCAACTCCTGAAGCGCAAGGTTACTTCCGCCGCCGCGATCCTTTCCCTCGCTCTGGGGATCGGCGCATGTACGTCGGCTTTCCGTCTCATCGACGCGCTATTCCTAAGGCCTTTGCCCGTGGCTGACCCCCAACGGCTCTATTCCATTTCTTTCGAAAAACTCAACAAACAACGCCAACTCGAAACATTCGACAGTTGCTCCTACCCACTGTTCCGCGAGCTACGCGCAACGGTGAGGGACCAAGCCGAGTTAATCGCCATCTCGTATTCGGAGCGAAGGGACCTCACTTACGCGTCCGACGCGGAGATGGAGAAAGCACACTGGCAATTCGTTTCCGGATGGATGTTCAGTTCGCTTGGAATTCGGCCCGCTCTGGGACGTGTACTGACGGAGAATGACGATCTGAAACCCGGATCGAGTCCTGTTGCCGTACTTACTTATGACTATTGGTCAAGCCGGTTTGCCGGCGATCCAAAGGTAATCGGGCGCACGTTCCGTGCGGGCAACGACCTTTACGAAATCGTTGGCGTCTCGGCGAAGGGTTTTACCGGCACTGAAACCGGAACGGCGATCGACATCCTCGTTCCCACCATGATGGAGGCCGGCTCTATCAACAGCGCCAATTCGTTCTGGATCCGGACGTTCGTCAGGCCCCGGCCAGGTGCTGC
>PLFE01000022.1:0-45515 GCA_003136675.1 Bryobacterales bacterium
ACCGAAGTTAGTTGCGGGTGCCGACGCCTTCGGTGCGGCCCGCGAGAGGCTGGACCGCAGTGCCGCCGCAGACGGCGACGCCGGTCTTCATGAGCGCGTTCAGGAAGTTCTGGAGGAGCGCGTAGAAGACCTGCTCGGTAATGGGCTGCTTCCCAGGAAGGCGGAACGTTACCGGCAGTTCCTTGGAGATGCGCACGCGAACTTGAGTGGAATGGCTCTTGCCTGCGCGGTCCCGTTTGTTGCTGATGGAGATGGGCGTTTGCATGACCTCACCGGTGCGGCCATCGATATAAAACTGGCAGCGCGAGAACCAACCGAGGTTCGCGGGGTCGGAGGCGTCGAACAGAAGCAGCGGCGAATTGCGATTGAGCGCCACCAAATCCATTTGGATACTGCGCTCGTTGTCGCGCATTCTGCTTTCAAAGCCAGCCTGGCGCGCCACTTCAGCGACCGCCTCGGCTTCAATCTCGAGGAGGATCAACTTATGGCGACCAGCTTGCAAAACCTGCATGCCCCCGTATTTTAGCAGCGCGGACGGCGTTGGGGTTTTATTTCCGCGCGAGCTGAGGGATAGCGACAAAAGCGGCGCGTCCGGTTTCTTCGCCGCGCAGCCAGATATAAAGGGGCGGACCGGTGTCGGGCCGGGCAGGTAACGCGACGCGCAGCTCCTGCTTCCGCGGCTCTCCAGGCACAGGGGTGGGGAGATCTTGAACGAGCACGCCATTCTCGGGGTCCCAGCCGGCGTGGGTGATCGTTTCCAGGTCGGAGCCGGTGAAGGTAGCGTCCTGGGCGTCGAATGTAACGGTGTCGATCTTCGGGAGCAGGGTAACGCGGCCGAGTTCGCGTTCATTCGAATTGCCCGCGCTTTGGACTTGAGCCAGCAGATCGCAGCCGCTGGGGAACACGCTGTCATCGAAGGTGATGAAGATGTGTTCCGGGCTGAGCTGGTCGAGCTTGCCGGTCTCCGGTTTGGTGGCGGGCCGCAGGACCACGCGGTCCGCGGAATCGCCGCGGCACCGCAGAGCAATGGCCACTTCAGAACTCAGGTTGTTTACTTTCAGCAGCGCGCTCAGGTAAAAAGGCGCGGGCAACTCGCCGGGTTTCAGGGCCACGCCAACGGACGCAGGCAGGGAAAGCTGCGAATCGACAATGGCGGGCCTGGCGACGGCAAGTTCGATGGCACGCGGGATCAACAGCGGCTGGCTGCGATTTTCCAGAAATGCATGGAGGTCCAAGGTTTCGCCGGCGCGCAGTTCCGGATCGGCGTGTAAAGTAAGACGGCGTTCCGTGCCATCGGAATTAGCCTCACCGAGGGTCATTTTGATTCCGGGCGATTCCAGTTTGGCGAGTAGATTCAGGCGTTCGCCATGCAGCGTCACCGTGCAACTCTGGTCACCCCGATTGAGGACGATGGGCAGGTTCGCGATATGGGGCGGGACGGGCAGAATCGCGATGGGCACTTCATGAGCTTTGCCATCGGGCTGGACGAATTGAAGCTTGTAATCGCCGGGATCCAAATCAATCGTGTTGATTTGAGCGTCCATGCGGTTTTGCACGCCATTCCGGAAACCATGCGGCATGGCGAACGGAATCGGGGTGGGCGTGAAGAATTTGTCAGTGGGCTTGGTGAGTTCGAGCCTGGTCACGAACTCGAAGTCGCCGCCGTCGATGGCCACCTGAACGCGTCCGATATGGGAGACAAGGCGATCCTGCGATTCCGCCACCAGATGCGTCTTCGCAAAATCGCTCAGGTTTTGAACGTCCAAATCACCGGCGACATTGAATTCATCCCAATCCCAGTAAGCGGACAAACGGTACGGCCCCGGCTCGAGATGCAGCTTGGTCAGATCGATTTCAAGAGCATTCTCGCCAATCTTCGCGACCGAGACCGGGAAGAAGTGTGTTCCGGAGGAGACCCGCCAGTCTCGTGCGTGATCCAGATATTTCCAATCGTTCTCGGAGGCAGGTTTGACAGGCACCTCCATTTTCATTTTGGCGGGGACATCGCCAGGTCCGAGAGCCAGCGACGGGGGACCGAGATTATCAATGCGCGTGGCCCAAAGGTACGCGAGCTTGGTGTGCGGGGGGACGGCATCCCTTTTGCCGCAGAGTCCCATACCACCGCCTGGGATGGACTGCTCCAACGAAGAGCGAAAGACCGTGTTGGGGAAAACGACGGACCGCATTTCCATCAACATGGCTGTTCCGCCCGCCGCGAGACCGACCGGGGTGCCAAAGAAGAGAGCCGCCACGGAAGTGGCCATACTGACGGTCTGCCCAACGCGCTGCGAGGACTGTTGCGAGACGGGGTCATACGTTGCCATGGCGGGGTTCAGCGCGCGGAACATCGACGTCATCTGCTGGTCCGCCGGAAGCGTATGGTCCACTTGATTGGAATATCCGTATTGCGAAGCGAAGCCCTGAAACGCGGCATTCACGCTAGCCGCGGACGTTTCGCTGCTGGAGAGCGCCTGGATCAGCGCTTCTGTTTGTGCGGTTTTTTCGGCATAGTCGGCCAGTTGGGTGACCAGGTCCTGATCCTTTGAAAGGTAGTTTTTTACCTTGGCGCGGTTCAACCCCGCGGGGCCGTAGACGAACACAACGACGGACGTACGGCTGGGCACGCGCCATTCCGCAGGTTTACCGGCGAGCTTCGGTTCCAGCACCTCGAGCAGATCCTGATCTGGCGTGCGGTTCGCGGGTACCATGACGAGGGTCACTTCGCCCTTACGCGTTTCGCTGGCGCGGAGCAGCGGACGGTAAAGGACCGAATCGCCTTCCTCCAGACGATTGATGGTCTTCAGGGGAAGCGCGGACCCGCCGGGCTTCCGCAGGACGCGCAGGTCAACGCTGCCGATGGGCGCGCCCGCGGGACAAACGAGAGGAGGGATCGCGGCGAAAATTGGTCCAGACACTCGTCCAGACACCAGGAGGCAAAGAACGGCAACCGGGAGGCGAGGCACTCTTTTTAGTTTACGTTGTCGGTTCGGTTGTGCAGTGTTGTGCAGAATTGTGCAGTGCACAATGAGGCGCTTTATGAGTTGAATTGCTCGCCTTGGTAGGCCTAGATTTCAAACCAAATTTTCTCTCTATTGCGCGGATTCTATTGTACTTACAAGAGATGCCGAGGAGCGCACGGGTGACTTTTTCCGGGGCGAGAGGCGCTTCCGAATCGCGCGGGAACCGAGATGCGGGTTGTGCAGTTCCCGCAGCGTGTGCACAACCCACTTCGTTTCCTTAGAAATGCTTTACTTGAGGGCTTTTCCTCCGGGGCGGTTGTTCCGGCGGGTTGTACAGCGTTGTGCACAACACTAGTCGTACGAGGGATCGTCTGGTTCGAAACTTCCGTAGTCCTCACCGGCGTCGGGCTCTTCGTCGCCGGTTCCCATCATGCCGAGGCTCTCGACGTCGTTGTCAAGGTCCTGGCTAGTGTCGTCGCCGGTGTCCGGTTGATCGTCGTTTCCGTAAACCACGCCGTCGAGATACACGACGGCATCGACGAGTTCATCTTCACTGAGCAAATTCAGGAGCTGGTGCGCGCGATCAAGAGGGTGCGTCGTTGCTATGGAGTCGTTATTATTTCTCATTTTTTTCTCCGCTTCTTTTTCTTCTTTGCTTCGGGTTCTTCTTTGCTTCGGGTTCTTCGAGCAGTCCCATACACCCGAATCCCGATCCCAGATTACGGGTGGTTTGTGGAGCTGGGGCTGATATCGGCCCGGTTGGTGAAGTAAAGAAAGGAGATTGGGTTCTGGATTTTTGGGTACCCGAGATGGGGAAAAGGACAACTTCGCCGAGGAAGTCCTGAGATTTCTCCGGGGTGCACCCCACTTCCGCGTCATGGAAAGAGACTGCGGGCAGTGAAGCGCGCATCGCTGGGCCTCGCGGTGGTTTTGGGATTGATCCCCGACCTGGGAGCACAGAACCCCGCGCCAAAACCGATCGACCTGGGGCAGGCCAGCCTTGAAGTTTTGATGGATATCAAGGTCACCTCGGTATCGAAGAAGGAAGAGAAGCTCTCGCGCACCGCGGCTGCCATCTTCGTGATCAGTTCGGACGATATCCGGCGTTCCGGCGCAACCAACATTCCGGATCTTCTCCGCATGGCCCCTGGTGTGGATGTGGAACAGATAGACGCCAATGCGTGGGCCATCAGCATCCGCGGGTTTAATTCACGCTACTCGGACAAAGTCCTCGTGCTTATCGATGGCCGAACGGTTTACAATCCCACCTTCTCGGGCGTGTCCTGGGACCAACTAGAGTTACCGCTCGAGGACATTGACCGGATCGAAGTCATCCGAGGTCCGGGCGCCTCGGTTTGGGGAGCGAACGCGGTGAACGGGGTCATCAGCATTATCACGAAATCCTCCAAGGACACCAAGGGCGGGCTATTGACGGTGGCGGGCGGCTCGCAGACGAATGCGCTGGGTGAGTTGCAATATGGTGGGGCGGCGGGGCAAAGCGCGACGTACCGGGTATTCGCAAGTTACTTCGACATTGGCAATTCGGACGCGCAGACGGGTGGGGACGCGAACGATCACTGGCAGAGGTCGCATGCCGGGTTCCGAACCGATTGGCAAGCGTCGAGCAGCGATTCGCTGATGCTGCAAGGCGATCTATTCGCGAACCAGGAGAACCAGACCGCCGGGAGCGATATTCCAACGCTGTCTGCCCCGTTAACCCCCCAGCCACTCGGCGCAGCCGGGGGCGATCTGCTGGCGCTCTGGAAGCACACGCTCGCGGGAGGTTCCGAGACATCCTTTCGGGCTTACTTCAACAACGACAGGATCGACGACGTCGGCACGCCCGGCAAGATGAGAACGTTCGATCTGGATTTTCAGCATCATCTCGTGGCGGGCGACCGCAACGACATTGTCTGGGGGCTCGGTGCGCGAAGCGACACGACGGGACTCACCGCCGGTTACCCCGTTATGTTTGTGCCGCCCTACCGAACTGTGGCCCTCTTCAACGTTTTCTTTCAGGACGAAATCCGCGTCTCGAATGCGCTTTGGTTCACCATTGGCGGCAAACTGGAGCACAACGGTTACACCGGCTTTGAAGTGGAGCCAAGCGCGCGCCTGGTCTGGGCGCCCCCCGACAAAAAATACGCCCTTTGGGCAGCGGCGTCTAAGGCCATCCGCGAGCCGTCACAGACGGACGTGGACGTCCAGGTGGATTTGGGGATGTTATCCGTTGGTCCAGGGACGGTTGAAGTGTTTCGGTTGTTGGGCAATCCGAAGGTGGAGGTGGAACAGGTTCGGGACTATGAGTTCGGGTTCCGATCGGAATTGACCAAAGCCCTTTCGTTCGACGCGGCCCTCTTCCTGAGCTTTTATCATGACCTGGAAACGCTGGAGCCGCAGACGCCGGTCATTTTGCCGGGGGTGCCTGGCGCACCCGTGGAAATCGAGATTCCTTTGCTCTACGAGAACCAGACGCATGCGATGGACTACGGAGGAGAGCTATTTCTGAACTGGAGGGCGACTTCGCGCTGGCGCATCAGCCCCGGCTATTCCTATCTTCACGCTACCTTGTCCCAGAACCCGCCGGGCCAGGGTATCAACTCAGCAACGATATCGACTGATTTTCCGCAAAATCTGGTTCAAGTCCGGTCGCTTTTCAACCTTTCGCGGAAAATGGATTTCGATCAATCGTTGTACTACACCGCGCGCTTGGCGGGCGGGGCGATCCCAGGGCATGCTCGCCTGGATGTGAGGCTGGCGCGGCGGATTGGCGAATCGGCCGAAATCAGCGTAGTGGGACAGAACCTGCTGCAGCCGCGGGCGCTCGAATATGGCAATTCCGACGGAATCGTCGGGACCGAGTCTGTGAGAAGCGTCTACGGGAAGATCACATGGCGATTCTGATTCCGGAGGGGAAAGAGTCATGGTCCTCCGGCTAAGTTTGGCCATGGTTCTGGCGGCCCAGTTCGGGGGCGACCTGCGCGCTCAGCTGGACGAATACCAGGTGAAGGCGGCTTTCCTTCAAAATTTCGCGAAGTTCATCGAGTGGCCCGCCGAAGCTTTTTCCAGTCCGAGCGAGCCATTCACGATCTGCGTTCTGGGACAGGACCCGTTTGGCCGTTCCCTGGACGATGCCGTTGCGGGTAAGTTGATTGCCACACACCCGATCGCGGCACGCCGTATCGCGGACGCCCGCCTCACCGCAGGCTGCCAGATCCTCTATGTGAGTTCGTCTCAGCAGAAGCACGTTTTCTCCATTCTTGCCGCTGGGAAGCAAACGGGCATCCTCACGGTCGGGGAGGCGCGGGACGGCAGCCCCGAAGACGTGGTCATCAACTTGACTCTTGAACAAGGCAAAGTCCGTTTTGAGATCAATCTGCGGAAGGCAAACGAAGAAAAGCTGCACATCAGCGCCAGGCTTCTCAGCCTGGCCACGGTGGTGCGAAAGTAGCGGCAAAGCAGGCTGCCCTACTGCTTTTGGTAAGCCCCGCCGATAAGAAGAATACGGATGTCCTTGGGGCGATGAAACTAAAGGGCGCAATCGCGAACAGTTCGATTCGAGCCAGACTGTCTGTCCTGATTATCCTAAACAGCAGCTTAGCGCTGCTGCTGGCGGGCGTCGCTTTGTTTGGTTACGAGACGTACCAGCAGCGTCAGGCAGCGACAAGGGAGTTGTCCGCCAACGCCGGCATTCTGGCGGAGAGCGCCACGGCCGCGCTCAGCTTCAACGATGAACACGCCGCGGCTCAAATTCTGGCCGCGCTGCGCGGCGATCAAAATATTGTGGAAGCGGTGATCTACGACCGGTACGGTCTTCCGTTTTCGCGCTACCAGCGGGACGGCAAGCTACGCTCTTCCTCCCCACCGCTCCGCCCGGCCGGCGCCTATTTCGAAAACGGAACCCTTCTGGCATTTCAGTCGATCAATCTGGGGCCCGACCGGCTCGGCACTATCCTGCTGCGATCCACCAATGATGTATACGACCGGCTCCGGCGCTTCATCGTGATCGTTTGCGTGGTGATGATTCTGTCTCTGGGGCTGTCGGTGCTTCTGGGCTCGAGAACCCAGAGGAGCATCGCCAATCCGATTACGGCGCTATCGGTTGTGGCCCGGCGAGTATCGGTGGAGAAGGATTACTCTGTCCGGGCAAGCCGGATTACGGGCGGTGAAATCGGCAGCCTGATCGATTCCTTCAATGACATGCTGACCCAGATTGAGGCGCACGAAACGGCGCGGCAGACGGCCGAAGAATCCCTGCGCGAGAGCGAGGAGCGGTATGCGCTGGCGGCCCGAGGCGCAAACGACGGTCTATGGGATTGGAAGCTTTCTACGAACAAGATGTACTTTTCGCCTCGCTGGAATCAAATGCTTGGCTATGAAGATGCCGAGTTGGGGACCAGCCCCGAAGAATGGTTCAGCCGCATCCATCCCTCCGATCGAGAGCGCGTGATGCAGGAGGCTTGCGAAGCGTGGGACGGGCGGAAACCCTTGTTGACCACCGAATACCGGATGCGCCATAAGAACGGCAGTTTTATCTGGGTGCTGACGCGGGGCCTCGCGGTGCGAGATGACAAAGGTGGGACCGACCGGATGGCGGGCTCCCAAACCGACATCACGGAAGGCAAGATCGCCGATCCGCTGACGGCTCTTCCCAATCGCCTCTACTTCACCGACCGGCTTGATAGCGCCATTGAGACGGCCCATCAGCACGGGGGTCTTTTCGCGGTTCTGTTTCTCGACCTGGACAAGTTCAAACTGGTGAACGACAGCCTGGGGCACGCGGCTGGCGATGAACTGCTCATGGGGGTGGCTTTGCGGTTGCGCCTGAGCGCGTTCGCGTCGGTACCCGAAGGAAACGGCAACGCTTCTGTCATCGCCCGTCTGGGCGGCGACGAATTCTCGATTCTCCTTTATGACGTCAGGGACGAAGGCGACGCCATCATTCTCGCCGAGCGAATCCTCGAAAAACTGAAAGCTCCGTTTCAGATTGAGGGCCGTCAGATGTTCGCTTCGGCCAGCGTGGGAATTGCCTTGAGCTCGTCCGGAGAGACGCCTGAGGACCTGATGCGGAACGCGGATACGGCGATGTATCAGGCGAAAGCCAAGGGCAAATCCCGCTATGAGGTGTTCAATGAGCAGATGCGCGAACTGGCCATGGCGCGGCTCGAGATCGAAACGGACCTGCGCAAAGCCATAGACGAGCGGCAGTTAGTGCTCTATTACCAGGCAGAAGTGTCGCTCAGCAATCACCGGACAATCGGTTACGAGGCGCTGGTCCGTTGGAATCATCCGACGCGCGGCATTCTCTCTCCGGCAGAGTTCGTCCCGGTTGCGGAGGAAAGCGATCTGATTGTTCACCTGGGGCGGTGGGTACTGCGGGAGGCTTGCAGGCAAATGGCTGTTTGGCATGAACGCTACCCCTGTGAGCCACCGCTCACGATCAGCGTGAATGTGTCTCCCCGCCAATTGAGCGATCCCCGGTTGCTTCAAGATGTGGAAGACGTTCTTGCGGAAACCGGGCTCAGTCCCCGATGCCTGCATCTGGAGGTGACCGAGAGTTCCATCATGGGGAATCCGGACGCCGCGCTCACTACCCTGCGCCGCTTGAAACTTCTGAATGTCGGGCTCGAAATCGACGACTTCGGAACGGGATATTCCTCACTGAGCTGTCTGCACCTTCTGCCCTTCGATACGGTGAAGATCGATCGTTCCTTTATCAAGGAACTGGGTTTTGGAGAAGGGTCGGAGATTGTGCGAACGATCCTGGCGCTGGCCCGGTCACTGGACATGAGCGTGGTGGCCGAAGGCGTGGAAACGAAGGAGCAAACTCACACCCTGACCGACCTCGGCTGCAACTTCGCCCAGGGTTATTACTTCTCGAAGCCGAAGAGCTGTCAAACGACCGAAGCGCTGCTGGAGGAGCGGTCTCAACTCCATCATGCCTTCAACCTTCTGCAGGGCGGCAACCCGCCTGGCAACCCAGGGCTGGAATATCAGCGCAAAACTGAACTGATGGCGAGTTAATTGGGATCAACCGGCTTGGGAGCGGGCGCCGGAACCGGCGCTGGGGCCGGGGTTGCAGGCACAGCCGCAGCCCGGGTGGCTTTGAACGTGCCGTTATATTCGGTGAATTCCCAGTTGCCCGTGATGGCGTCGCCGTCAAGCGCTCCGACGATCTTCAGTGTGCCGGTGCCCGCTTCTTCCGTGTCTATGGTGAACGCGAGATCGATTTTTCCGTCCTTATAGGTTCCGGCCACATCGGCCTTGCCGTACTTGCCGGTCACTTTTTCGCCATCGAGAGTGAATACGGCGTCAGACTCGCGGTCGCCACCGGGCGTATCGAGGACGAAATGCCAGTTCCCGGTCGGGTCGGAAACGGCAGCCGAAGCGGGTCTGGAATTCATCAACATCGCGCAGATTGACAGCGCGAGAACAGCGATCGATTTCATTTCTGTGGTTCTCCTTTTCCTTCAGATTCCGATTCTACAAGTCCGGCTCATCTTTCAGCGTGCTAAAACGCACAATCTGTGGTTCAATAGGGCGATGAAGCGCGTCGACCGGCGGGCATTCCTCTCATACGTCGCAACAGTTGCGGCAGTTCCCCACATTCTGCGCGGTGGTGTAGCCAGCCAGCATTTTGTCGAATGGTATCAGTGCAAGACCGATATCCGACATTTTCTGCGCATGTACTTCAAGGTGAGCGGGCGGGAAGGCGCACCCCGCGCGTACGAGCCCCACCACTGGTTGAATCTTGTGGCCGATGATCAAGATAACAACCACTACCTGTTGAAGGTAGGGGCGCAGTCTTCCCCGGATACGGTGGCGGCGATTGCCACGCACCGGCTCGTATTCGGTTCGGAAGTGAGCATTATTCTGGGCGGGTTTGCCGGGGACGTCGCGGCGTCCCGGAAGGCGTTTGAAACAGTTCAATTCGCTCTTGGGAAGCTTCCCGCCTGGATGCTGGCGCACGCGTTGCCAGACGGGGATGGGAGCCTGAGGTTGGCCGGCGGAAACCGGCTGTCCATTGACGCTGGCCGGAGGCCTTGTTCCGATCTACTGATCACGGACGCCGATCTGGTGCCGCCCCGCGAACTGGAGCGGGCGGTAGACGGGGCGGGTTATGCGCGGGTGGTGATGACCACATCGAAGAGGTCCTACCGCTCTCCGGTTCCGTGCATCGTTCTGGCGGACAGGGCGCTGGACAGTTTCATGGGGGCGTTCGACAGGGCGAACTAACGAGCAAGGGGATCCGCTCTGCTACCCTTTGACTTGTGTTTTCCCGCGTCATCTGGATGGTCCTCGACAGCGTTGGCATCGGCTCCATGCCGGACTACGCTGCCTACGGCGATGAGCCCAGCGACACGCTGGGGAACATCGTGCGCAGGCGGGGATTAGCGGTGCCGAATCTTTGCGCGATGGGCCTGGGGAACTTGAAGCCGATGCCCGGGCTGCCTGCCGCCGAGCACCCGTCGGCTGCTTTTGGCCGCTGCGCGCTTGCGTCACCGGGGAAAGACACCACGACGGGGCACTGGGAGATGGTGGGCATCCATCTGGAGAAGCCGTTCCCGCTTTTTCCGGATGGATTTCCGCGCGCGATTCTCGACCCTTTGGAAGCGCGGACCGGCCGGTCGACGATCGGCAACAAAGCCGCTTCGGGCACGGAAATCATCAAGGAATTGGGCCAAGAGCATATGCGCACCGGGTCGCCCATCGTCTATACGTCAGCCGACAGCGTGTTCCAGGTGGCGGCGCATGAAGAAGTGATCCCGTTGTGGGAGCTCTACAAAATCTGCGAGACGGCGCGGGAAATTTTGCGCGGCCCAGATGAGGTGGGACGCGTGATCGCGCGTCCATTTCTGGGGGAGCCTGGCAGCTTCCGGCGAACGGAAAACCGGAGGGACTTCGCGGTGCCGCCGCCGAAAGGCATGCTGCTCGACCAACTGGATCGGGCGGGGGTCTTCGTGTACAGCGTGGGCAAGATCTTCGACGTGTTTCTGGGCCGCGGCATTCGGGACCATGTGAAGTCGAAAAACAACGCGGATGGCATGAGCAAGACCGCGGCGGCGCTGGAGGAAGTTCCAGAAGGGCTGATCTTTACGAACCTTGTCGATTTCGATCAGAACTTCGGGCACCGCAACGATGTGGAAGGGTACGCCAACGCGCTGGAGGAGTTCGACCGGTGGCTGCCGGATTTCACGCGGCGTCTCACGACCAACGACCTGCTGATCATTACCGCGGACCACGGGTGCGACCCTACAACGGCGTCCACCGACCATAGCAGGGAGTACGTTCCCCTGCTGGCCTTCAGCCCTTCCAAGACCGGCGGAGTGGATTTGGGGACGCGCTCGACCCTCTCCGACATCGGCCAAACGGTGGCCGCGAATTTCAGCACGACAATTTCGAAAGGAACCAGCTTCTTTAACCAGATCGTATGAGAATACCTGTCATGGCCGGGAATTGGAAGATGTACAAGACCGCCAAGGATACCCGCGCCTACTTTGAAAAATTCCTACCGCTTGTGAAGGGATGTTCGGGGCGCGAAATCGTGATCTGCCCGCCCTATCCCAATCTTGAGGCGGCCGTTGAGGACACCGCCGGGACGGGCGTTCACATCGGGGCGCAAAACCTCTATTGGGGGAAAGAAGGCGCGGTTACGGGCGAAGTCTCCGGGCCCATGATTCATTCCATCGGCTGCACGCACGTGATCATCGCGCATAGTGAGCGCCGGGAGTATTTCAACGAATCCGAACAGGATGTGACGCGCAAGACCAAGGCCGCGCTGGAGGCCGGCCTCACGCCGATCGTCTGCGTGGGGGAGCGTCTGGCCGAACGCGAATCCGGCCAGACGGCCAGCGTGCTGCATGAACAGTTTCAGGATGGGATTGGGCCACTCGCGCCCGACGAGTTCGCGAAAATCGTCATCGCGTATGAACCGGTGTGGGCGATTGGGACGGGAAAGACCGCTACGCCGCAGATTGCGGAAGACGCGCACAAAACCATCCGGAACGAGGCTAGGCAGCGGTTTGGCGAGCAACTGGCGGCCGCCGTGCGCATCCTGTATGGGGGAAGCGTGAAACCGGACAACGTGAAGTCGCTGATGGCCATCGAAGAAATCGACGGCGTGCTGGTGGGCGGGGCCAGTCTCGATCCTGTTTCCTTTGCCGCGATTGTCAATTATTGATGACGAAGAATCCGCTTCTGCCCATCTTCCTCATCGTGTTCGTCGATATTCTCGGCCTGACGATGATCATCCCGCTGCTACCGTTTTATGCGCAGTCCATGGGGGCTTCGGATTTCGTGGTGGGGTTGCTGTTCTCCAGCTACGCGCTCTGCCAACTTGTCGCGGGGCCGATTCTCGGGAAGCTCTCCGACCGGTACGGGCGGAAGCCGCTGCTGATTCTGAGCCAGATGGGGACACTCGCGGGTTTCATTGTGCTGGCTCTCTCGCATCGGCTTTGGCTGGTGTTTCTGTCGCGCATCATTGATGGCGCCACGGCGGGAAACCTTTCGCTGGCGCAAGCCTATATCGCGGATGTGACCACGCCGGAAAAGCGCGCGCAGTCTTTTGGGGTGATCGGGATTGCGTTTGGAGTTGGGTTCACGATTGGGCCCGGCATTTCCGGAGTGCTGGCGAAATGGGGGTACGTTTACCCCATTCTGGCCGCATGCGCGCTTTCGTTCTCAAGTATCCTGTGCACGACATTCCTGCTACCGGGAAAGACGCCGAGCGATTCGCCCGGGGCCGTGACGCCGTCCGAGCGCGTCAGCATTTTCCATCCCGGCCAATATGTTGCTTATCTGCGCCGCCCTGGCCTCGCCAGCCTATTCCTGCAGTTCACCTGCTTCGTCTTCTCGTTCTCCACGTTTTTCGCGGGGTTTGCGCTTTTTACACAAGCGCGGCTTCGGTACGGCCCCTCACAAGTGGGTTTTGTCCTGTTGACCATCGGTGTTCTGGCGGTTCCACTGCAGGGCAAAGGGCTGGGTTGGATGGTGGACAAGTTTGGAGAGGCGCGCGTGGCGCAAGCCGGTTTTCTGGCCAGCGGCATTTCCGGGGTGGCCATTTCGCTGGTGAGGAATACGGCGGGGATGGTGGTTACGGCCGGCGGGCTTTCTTTAGGCAGCGGCATGGTGCGCGCGCCGGTTACCAGCCTGATCACAAGGAAAGCGGGAAAGCATGAACAGGGCGTGATCCTGGGGATTACGCAGTCGCTTCAATCGGTTGCGCAGATCCTGTCGCCGCCGATCGCCACCGGGCTGATCGGCCTGGGCCTTTCCAATGCGTGGGCATTTGTGGCCGGGGGATTCATGCTTTGCGGACTCGCGTTCGCTCTCCGCGCGCATGATTAAATGCGCCAAATGCTAAACTGACGTTGATTTAATGCTGCTTCCCAAGGAGCTTGTCGCGCTGATTGCACGGCGTGTCGCTCAACGTCTGACGCCCGGAATGATCGACACCGGCGTTCCCCAGCGCGTGACCGAAATCGCACAGGAGGTGATCCTCGACGAGTTAATGGCCGAGGACAAACTGAATGACGAGGTTCGTGCGCTACTGGACGATTACGCCGAGTACATGCGCAAGGAAGGCGTCAGCTATCAGGAGATGTTCCGGCGCGCCAAGAGCACGCTGATCGCGCAGCGCAAAATCGTGCGGACGGCGGGTCGCGATACGGGGGACGCCATGAAACTTTCGCGGGATAAAATCACCGACATTTCTCACAAGCTGGTCGCTCAATTCAAGAAGTCGCGCGAATTGCGCGTGAAGAAGGATGCCAATGAGATTCGCCTGGAGATTGTGAAGGCGATGACCGACATTCTGGCCACGGAAGAGAAGGTGGATCGAGCGGCGCGCGACAAGGTGCGCACGCTGAAGCGCGATATTCCGGAAGGCAGCGAGGAGTGGGACCTGCTGCACCATCGCTATTACGGCGAGGAAATGAAGAAGTTCGGCATCGATTTAGGACGGTAAGCGGTGGGAATTGTCGTCTGCGGCAGTTTGAACATGGATTTCGTGGTGTCCGTGAAGGTGCTTCCGGCGCACGGCGAAACGGTTCTTGGGCAAAATTTTCAAATGATCCCGGGAGGGAAAGGCGCGAACCAGGCGTGCGCGGCCGGGCGGCTGATCAGCGAGGGGGCCCGGGTGCGCATGATCGGCCGGATCGGGCACGACGTTTTTGGCGATCACCTGAAGGCCAGCCTCTCGGCGGCGGGGGTCGACGTGAGCGCGGTCACGCAATCGCGTTCTCAACCGACGGGCGTGGCTCTGATCGCCGTCGAGTCATCCGGGCAAAATACCATCGTGGTGGCTTCCGGCGCTAATATGGACATGCCCGCAGCGGATGTGGAAGCGATGCGGCGTGTCTTCCGGGGAAACACAGTGGCTTTGTTCCAACTGGAGAGTCCCCTCGAAACGGTAAAGGCCGCGCTGGCGCTGGCGCGTGAAGAGGGGCTGACCACGATTCTGGACCCCGCGCCCGCGCAGCCGCTTGCCAACGATCTTCTGTCGCAGGTGGACATTCTCACTCCGAATGAAGTGGAAGCGCTGGGACTGCTGGGCCGGACCGCAAGCAGGCTGACTCCGCGGGAGGCCGCGCCGATTGCGGAGGAACTCCGAGCGCGCGGTCCGCGTCGCGTGATTCTCAAATTAGGCGACCAGGGTTGCTTTGCGAGCGATGGGGAGACGGCCGCCCATTATCCCGGCTTTCGCGTGGACGCCGTGGACGCGACGGCGGCGGGCGATACGTTCAACGCGGGCCTGGCGGTGGGGCTGAGTGAAGGAATGAGTTTCGCGGACGCGATCCGAATGGCCAACGCCGCGGCCGCGATCTCGGTAATGCGGCGAGGAGCGCAATCTTCCGCGCCATCCCGCGCGGAAGTGGACGCGCTGCTCGGCTAGACTCCACTTGACATCCAACTGAAACCTGCGCAATACTGTTTTCCAAAGGGCTCCACTTGAATGGCCACTGAAGAAAACGGATCGATCAAAGTGTTGCAGGGCACGCTGGATCTCATCGTCCTCCGGACTCTCGCGACGATGGGCCCGCAGCACGCGTACGGCATCTCGGCGCGGCTCAAGCAGATATCGGACGATTCGCTCGACCTGAACCAGGGGACTCTTTATCCCGCGCTTGTGCGGCTCGAACAGCAAGGGTGGATTCAGGGAACGTGGGGGAAGACGGAGAACAATCGCGAAGCGAAATTCTACGCGATCACGCGCGCAGGCCTGAAGGCGCTGGACCGAGAGACGCAACGCTGGCGCAAGATGGCGGGCCTGGTAGAGAAGCTTTTGGTGGCGGAGGCTTGAGCGATGTGGAGATTGAGGAGGCTATTCGCGAAGCTTTGCGCCCTGGTTGCTCCGGAGCGCGCTGAACGGGAACTGGCTCGGGAAGTGGAATCGCACCTGGCCCTGATGGAGGACGAGTTTCAAAAGAGGGGGATGCAAGTGGATGAGGCGCGCGCGGCGGCGAGGCGTGCCTACGGCGGCGTGGAGCAGGTGAAGGAGCTGCATCGCGAGGAACGCACATTTGTGTGGCTCGAGCAGACCATGCAGGATCTTCGCTATGCGTTCCGGAGCCTTTGGAAAGACCCGGGATTCACTTTACTGGCGGTCATCACGCTCACTCTGGGGATCGGCATCAACGCGACCCTGTTCTCAGCCTACAACGCGGTGGCGCTCAAACCGCTTCCGGTCAGCGGCCCGAACGAGGTGGTTCGATTGGAGCGCTGGTTTCAGAGCGGGTCTCGCGGTGATATCCAATATGCGTTTTCGCGCGCCGAGTACGAATCCTTCCGCACCCACAACCGCGCGTTTTCGAGCATGGTCGCCGCCAGTTGGCCGCGCCCCGTCATTGAAGACACGCCTGTGGCCAACCGCGGCGGGACGATCACCGGACAGCTTGTTTCCACGAATTACTTCCACGATCTGGGAATCGGCACGCGGATTGGCCGGATATTTACGTTCGATCTGGACACGAGCCCGGAAATCGTGATCAGCTCTGGGTTTTGGAAGCGGCGGTTTCAGTCGGACCCGAACGTCGTGGGTCAACTGATCAAGATCAAGGGCACGGCGTTCACCGTTATCGGCGTGACTCCGGAGGAATTCACGGGGACATCGACCACGCCGCAGCCGCCCGACTTCTGGGCGCCGCTCTCCCTGGAGGCGAAGGTAATCCCCGGAGCGAAAGAACTACCCGTTCAGGTACTGGCGCGAATCAAGCCTTCGGTCTTACTGCAAAGGGCGCAAGCTGAGGCCAATCTGCTGATTCAGCAAGTTGCAAAACCGGATCAGCGCGACAAGACGACGGCAATCAGCTTGCAGCACACGGCCCTATTCGGGAACACGGAAGATATCCGCTTCAAGGCTCTGGTGTTTGCGTTGATGCTGATCGTCGGAATGGTCCTCATGGTGGCGTGCGCGAATGTGGCCAACATGCTGCTCGCCCGATGCGCCGGGCGGCAGAGGGAGATCGGGGTTCGCCTGGCGCTTGGGGCCAGCCGCGCGCGCGTGGTGCGACAGTTTCTGACCGAGAGCTTTCTGCTCGCGGTCCTGGGAGGCACGGCCGGTCTGCTCGCTTCGGTTTGGTGCACCAGGTTGCTGTGGAGTTCGATTGTCCAGAATTTTCTGGGTTCGTTTGGAGGGGGCGCGGCGTTCCAGGCGAATCTTGACCCCGATGCGAGGGTGCTGGCATATGCGATGGCTCTTTCGCTTTTGACCGCAGTTGTTTTCGGGCTGTCGCCGGCGCTCCAGTTCAGCAGGCCCGATCTGACCACAACGCTCAAAGAGGAGGGCTCTGCTTGGGGGCTGCGGCTGAGCCGTTCGCGCATGCGGGCGTTCCTGGTGGCGGCGCAGGCCATGGTATCCATCGTGCTTCTGATCAGCACGGGACTCTTACTTCGCGGGCTGATGCGGTCGCAGGCGGCCGAACCCGGCTTCGACACGCGCAACGTCTTCCTAGTGATTGAAGACTCCGGCGACATGGCACAAAACGCAGCGCTCCAAGGACGTCTAGCCGCGCGCCTGCAAACGATGCCCGGTATTCGAAACGCAGCGCTGGGCAGCTTCCCGATGATGGGGACGTGGACTCCTCCCCTGCTTGTCGAGGGGTCGCAGGGCAGAACGCTGGCCAGCTATGCGTCGGACGCCTACCTGAATACCCTGGGTATCGCGATGTTGCGCGGCCGTAACTTCACAGCAAGAGAGGTTTCGCAAGGCGCACCGATTGCAATCATCAGCGAAGCCACCGCCCGGCGCTTCTGGCCGCGGGGAGACCCGCTGGGAAAGCAGCTCAATCTGGACTTAAATTTCCAGGGCAAGTTCAGCAAGTTTGAAGTAGTTGGAATCGTGCGCGACGTTCGCTTCGCCAGCCTGAGCCGGATGGACACAGGCCATGTTTATCTCCCAGCCGCACCCGGTGATTTCCAAGGAGTGCTCTTCCGCTCTCACGGAGATGCCCAAACCGCGATCGCGTCAGCCCGAGCGGCGGTCAGGGAGGTAGACGAAAACCAGCTTCCGGGGCTGACAATCGCGAGCATTGAAGATGGACCGCTACGGGTTCAAAAGTCTCTGGCTCAAACATACATGGTCTACGCCGCGATTCTGACGCTATTGGCCCTAACCCTTGCGGCGGTGGGTATCTACGGAGTGATGGCGTACCTGGTGAATCAGCGAGCACCGGAGATCGGAATCCGCATGGCCCTGGGCGCGACCCCGGCGACTGTGCTGACGACTGTGGTTGTCGAAGGACTTCGGCCGGTGTTTGTGGGAGTCGCCCTGGGTATAGCGGGGGCAGCGGGGCTTTCCTGGGTTCTACATACTACGCTGGTGTTCCCTGGGTCTACCGATTTCTTTTATGGCATTCCGTTTTACGATCCCGCGACATTCCTGGGCGTATCGTGCTTCCTGATCTTTGTGGCTGGGGTGGCGAGCCTTGTGCCGGCGCGGCGCGCGCTTCGGGTAGATCCGATGGTGTCGCTTCGGCACGAGTAGGCGGAGCGCCGCATCGCCCTATTCAGCGGCGTCGAGGACTTCGCGGACCTTCAGCGCCAGTTGATGAATGGTGAACGGCTTCTGCAGGAAGGGCGCGCCCAGTTTCACCCCGTAATGCACGAGGGCGTCAGTGGTGTGGCCGGACATGAGGACTACCTTGAGCTTGGGGCAAATGGCAATCGCCTGCTCAGCTAACTCGCGACCATTCATTCCGCCGGGCATCACGACATCTGTCAGCATGAGATCGACCACCTGTGGATTCGACTTGCAAAGGGCCAAACCCTCGCCGCCTTGCGTGGCTTCCAGAACGGTATACCCCAAGCGCTTCAAAGTGATCACCGCGACCTGGCGAACCATTTCCTCGTCCTCTACCACCAGAATGGTCTCGGTGCCGACCGGCACCTGAGAACGCTCGCCCGGCCTACTGAAGTTTTGAGGTAACTCGGCTCGCGGGAGATCGATCCAGAATGAGCTTCCGAGGCCGAGTTCACTGCCGAACCGGATGCTTCCGCCGCTTTGCTCCACAATCCCGAAGACGGTCGCCAACCCGAGCCCGGTGCCCGAACCCTGCGGTTTCGTGGTGAAGAATGGCTCGAAGATGTGCCGCTGCGTTTCTTCGTCCATACCGGTTCCGGAGTCGGATACCGTCAGGCTCACGTAGCTCCCCGGCTTCAAGTCCCGAATGCGCTCCTCAACGTCTTCCACCAGGATGTTTCTGGTTTGGATGGTCAACACGCCTCCATGCGGCATGGCATCGCGCGCATTCAGCGCCAGATTGATGATCACCTGGCTCATTTGCCCTGGATCGGCGTATATGGGCCAGAGCTCCTGCCCCATTTGGGTAACCAGTCCGATGTCTTCTCCGATCAACCGGCGCAGCATCTTATCGGAATCCTCAATCACCGTGTTCAAGTCGAGCGATTGTGGTCTCAGTACCTGGCGTCTGCTGAACGCGAGGAGTTGCTGGGTGAGCGCGGCCGCTCGTTCTCCAGCTTTCTTGATCTCTCCCGCCTGCGCAAACGCCTCCGTATCGTGGCCCAGGGTCTCCTGCAGGAGTTCACTGAAACCCAGGATTCCGGTGAGAAGATTATTGAAATCGTGAGCTACGCCTCCAGCCAGGCGGCCAATGGCTTCCATCTTTTGGCCGTGCCGCAGTTCATCTTGCATGCGCCGCAGTTCCACTTCGGCGGCGCGACGCGCGGTAGCGTCTTCCATCGACATCAGAACCATGTCGACGGTGCTGAGCCGGCGCGCGCTAATCAGCAGTGTCTTTTGTCCCGCACTCGGAAATTCGTGCGTCAATTCAAAGCCGTCAATGGCGTGATCGTCCGGAAGAACCTTGTCAAGCAGGGTGCGCAGCGGAGGCTGATTCCACGCTCCGTGAGCCAGATCGTAAAGAACACGGCCTTCCGTTTCCGGGCGAGCAAGATTGAAGGTCCTATAGAAGGCGCGGTTGGCCATCTTGACGCACATCGCCTCGTCGAGCACGACCAACGGCTGCTGCACGGTTTCAACGATAGATGTGGTGAAGTCGCGCGCGTGTTGAAGATCGGTGTTGCGAGTTTGCAGTTCTTCATTGACGGTGCTTAATTCTTCATTGGTTGATTGCAGCTCTTCCTTCGCGGTTTCCAGCTCTTCGTTGAAGCTCTGCACTTCTTCGAGGTTGGAGAGGCTTTCCTCTTGCGCGGATTGGGTGTCCTCGGTATATTGCTGGTAGTTATCGAGCATGGTCGATAAGCGTTCCCGCGTGGCAATCAGCTCATCCTGCACCTTCACATACTCATTCCTCGCGACGTGCGATTCACCGTGGAAGGCCAGCTCGCCTCGAAGATGCGCGGCTGGGGCTTCCTCAAAAAGAACGAGATACGCTCGCGATTCCCCGTCCGAGCGGATCGGGATGACCTGCAGATTCAGCAAAAGCTCGTCGTGGGGAAGCACTATGTTTTCGCGGCGGGCGGGGGCGCCGTCTTTCTTTGCCTGATCGAGTACCGCGGCAAGATCCTGAGCGAGCCCGGACCTTTTGGCCATCGCGAGGATGTTGGCGCTCATTTTTCCCGGCGCTGGTTCCAGGTAGGGACTCACCTTACCGCGAACTTGCAACACTTGCCAGTTTTCATTCACCACCACGCCGCCCGGCGCGTATTTTGCCAACACGGCGCGGTCGGCTTTTTTCTGCAGATCCGAATCGTCCCAAATTTCGTTCCTGAAAAGCTCTGTTCCTTCTCGTGTCTTCGAGGGCAAGGAGACTCTTGCTGTTCCCCAACTATTCCCCTGCCGTTGAGGAACCGCCTTTCTGGAGTAAATTTGCGAGCTCTTATCCACCGGAGTGAACAGTTCTGAAAACCGGCGGGCAGTCTCCATGAGGCCCAGCATCAGAAACCCGGTGGGTTTCAGCGCGTAGTGAAACATCGGCATGATGCGGGATTGCACGCTATCGAGATAAATCAGAACGTTGCGGCAACTGATCAGGTCGAGTTTGGAGTACGGGGGATCGCTGGTCAAATCATGACTGGCGAAAACGCACATCTCGCGAACGTGGGCGCTGATCTGGTAGCCGGAATCCCGCCTCACGAAAAAATGTTGGAGGCGCTCTGCTGAAACGTCCTCTGCAATGCGGTCGGAGTATAGACCGTGCCGGGCTTTTTGAATGGCGATGGCGCTGAGATCGGTTCCGAAAATCTGGACCGGAAAGCTAACGTTCTTTTCCTCACAGAATTCCAAAAGCGAAATGGCGATGGCGTAGACTTCTTCTCCCGAGGAGCAGCCGGGGACCCACACGCGGAAGGGCGATCCCCCGCCCGGACGGGCGGCTGGAATCTTCGCGAAGACTTCGTTCTTGAGGGCGACAAACACATCCGGGTCCCGAAAGAACCGGGTCACCCGCGGGATCATTTCCTCGCAAAGGATCTCGACTTCCGCGGGCGTTTCTTCCAGGAACCGGCTGTACTTCTCCACATCGGCAATCTTATGGATCGCCATCCTGCGAAAGATGCGGCGTTGAATGGTGCTGGACCGGTATTGTGTGAAATCGATCCCGGACGCGGAGTGGAGCAGAGCGAGAACGCTGCGCAAGGGATCTGGGTTAGGAAGAAGATTTCCACCTTTGGAGAGCTCTTCCAGCCGCTGCGCGTAGGGGTATTTGGATATCTTGACAAGTTCCTTCGCAATCCCTTCCGGAGGGAGTACAAAATCGACCGAGCCGGTGGCGAACGCGCTGTTCGGCATCCCCTCAAACTTCGCCGAACGCGTGTCCTGGGCGAAGGTAAAGCCCCCTTCGTCCTTGATCATCTCGAGGCCGAGAGCGCCGTCTGAACCCGTGCCCGAGAGAATGACGCCGATCGCCATATGGTGGCAGTTCTCGGCGAGGGAGCGGAAAAACGCGTCGATGGGGAGACGAATGCCGTCGACCGGTCTTTCGCGTGGGATCAGATGCAGCTTTCCCTCCGCGTACCGCATTTCCACGTTCGGCGGCATCACATAGACGTTGTTCGGATCGACCGGCATCGCGTCCTTGACGTGCTTGACGGGAAGTTTTGTGACCCTCGACAAAAGGGCGGGGAGCAGGCTTTCGTGGGTCGGGTCGAGATGTTGAACGACGACAAACGCGAGGCCCGTATCGGCAGGCACCTGCTTCAAAAGAGCGGAGCAAGCTTCGAGGCCGCCAGCGGACGCGCCAATCCCCACAATCGAAAATTCCTGGGGGCACGACATCTTTTCCGGGCTGTCCATTTGGCGGGTGCCTTGTATTCGAACAATAGCATGGGACTTTTTTAAACAGCAGGTGGATTGCTTAAACTGGTCACCGAGGCGATTCGACCATCCGGATGGAAGAGGAAAACGCTGGTTCCGCTCATGCGTTCCTTCGCGTCACCATCAACTGCGATCCAATCCGCGAGTACCGTGCCCTGGCATTGCCTGACAGGGCCTTTTCGCTCAAGGCGGATGCCCGGCATGAAGCACTGGGCCGCGCCTATGTGAGCCGTGAGATCGGCGAGGCCATCGAGGAGGCTGAAGCGATCGCGGAAGCCGACGTCGGGGGCGGCGATGTTGGCGAGAGTTTCGTCGCGTTCGCTGGCGCCGGCAATCATCCACGCGCCGAACCAGGCATCCACTGTGGCCGCCGCATCTGCAAGGACCTCGCTCGATACCGCGTTGCTGAACAGGGAAAGCTGGAAGCGCCATCCTTGCACATGTTCATCGCGGGGTGGGGCCTCCGCGAATTCATGGAGCAAGTGGAGGCGGGTTCCAGCCTGGTCGGGCGATAGATTGATGGTCACGCGGGACGCCCCGGGCGGCAGGGGCTTGCCGGTCGCATAGCCGTACGTGAATACGACCTGCTCGGAGTGACGCACCGAGAGAACTTCGCCTAATGTTTCGGCCCCGTTGGGATGGCGGATGTAAACCTTGCCTCCGGGCTGGGCATCAATGGTCGAGCCGGCGCCCCACCAACTGGCCCAACGGGCGCTATCGGTGAAGAATCGAAAGACGGTTTCCGGCGTGGCTCGAATGACGACGGTTCGTTCCAACTGATATGGGAGTGGCGGCATAAATCCTCACAGTTTTCGCTTGGGTCCGCGGCGCGTTTCTTCCAACTCCGCGGCCAGCTTGAGCTTCCAGAGCGCGTCGTCCCACATTTCTTCGAGGATCTCCGCGGCTGGCCCGAGCGCCTCACGGCGCGCGCGGTAAAAGCGGTTGCGCTGCTCGGTGCGGGCTTCCAGCAGGCCGGCCAGACAGAGCGACTTCAACTGGAGCGAAACGGCTCCGAACGTGACATCCGGCATGGCGCGATGAATGGTTCCCGCGGTTTGCTCGCGGTTCCAGACGAGGCGCAGAATCTCGCGGCGGCGCGGGGAAGCGACGGCGTTCAGCACGGCTGGGCTCATCCAGATTTAATTTAGTTCAAACTAAAATGTTTTGTCAAGGGGGAATTAGGGGTGGAGCGAACGGCCCACTCCATCCACCATCCAGCAGCCGCGATGAACGCCGCTTTGCTGGCGGCTCAAGTTGAATGTGAAACCAACATCGCGGCCCTGGGGCATGTGGACGGTCACGGTCTCCTCGGCATCGTTATTGTTGATTAGGACGGGACCGAATTCGGATGGATCGTCCTTCAGCAAAGGGGCGAAGTCGGTGTTCTTCACCGCTCCGAGGAAGTGTCCGTAGGGTCCGGTGACGGCACGATTCGCGGGCGAAGCAAACTGATAGGTGGTGTAGATGCCCGCATTGGGGATGGGCGCGTTGTAGCTGCGGAGAGCGGTGACGACGATTTTGACTACCGCATCCGGAGTCAGATTCGGATTTGGTTCCAAAGTGGTTTGCGCCAGAAGGACACTGACAAGAATGCAAGGGGCTGAAAGACTCACGAATGCAGCACCCTCAGCACGATGTAAAGATTCCAAATCACCAGCGCGGCGTACCAATAGTTGATCCAGCGAATAAAGTCCCAGCGGTTCAGGAGAATGCAAACGGCGAGGCAGACGGCGGCAAACAGTTTGGAGACGATCAACCCGGTTACCGGACCCCAGTGAATCAACAGGCGGATAAACGGACTGGCTTCGGTGTTGCCCAGACTGAAGCCGATGAGCGTCGAGAGGACATCCAGAACCTGGAGATAGAGGAACACCTCCAGGAGAATTTGGCTTCTCGCTGCCGCGTTAGCGATGCTGGGCTCCGCTGCCCGGCAGCGCGAACGAGTAGAACGCATTGCTGGCCGTTCCAATCGGCTTTACGGGAAAATTATGATAGCCGCTACCCCAGTAAAGTACGCCATCGTAAACCGAGGGCGCGGCGTTCACGGACCCCGCCGCCTGATAGGTCCAGCGCGTCGCTCCCGAACTCGCGTCGAAGGCATACATTGCGCCCGACATGGATGCAGCGTAAACCACCCCGTTGGCGACGGTGACAGGCCCCAGTGAGTCGGCGGGCAGCGTGGGATTGACTGTGTTCAGACCGGGGTCTGGGACTTGCCAGACAATCTCCCCCGTTGCCGCGTTGAGCGCCGCCCAAGACCCGCCATCCCATGACATCCCCGTCGGTTGAAGGGTGTACTTGGTGTGGCTGCTGTTCGAAATGGCGACGTAGATTTGCTGGCCGTCCACCGCGGTGCCCCATTCCATGCCGCCGAGAATACCTCCGGGGCCGACCTGGGTCTTCCAAATCACGCTGCCGTTGGCGGGGTTGAGCGCCCAGTACACGCCACTCTTCTGGCCGGCGCCCACGATATCGGTAGGAATCCCCTGAATTTCCGTCGTGAAGAAGTTCGCGCCGGAGCCAAAGTCATAATCGTTCCCTTCCGGATCGGGGCAAGCGGTATTTCCCTTTTGATTACAGGCGGCGATGAAGTTATCTTCAGCCGCGCAATGATGCGCCCATTTGATTTTGCCGGTGGTCAAGTCCAGCGCCACGATGGAATCGGCCAGATTGGAGGGCGACTGGCAGGCAAGGATCTTTGAAGGATTTCCTTTGGCCGCCTGCTCACAATCCTCGACACTGTCGGGCACCAGATAGTTGTTGCCCGTCGTGACATAAAGCTGATTTCGCGTGACATCCACGGCGGGCGTACTGGACCAGATGGGCGCGCCGGTGTAGCCAGCGACGGTCATGTACGTCTGCCAGAGAAGAGCGCCGTTGGTGAGGGACACGGCAATCACGCTTCCCTGAAAGGTGGGGCTCTCCAGCTTTTCTTCCGACGAAGAAACGCCTACATAGATGACGTTGTTGTAGACGACCGGCGAGCCCGTGATGAGCGCGTTCGGATCGGAATCCACTTCAAGCTGCCAGACCAGGTCTCCGGTGTCTGGGTCTACCGCATTGAGATAAGCGGGGCTCTTGATCTTCAGCCCGAGTCCGCCGCTGGCTCCGAAGATGACCAGGCCGCCGGAAAGAGTGGGAGTGTTGCGGCTCATGGCTCCGGCTGGGAGGCCGTATGAGGTGACGTTGTGCTGCCAGATCACGGCGCCGCTGGTCGCGTTGAGTTTGGTGATGTTCCCGGACCAATCCGGAAAATATACGGCATTGGAAACGGGGTCGATGGACGGAGTCGCGGAGACATCATTGGTGACCGGGAATATCCATTGCGGAACAAGCGTTGGGACATTGAAGACATTGAGGATGGATTCGGAAGCCCCAAACCGGGAATTCTCCATGTCCGCACCGGCGAAAGGCCAGCCGGGTGATGTCTGAGCGCTCAGGTAAGACTGAAATAGGATTGCTATGCAGATGTTTGTTCGGATGAAAGAAGACAGAAAGAGCCCCCCTGTGGGCGTAACGTCGTCCTATTTTGCGGCATTCGTGGGACGTATGTCAAAAGGGGCTGGTACTGATCCGAGGAAAGGCGCTAACTTGCCATGGCCAGATGCTCCTGGAGGTTGCGGATGGAGCTGTCGAAATCATTCCGTTTCTCGGAGAAGAGGATCTGCTCCTCGGCCAGTTTGAGTTCATCGAACGGGAGCTCGGTGAAAAGCCGGGTGAGTTCGCGGTCACGCCAGCCCATCTCGCCTTCGGCGAGTAGAGTTTGAATGGTCAACTCGCGCGGAAAAGCATCTTTGTAGGGGCGGACCGAACAGAGGGCGTCGAACGCATCGGCAAGTTGAAGAACACGCGCAAGCAGGGGAATCTGTTCGCCTTGCAGCCCGTCGGGATATCCGGAGCCATCCCATCGTTCGTGGTGATTGCGGATGATGGGAAGGACAGCGGCAAGCGAGTGCATGGGGCGGCAGATCTCCTCTCCACGGACACTATGTGTCTTCATGACCACCCACTCCTCCGCCGTCAGCTTACCGGGTTTGTAGAGGATGGCGTCGGGAACGACGATTTTTCCGATGTCGTGCAGATAGCCGCCGCGGTGCAGGGACAGCAATTGCGCCTCGGAGAGCCCCAGCCGCATTCCGAACGCGACGCTGTAGAGCGCCAATCGCTGGCAGTGGCCCGCCGCGGCATGGTCACGCTTTTCCACGGAGAGGGCGAGAGCAAATAGAATCGACTCGGCTTCTTCGAGCCGGTCCACGGCGGTCTTGTGGCGGATCAATGCGCTGATGCGAGCCCGAAAGACTTGTGGATGCAGCGGCTTGATCAGGTATTCGTCGGCGCCGGCTTCGATTCCCGCGACTTCATCCTCTGCGCTGTTGCGCGCCGCGACAATCAACACCGGGACGAAGTCCGCCCGGCGCATGGCTTTGATTTGCCGGCAGCACTCCAGTGCGCCCATATCGCCCAGATCGCGGTCGATGATGACCAGATCGGGCCGGCACTTACCCAGGAGGTCGAGCGCCATCACGGCTGACCGCGAATCCATGATGATGCAGCCTTCCCGCCGGAGGAGCGACCCCAGCATGCGACGCTCAGCCTCTTGCGCGGCAACCAACAGGACGCTGGGCGGACGGTCTGAGTCCGCGAGGGATGGTTGATGGAGGTGCTCTTGTCCGGGCCAGTGGATGGCGAATTCCGTTCGGTCTGAAGCTCTTGAATTCGAGTTGGTCGAGCCCGAAGGGGGCGCACTGAAAACCGGCTCGAACGCTACGCTGGCGTTGCCGCCGACTTCGGGAAGAGGAGTAAGAGAAATGGACATGTGTGCGGCCTCAACTCAGGTGGTGACGTTGCTATTCATATCGACCGATGGAGTTCCCTGCATTACCTCTTAGGAGATCTATTGCTTCGTGATAGTAAGGGTTACAAACCGGGCCACCCCGTTGATGTTGGTCGCTTGTACGATAACCGTGTTCTGGCCCGCGTACAGAGGGATTCCGGACGCGGTCCAACTCGTGGTGCCTGTGGTGGTTCCGGAAGCCTGGCTGTTGGTTCGCCATGTGACGGATTGGAGGCCTTCGGAATCGCTGGCCGTTCCCGAAATGGTGAGACTCGCTGCAGTGGTGCTAGACCCGTTCTTGGGCGAAGTCACTACGATGGTGGGGACGGAGCCGCCGGAACTGACAACTCCGGGGATCATCGACCCGGCCGAACCGCTCCGGTTCACGCTCACCACCCGCGCGACGGAATGCGATGAGCTGTCAGAGGCCGTGATTGTAATCATGTTGGCGCCAGATGCGAGTGGAATGGAGGCCGTCCACGCGCCGGAGGACGCCACAATTCCCCGCCCCGACTGGCCACTGCTGGTTTGCCACTGAATGGAGGGGGTTCCCGAGGGGTTCATGACGGAGCCCGAGAATGTGTCGCTTGGGCTGGCGGTGGAACTCCCATTGGCAGGCGAAGCGACACTCACTGAGAGCGTCTTTGCGGGGGTGGTGTGGGTGCCGGTCGTGATAAGCGCGTTCACCGCTCCGTAGAGGGACTGAACACCCGCGATGTCGTTGGTGCTGAGGGGCGTTCCGAAATGATAGTAGGGGTACATGACGTCGGAGGGATTGTCGGTGTGCCCGAGGCCCAGGGAATGTCCCAGTTCGTGCAGCGCCACCGTATAGACGTCGGTGGTGGAGCCGACGTGCCAGGTCTCGGCGGGATTGAAGTGCATGTCCCCGGCGATGGGCTCAGGATTCGGCGGCGCCGGATAGTAAGTGTGGGCGAGTGCCGACAGCGAGGTAAACGGGTTGGGATCCCCATTGACGGTGGTGCCGAATTCGATGGCCACGGTAGCCGCTTCGCCCGAGTTGGTCACCTGCTGGAACTGGACATTGGCGACGGCGCTCCACTGCTTCATGGCGCGTTGAATCTCGGACTCTACCTGGGACGCGGGCACTTTCGTCGTGAGAGTTGTGAATGCGTAGTTCAACAGCAAACCGCCGGGGGTATTGGACGACCATCCGCTGCCCATCGTGACGTACTGCGCGACAGCGCCCCCGGTGGAGAGCGCACCTTCACAAGGGTTCATGTGTTCCCCCGCCAGCATCTCCGGAGAAGCCGGAAAGATGTAGGCAACTTCGTCATAGTCGGCGATGGCAGTCAGAGACGCCCGCTCTCCCGTTACCAGGAAATCGCCCGGCACCAGATCGCGGTTCGGAATTACGGTCAGTCCGTTTTCAGTTAGAACGCGAGTGACTAACCCCGCGTCGACGTCGTTATGAAATTGGACGATCCAGGCGTTGAGTGGAACCAGCGAGCGATCGAGGGATCGATCCAGCTCGGGACTCAACTTGTCGGAAGGGAGCAGTTGCCCCGTCCAGACGACGCCCAGGTCTTCGAGTCGTACGTTCTCAGGAACCGAAACCGCGATGGCGTTTCCACCCACGGATTTGTTGACCACGATGTCCCGCGCCGCCAGGTCCGCCAGCAGAGCCTGGTTCACAGGGTCGCGAAACTCGATGAGAATATGCCTGCGGTCCGGGTTGGCCCTGCGCACGGCGGAGAGAAAGCCGGAGGGTTCCCTGGATGTATCCAGGTCGCGCGTTCTCAGGTGAATTTGGGATGCTTCGAGAGGTGTGGTCTCCAGAAGGGACGCGGAGAGGAACAGTGCCGCGCCAAGATTATGAATTCGCATGCCCATCAATCGGCGAAATTGAGAATAGCTTCATACTCCCAACACTCATTGAACTAATGAGGATTCCCCGGCGGTACCTACGCGGTTTGGCGCGGTTGATTTGTTTGACGGCTGTGCTGCCGCAGACCCATGCTCTCAGTGGTTCGGAGTATACAATCACGACCTTCGCAGGCAGTTCCAACAACGGCGATGGCGGACCGGCCACCGAGGCGTTTGTCAGCATTCTGGAAGGCGTTTGTGCCGATTCCGCCGGAAACGTGTACCTTGCGGACGCGGACGACAACCGGATTCGCCTGATCAATCCCGCCGGAATCATCAGTACCTACGCCGGGAACGGAGTCGCTGGCTATGGGGGAGACGGCGGACCCGCAACTCAGGCCTTCCTGAGCGCGCCCTACGGGATTCGCATCGACACTTCAGGGAATCTTTTTATCGCCGATTTGGGGAATGGCGCCATCCGGCGAGTGGCGACTGATGGAACCATCTCGACAGTGGCCAGCAATCTGTCTGCGCCGCGCAACCTCGCCTTCGGCACGGACGGCACGCTGTACGTCTCGGAATTCGGGGCGAACCGCGTTTCCCGCGTCAACGCGGACGGCAGCACAACGGTGATCGCGGGCAACGGCACGGCGGGGTTTTCGGGTGATGGCGGGCCAGCGACGGGGGCGCAACTCAACAGCCCGGCAGGAATCATTTTCGACTTTTCGGGGTCGCTCTACATCGCAGACAGCGCGAACGCGCGCGTGCGCCGGGTGACAACGGACGGATCGATTTCGACCGTTGCCGGGGAAGGCGCTCCAGGTGGAGCAGGCACGCTGGTGATTTCCGAGCCCACCGGAGTTGCTTCAGACCCCGAGGGCGATGTTTACGTTACAAATTCCGGGTCGCCGCGCACGTTTCGCATGGATCCGGATGGCACACTCCGTCAGTTGCCAGGGGACGGCAGGGATCTATTCTTTTCCGCGGCTGGCAACCTGCTGCTGGCGGGGGAACAGCACCTGGAAACACTGTTTCCGAACGGAACACTGACCAGCGTACTTGAACAATCCACGTATACGTTCGGCGACGGTGGTCCCGCCAACGAGGCGCGTTTTGAGAGCGTGACCTCCGTGGCGGTTGACCCACAGGGGCAAGTGACGATTGCCGACGCGGCCTTCCGGCGTGTGCGGCAGGTGTCGATGAATGGCGTGATCAACGCCCTGCCCGTCAGCGACTACGTGGCCAATCCTCAGTCGCTGGCGTTCAACCCGGCCGGTCAGCTTTTCATCGCGGACGGAAGCTCCATCATCGCCGCGAACGGCGCCTCGGAGCCGGCCGTCGTAGCCGCGAACCTGACGAATCCCGACGGCCTCTCCTTCTTTGGGACGGGGACCCTGTATTTTTCCAACGCCAATGCCATTTTCGCGGTCGACACGGACACCGGGGCGGCGCCCTCCGCCGTTGCCGGTCCTTTCGGCGCACCTGCCGGCCTGACGACGGATTCGGCCGGGGATATCTATGTTGCCGATGCGGGAACTAACCGGGTCATCGAAGTTTTTGCAGACGGTACTGAATCGGTGATAGCAGGAACTGGAACAAGCGGCTATGCAGGGGACATGGGGTATGCGACCGCGGCTCTGCTGGCCGCGCCCGCCGGAGTCTGGATAGACCCAACCGGCGTGCTGTGGATTGCCGATACGGGAAACAGCGTGATCCGGACCGTGGATACAAGTGGAATCATCCGCACTGTAGCCGGCACCGGGTCGTCAGGATTTTCCGGCGATGGGGGGCCGGCCGCGGGGGCGCTGCTCTCCTCGCCCACGGCGGTGGCCGAGGACGGCAACGGAAATATCTATGTGGCGGACTCCGGAAATCGGCGCGTCCGCGAATTGACTCTTGGAACTGGCGGCGGCCAGAACCTGAACGGCATCGTGACCGTCACCCACTCGGCCACTTTCCAAACGGGCGCCATCGCGGGCGGCGAGATTGTGGCTCTGTTTGGACTCGCGATCGGCCCGGCGGCTTCGCTGGGCGCGCAACTGGATTCGAAGGGCAATGTCTCGACGACACTCGGCGCCACCAGTGTTTTATTTAACGGCATAGCCGCGCCGCTCTACTACGCCGGACCCAACCAGATCAACGCGGAGGCACCCGTCGAAATCGCCGGAAATATCTCCACGCTGGTGCAGGTTCAAAGCGGGACCAAGACCATTGCGAGCGGGCTGGTGGATATTGCGCCTTATGAGCCCGGGCTGTTTGCGGCAGGGACATCCTCGGGACACACGTTCGCCGCGGCGTTGAACCAGGATCTGAGCGTGAACGGCGCCAACCGGCCGGCACCGAAGGGGTCGGTGATCGTTCTGTATGGAACGGGCTTCGGCAGCACGCAACCGCTGGACAAGACCGGGGTTCCGGCTGCGCCGCCGCTGGGCATTCCACTGGGATATGTAACGGTAAGCATCAACGGCGAATCTGCTGCCGTGCTTTTCGTGGGAGATGCGCCCGACTTTTGCGGGTTGACACAGATCAACGTTCAGATTCCGACCGATGTCACCGGCCAGGCGCAGGTGGTGGTCAATGAAGGCGCTCTGTCGAGTCCCACCGGCGTCTACATCTGGGTCCAATAACTGGGTTCAATAAACTAGTCGGTTGCTGCCCATTGCTCTCACGATTGCGGGCTCCGATCCCTCGGGCGGAGCGGGCTTGCAGGCGGATCTGAAAACTTTTCATCAGTTTCACGTGTTCGGGCAGGCCGTTGTGACACTTGTGACTGTGCAGAATACGCTCGGGGTGCGGCAGGTAGAGATGATGCCCGCCGATCTGGTGACCCGGCAGATCCGAGCCCTGCTGGATGATTTTCCTCCGCATGCCGCGAAGACCGGGGCTCTGGGCAACGTTGAGGTGGTGCTTGCCGTAGCCCGTTGTTCGTTGGATTTCGAATTTCCCCTGGTGGTGGACCCGGTGATGATCAGCAAACACGGAGCGCCGCTGCTATCGGCAGATGCGGTGGATTCCATCCGGGCAGCTCTGTTGCCGCGTGCCGCCTTGGTGATGCCGAACCTGGCGGAAGCCGCGGCTTTGACTGGCCGGGCAGTGGACAGCGTGGCGCAGATGCGCGATGCCGCCCGCGCGCTGACGGATTTGGGAGCGCACGCCGCATTGGTGAAAGGCGGCCATCTGGACGGGGACGCGGTGGACGTGCTTTTCGACGGTCGTGTGTGGCACGAGTTCGTCGCGCCGCGCGTTCCAACGAGGCACACGCACGGTACCGGTTGTACTTATTCGGCGGCTGTAACAGCAGGACTGGCCGCCGGAATGGATTTAGTGGCGGCTGTCACCCGCGGGAAAGAGTTCGTGACGCGAGCGATTGAAACGAATCCGGGGCTTGGACGGGGCGCGGGCCCGCTGAATCACTGGGCTACTTGGGGCGGCTGGCCGGAGGGATGACGCCGTTCATCCGCGCGTACTCAACCATTTGACCGTAGTGATCGAAGCTATGCCAGATGGGAAGGTTGACCCAAAATAGACGTGGTCGCTTGCCCTTTTCTGCGCCCATGTAGCCCAACAGGTCGGTCAGGTTGGTATTGGTAAGAGCCAGTTCCGCCCTGTGGCAGTAAGAGTACGAGTCTTTCAGATACTTGACGATCTGGTCTTTGGTGGCTACCGAATCGGGGCCCTTCTCATCCTCGCCGGTTTCCGTGGGTGGCTTTTCCCCGAGCGCCGACGCGCACGCACCCCAGTTGGTTGACGCGATATGCTTCGCTTGCTGCGCGAAGGTGCGGACTCCCTGGAACTCACCCTTTGTGGGCGCAAAGCCGTACTGATCCGCAGGCACGGCTTCGGCGAGGGACACGACTTCCTTTTCGACCGAGGCGAGTTGCGCATCCATGACGGTAGCCACCGTGGGTGGCGCCGCGAACGCGATTGAGCACAGGGCGGAACATACGAGGGCACTTTTGAACATTCCCATTCTCCTTGTCAGATTGTATGCTGTTTCCCGGAGACGAGATGGGCTTGATCAGAAAGTCCAGACCAGGACTACGCCCCATGCCAGAGTTCCCAGACCGATCATGGTCCATGCAACCGCATTCCACCAACTGGCGCGGGTGACGGGGAGGAATAGATCCGAGCCGCCCCCATAGCGCACGAATACCGAATGAAGAATCGATTGAATTCCGGTATCGGCTCGGCTGTGACTGGCCTCGGTCATTCATCAAATTGTAACATTGCTTTGGACCGGCGAGGGGGCGCAGTGGCACGACGAATTTGACCTATAATTGTCGTTTGACTAAGGTTCAGGTTCACTTCAAACTTGATAACGCGCTCGACGAGAAACTGCTGGAACGGATTAGCACGGCGCAGGCGCTTTACGGCGTGGAGCGAATCAAAGTGAATCCTGCGATGACTTCGCTCGAAGTGGAGTACGACGCCACGCGTTTCCGGCCGCCCGATCTGGAAGCCGCGTTGCGGCGTTGCGGATTGGCGATTGAGCGGGTGTGACGCGGCACACGAGTCAACCCCGCGGCTTGCGGGTTTCCCAGCCCGCCTGAAAGAGCGGCAGATGGTTGCCGTGCTGATACGGGTGCCTCTTGATTTCCTCGATGTTCAAATCGATACCGAGGCCGGGCCGGTCGGGAATTTCGATATACCCATCGACAACCTTCACAGGATTCGTCACAATCTCGGCTTCCCACGGTTCGTTGAATTCGTCGAAGATCTCGTGCAGGAAGAAATTCGGGATTGAAGCGTTGAGTTGAACGCATCCGGCGGAGCATACCGGGCCTTGCGCGCTGTGCGGCGCGATCACGCCATAATGCGCGTCCACCATGTCGGCGATCTTGCGCGCCGCGAATAGTCCGCCCAGGCTGAGCGGCTCGGGCTGGAGAATACTCACCACGTTGTGCGACAGCAATTCGGCGAACTGCTGTTTATTCGATAGGCTTTCGCCCGTGGCAATGGGCACGGGGCTGCGACGGGCCACTTCGACCATGGCGCCGATATTGGCATGATGCACCGGCTCTTCAAACCACGCCGGACGGAAGCGGGCAATGGCTTCCGCGAATTGCACGGCCGTCGCCACGTTGAACCGGCAGTGCCCCTCGATGAGCAGATCGACATTGACGCCAACGGTGTCGCGGACAGCAGAGATGATGTCGATCGCCAGATCGAAATCGGCGCGGGAAACCATGCGCCAGGCGCTGCCGAAGGGGTCGAACTTCAGGGCCGTATAACCGCGTCCGGCCACCAGTTTGGCTTTTTTCGCGAACATCTCCGGCTTGCGTTCGCCGCGATACCAACCGTTGGCGTAGGCGCGCAATTTTTGATGACAGCGGCCGCCCCATAAGTTGTAGACCGGCTGGTTCGTGGCTTTGCCGATGATGTCCCAGCACGCGAATTCGATGGCGGCCAGGGCGCTATTGTGGATCTGCGCGCCATCCGAATAGACATCGCGCAGCAGCTTCTGCGAGATGATCTCCACCTGGAACGGATCCATTCCGATGATGAGTGGAGCGAGCTCGTGAACCGCCGCTTCCACGGTTTTCGCGAAGTAATTCAGGGTGCCTTCGCCGGTACCATGAATGCCTTCGTCGGTATGGACTCGGCTGAAGAGCCAGTTCTTCCAGGGATTTCCGACTGTGAATGTTTCTATCTTTGTAATTCGCATCAGGTCATTCTCATCAGAGCACTTTCATCAGAATAAAAGTGAGGTCGTCATATTGGGCCGCGTCCGAGATCCAGGCCTTCAATTCCTGCAATATGTGGGACGCCATATCGTTTACGGGCAGATGGGCGCAGTTGCGGAGCATATCCTTCAAGCGATCCTCGCCGAACTCTTCGTCTTTGGGGTTGAGGGCTTCCGGCACACCGTCGGTGAATACAATCAGGATATCTCCGGGCGCGAGATCGACGACCGCTTCTTCGTACTGCGATTGCGCGAACATGCCGATGATGGTTCCTCCGGCGGGCAGCTCTTCGATGGCTGCGTCAGAGGCGACAAAGGGGATGATCGTGTGGTCACCCGCACGAAGAATATACGGCGGATTATGTCCCGCGTTCACGTAGCGTAGCTTACGCCCAGCTTCATCCACCTCGGCGTAGAAGAAAGTGGCGTAGCTGCTGGAGCCGGTGGAACGGTGCAGCAGGCGGTTCATGTTGGCGGCGAGGGAAGCGAGAGAAGCTCCGTTGGCGCCGGCGAGGCTGCGCAGAGAGGCCTGCACGATGGACATGATCAGCGCGGCGGCGATGCCTTTGCCGGCCACGTCGGCCAGGGCGATTCCCAGGCGATGGTGGCCCAGATCAATGAAGTCGTAATAATCGCCGCCCACGCCGCGTGCGGGCACGCAGACGCCGGCTAGTTCCAGCGACGCCGTGTGCGGAGGATTCTCCGGGAACAGCCGCTTTTGGACTTCTGTTGCCAGGAGCAATTCGCGGCGCAGGCGTTCTTGTTCCACGATGCGGTCGGTGAGTCGCGAGTTCTCGATCATCAGCGCGAGTTGCGATGCGACGGCGCGCAGAAGGCGCTTTTCGAACGATGTGTAGGATGCGCGGCCGACGGGGCGTCCGGCGAAGAGCAGTCCGCTGATTTCTTTCTTCACGGCGGCGCGCACGACCACGGTTGCGCCCATTTCGCGAAGGGTTTGCGTTTCGGGAAGATCGATCCCGGCCCAGCGATCGACTGCGTCCAGGTCTCCCGGCGCGATGGGCAGCGCGCCGGCAAAATTTCGCAGGCGGCCTGCGACCAAAGCATTGGCGGGAAGCACCCATTCATCGGTACAGGCATCGGGAACCACCGCCGTGCAGCGATAAGGTTGGCCTGGTTGCTTCTGAACCAGCAGCGCGAGTGATTCCGCGCGGATCTGCCCACGCAGGCATTCGAGCGCCGCGCGCAAGGCGTCTGGGAAGGAGTTGGCATGGCGAGCGGCTTCGGTGACTTCGGCCAGGGCTTCCGATTCGCCCGTCTCGGAATAATCTTCCTTCACGCGGGCGATCAGATCTGAAAAACGTTCGGCGACGCGCCAGAATCCGAAATGGGTCTGCTGCCACATGGAACCCGGCTCGTTCCGGATGGCGATGAGCGGAGAGACAAGTGTGGCGCGCCAGGCGGGGAAGAAACACGCCAGCATGGTGAGCAGGATGACGAACAGGGTGGCTAAGGTGAACGCGCGCGGGTCATTGATGCTGACATTGAGCGAAGTATCCGCCAGGAAATGAGCCAGGACTAAGACCGCCGCGAGGCCGATCGCAATTCCCGCCGCGGCCATTTTCAAGCCGTCGCCAACCACTAAGCGCAGCAGATTTTGGGTGGTGGCTCCGACGGCCATACGGGTGCCGATTTCGGTGGTTCGCTGGCGCACCGAATAGGAAACCACGCCGTAGACGCCCAGCAGAGCCAGGATGAGAGCCGATAGAGAAAAGAAGGAAACCATGTACGTGCCCAGTCGCTGTTGCGAAAGCGACCGATCGAAAACCTCGCGCATGGATTCCAGGTTGTAGATGGGCATTTGCGGATCGGCGCTTTTCACGGCGGCGTTTAACTCGCGGCCCAGGACGCCTTGATCGAGAGGCGACCGGATGGCCCAGATGAGACCCTCCATGGGGTTTTGCCGGTAATTGATGTAAACCTCCGGCCTGTGCGGGTGCATCAGGCCCGCGTTGTAGGTATCGGCCACCAAGCCAACCACGCGCCAGCGCGAATCGCTCCACGAGTAGACCTTGAGATAGGTTCCCAGCGGATCGCGGTGCGGCCAGAACATCTTCGCCGCGGTCTGGTTGATGATGAGAGACATGGCCTCCGGGGCTTTGTGAGCCACGTCCGTATCGTTGAAATCGCGGCCCTCGAGAATCGGGATCTTCATGGTGTTGAAGAAGCCCGGGCTGATGAAGCGGGTTTCGACGAACTCCGATTTCCCAACTACTGGTTTCGGACCCCCATCGACTTCGATTAAGGAGTTGTTGCCCCAACCCATCAGGGGCATCAGGTTGGTGAAACCCGCGCTCTCGACACCGTGAGCGCTGCGAATGGCGCGCAGCAGCTTCGTGTCTATGAGGATGCGGTCAGCATCCTTCGGGAAGCGGGTGAGGGGAACGTGAAGGCGGGCGGTGTAAAGGTGGTTCACTTCGAAACCGGGATTGGTGTGGTAGAGACTGTTGAGCTGGCTGAAGAGGATGACGCCGACGGCCAGCAGGCCAAAAGCGAGCGCAATCTCACCCACTACCAGAATGCGTAATAAGTGACGGCTACGCGCGCTGGCGGAGGCGCGGACGCCGTCGCTTAATACCTCATTGGGAGCGATGCGTACGGCTTGCCACAGCGGCGCGAGGCTGAACAGAACACCGCACAGGATGGCCAATCCGAGCGCAAAAAGGATGGCGCGGGCATCAATGGTAACCTGGTCGCCGAAGGGCAGGATGTCGGACGCCGTGAGAATTACGGCGCGGATGAGGGCAAAACTGAGAAGCGCGCCCAAAGCGGCGCCGCAGAGCGAAACGATTAACCCTTCCGCGAAGTATTGCAGGGCCAGCTGCCACCGGGCCGCGCCGATCGCGACGCGCAACGCGGTTTCTCTCGCGCGAGTGACGGAGCGCGCCACCAACAATCCACCCACATTCGCGCAAGTGATGACGAGCAATGTGGCCGCCGCACCCAGCAGCAGAAGCAGGGTGGGACGAATCTCGCGTACCGTTTCCTCTGCCAGGTTCGTCGCACGGGCGGTATCGAAGGTCACTTCGCCGGGATGCTCGCGCGCCAGGCTCTCGCCGATGCGCTGCATGTCCGCGTTCAACTGGGCTGGAGTGACCTCCGCCTTTTTGATGGCAATGCAGGTGAGGTAGTTGTAGCCACGGTTGTTCTTTTGTTCCGGATCGGGATCAAGAGGTACCCACAGAGACGTTTCGGTAGACTCCGGAGGCAGGCGAAACCAGGGAGGCATGATGGCGGTGACTGTATATGGCTTGCCGTTGATGGCCAGCGTCTGGCCGATGATTGAAGGGCTGCTGCCGAGGCGCTTCCAGAGGCTGTCTGAAAGCACGGCGGCGTAGAGGCCCGTGGGTTCGTGTTTCTCGTCCTGAAACCAGCGGCCGATGCGAGGGGGCACGCCCAGAGCCACGGCAAGCGCCGGGGACAATTGAAGCCCGGAAACGTGGAGTGCGCTGTGGTTATAGAAAATGTTGTAGCTGCCGGGACTGACGCAGCCGAAGGTGGATGCGGTTTTCTGGCGGGTTACGAAGTCTAGCAGATCCGCGTAGGAGAGCGATGCTTGCCATCCCGGCATGGCGCGATACGTGCCTCTGACGGAATACATGAGGTCCGGATTTTTGTAGGGGAACGGGCTGAGGAGTTCGGTTTGAACGACGGTGTAGATGGCGGTGGCGGAGCCGATTCCGAGCGCGAGGGCGAAGATGGCGAGGAATGCAATAGGTTTCGCGCTTTTCCAGGATCGCCAGCCGTGCAGGAGAAATGTGAGCATGCCCGAGATTGCATGATAACGAAGCGGCGGGTAGCCGGTTCTTTCGATGCGGTGCCGGTGTCGCCGCTCGACTGATAGAATTCGGTTTTAGTCCATGGAACAATACGTTGAGCGAGTGGTGGATCTCCTCGATCCGGATGCCAACCAGATCTATAATCTAAGCACAGAAGACGCGCGGGAAATATTGCTGAAGCGCCCCGCGGACGCGCGACGGATCCAAGGATCTTTCGCGCTGATCGCGCGTTGCGGCAAAACCGTTGCCCTGGCGAGGTCTCTCGACCGCCCGATGCGCTACTTTCTGGCTAAGCGCCAAGCCGGACCGGTGTTGGTTGTGGCGGACCGCATCGATACCATTCATGAGTGGCTGAAAGCGGAGGGTCTCGATGGACAATTCCATCCGAGTTACACGAGGATGGTGCCGGCGCACTACGTGGTTGAGTTGCAACTGATCGGCTGCCCCGACCCGGACCCGGCGTACACGCGTTTCTTTGATCCGAAGCCGGACGAGTTACCGGCCGACCTTGACCAGATCGGGCACGCGTATATCAGCGCGCTTGCGGAAGAGATCTCGCAGTTCCTGCAATCGATCCCATCCGATGCGCCGGTGGGCATCTGCTTCTCCGGAGGAATCGATAGTGGAAGCGTCTTTCTCACGACTTACCACGTGATGCGCAAGCTGGGGATGAACCTGGGCAGGCTGAAGGCATTCGTTTTGAATCTGGGTGATGGGCCTGACACCTTGCAGGCACGCGCTTTTCTTGACGCGCTTGAGTTAGGCGTATTTCTGGAATCTATTGACGCAGACGGCGAAGCGCTGGATGTCAGAGAAACCATTCGCCTGGTGGAAGATTATAAACCGCTGGACATCCAATGCGCCACTATGGCGCTGGCGCTCTGCCGCGGCATTCGCGCTCGTTACCCCGACTGGCGTTATTTGATCGATGGGGACGGCGGCGATGAGAATTTGAAGGACTATCCGATTGAAGAAAATCCGGAGCTGACCATTCGCAGCGTCATCAACAACCAGATGCTGTATCAGGAAGGGTGGGGCGTGGGGAAGATCAAGCGTTCTCTCACTTATAGCGGCGGACTGAGCCGGTCTTATACGCGCACTTACGCACCAGCGCGAAGTTTGGGATTCCAAGGCTTTAGTCCTTTCCTGCGGCCATCTGTGATCGCGATCGCTGAAGCGGTTCCTTTCATCGAACTAACCGGCTATGATGTGCCCCGGCTTTATGCGTTGAAGGGGGAAATTGTCTCGCGAGGCATCCGGAGTGTAACCAAGCTCACGATGCCTGTTTTCGCCAAGCGCCGGTTCCAACATGGCGCGCTGCCCGCGGCTGTGCTGGAGCAGCTACTGCCATTGCGCGAGGCTGAGTACCGGAAACAGTTTTTGTCCCTTTATTCGTGACCACTACTTCCGAGCACCCGGCGCTGAATCCGTTTCGCCCCTACCTGCACTTCACCGAGGATGAATGTTCGAGTGAAGGCCAACGGACTCCCGTCAATACCGTATTTTTGACGAACCGTGAATGTCCGTGGCACTGCGTAATGTGTGATTTGTGGAAGAATACGCTTGCGGAAACGGTTCCGGCGGGCGCTATCCCCGCGCAGATTGACTATGCGCTCTCCCGATTAGCGCCAGCGCCATGCATCAAGTTATATAACAGTGGAAGCTTCTTCGATCCGCGCGCTATTCCGGTGGAGGATTACGCTGCGATCGCGCAACGGCTGGCGGGCTATGAACGGGTGATCGTCGAAAGCCATCCGGCGCTGATTGGTGAGAACTGCTTCCGGTTTCGGGATCTTATCGGCGGGCGGTTGGAAGTTGCCATGGGCCTTGAGACCGCCCATCCGGAGGTGCTTCGCCGTCTGAACAAGCGCATGACCCTGGAACAGTTCTCTTTCGCAGCGTGCTTGCTGAGAGCGAACGCCATCGATTTGCGGGTTTTCATTCTGGTGAAGCCTCCTTTTCTGGAGGAGGACGCCGCGCTGGAATGGGCGCAGCGGTCTTTGGACTTCGCTTTCGGGTGCGACGCCACCGCGGCGTCTTTGATCCCCACGCGCGGAGGTACCGGCGCAATGGAAGCTCTGGCGGCAACGGGGGACTTTGCGCCACCTCGCATGGAGACACTGGAGGCTGCGATGGAGCATGGTTTGGGACTGAAGCGGGGGCGCGTTTTCGCGGATCTGTGGGATCTGGAAAAATTCTCGAATTGCGGTGAGTGCTTCGCGGCTCGCAGGCAACGCCTGCAAGAGATGAACCACCGGCAGGTAGTCATCGCCCGGACGGGTTGTCACGTTTGCGGAGGAAACTAAATGAGCGAGATCTACGACGTCGCCGTCATTGGGTCTGGATTCGCGGGATCTTTGCTCGCGATGATCGCACGGCGATTGGGACGGTCGGTTCTTTTGCTGGAACGCGGCAAGCATCCGCGCTTCGCAATCGGCGAATCCTCCACTCCTTTGGCGAACCTGCTGCTCGAAGACCTTTGCATCCGTTATCAGCTCACGAGCCTGACGGCTTTCTGTAAGTGGGGAACATGGCAGCGGACTTACCCGCGTGCCGGCTGTGGGTTGAAGCGCGGGTTTACCTTTTATCATCATGGTCTCGGGCAGCGGCCGTTCCCTGTGACCGACCGTGAAAGACAATTGCTGGTAGCTGCGAGCCCTCACGATGAAATCTCCGATACGCATTGGTACCGGCCGGATGTCGACTTACTGTTTGTTCAAGCGGCGCAGAATGCTGGAGCTACTTATCTGGATGAAGTCAAGTTAGAGGGAGCGACTGAGCACGACGATTTCGTTCAGATGGAGGGTACACGCCATGGCGAACGAGCCGCGTTTTCCGCGCGATTCGTGGTGGACGCGACTGGGCCGCGAGGCTTCCTGCACAAAGTCCTGGCGCTGCCTGAGATCCCGCTGCGCGACTTTCCTGAAACTGCCGCGCTCTACACACATTTCCGAAACGTAAGAAGGGTGGACGCGCTCCAGGTGGGCGCTACGCCGCCGCACCCAGTAGACGACGCCGCGCTGCATCATGTTTTTGAAGGCGGCTGGATGTGGGTGCTGCGATTCAACAATGGAATCACGAGCGCGGGAGTTGCGGTAATCCGTCCGCTGGCCGATCGCCTGCGCTTGCACGAAGGCGCCCCGGCATGGCAAAGGCTGTTGGATTTGCTACCGGCAGTGCGCGAGCAATTTCAAAACGCAACTGAGGAGCGCCCGTTCACCTACGCGCCGCAGCTCTCTTTTCGCAGCGGCGCAATAACGGGCAAGCGCTGGGCGTTGTTGCCCTCGGCGGCCGGCTTTGTAGATCCACTGATGTCCACGGGTTTTCCGCTGGTGTTATTCGGCGTTGGACGCCTGGCGGAGATTCTCGAGAGAGACTGGGAGACCGATCGTTTTCAGACGGCGCTCGCGACTTATGCAAAACAGACCGATGATGACTTACTCGCGACTGCGCGACTTATCGGCAGCCTTTACGCCAGCCTGGGTAACTTCCCTCTCTTCGTTTCTCTTTCACTGCTTTACTTTGCCGCAGCGAGCTATGCGGAAGCGGCGCGACGCCTGGGGCGACCGCATCTTGCGGGATCATTCCTGCTGCACGACAATCCTGGATTTCAGGTAACCGAACTCATGGAGCGGGCTCGCTCTGTTCGCGGAAGTGAGGAGACAGCGCAGTTGAATCGGGACATCCTTCTCGCGATTGAGCCTTTTAATATTGCGGGCCTGGGCGATCCGGATCGCCGGAATTGGTATGCGGTGGAAGCGGAAGACTTTCTCAGCAGCGCGCACAAGGTTGGCGCGGACCGCGATGAGGTTTCTCGCCTTCTTGACCAATGCGGCGTTTGGGACCGACCAGGCAATGGGCGTCTTAGTAGATGATATTTTTCCCCTGCTCCCAGATGTTGTAAAGATACACGGCCAGGAGTGCCAACCCATAGGCCACGGTGACGAAAGTCAGGATGAGTCCCCAACGGTCCATCTGCTCCATGAAATGAGCTACGGTCTGTTGTTTCTCGACAACGCTCCAGTTGGCGCTGCTGAGATGCACGGTGTCGTCCTCTGAGCGGGCCTTCACTTTGCGAACCACGGCGAGCATCACCAGCCCGAGTGCCAGAACAGCCCAAACGCTCGTATAAATGGTCATTGTGTTCCTTTCCTCCGCTTATCTAAATGGCAATTCACCGGCCGTCGCAGGGGCTTTCTCCGGCAGGTCATGGGCATCGCATATTCAATGGTTTAAAGGTGGAATTCGGAGCATTCCGGATGCTCCGCAGGGTGACTGTGCGGCTTTTGGCGCAACAATCTGGGCCAGGAGACGAGACAATTGGAGAACCGAATGAGGATCCTGATTGCTTCCGACTTGCACGCCAACCTCGAGGCCGTGACCGCGCTTCCGAAGGACTACGACGAACTCTGGGTGCTGGGCGACCTTGTGAATTATGGCCCGAATCCAGCGGAGGTGGTGGATTTCGTTCAAGGCCACGCGGCGGTCGTGGTACGCGGCAACCACGATCATCTGGCTGGATTCGGCGGTGAGCCACGGTGTTCCGCGCCTTTTCGCAAAATGGCCGAGGAAATGGGGACATTCACCGCGGGGGCGTTATCCGGACGGCATAAGGCTTACCTGCGGAGTCTGCCGCTGACCGCCTCCCGCAGTTCGGGTGGTACGGACTTCTTTCTTTGTCACGCGACGCCGGAAGACCCGCTTTACGACTACTGTCCTCCAGAATCGGAGAGATGGCCCTACCTCTTGCACAGAACCTCTGCCGCGTGTCTGCTGGTGGGGCACACGCATCTCCAGTTTCGACGCTCGGCCGGAGATAAGACGGTGGTGAATCCCGGCAGCGTCGGCCAAGCTAAGATGGGGCGGCCCGAAGCGTGTTGGGCCCTCCTCGACGGCGACAAGATCACCTTTCATTCAGCGGCCTATGACGTGAGCACCACGATCGAGAGACTACAGCGCCTCGACGTTTCTCCGGACGTTCGGGACGGTCTTTGCGCTGTGCTGCTGACGGGCGCGAAGCCGGTCGTAGACTTGTAAGAGAGGCAGTTTGCAAATGCTCCCGAAGGGACCGGCGAAGAAAGTCACCATCTATCTCAATGAAGACTCGCGATACCACCTCGAGCCAGCCTGGCGGGCAGTGGTCAACTTCCTGCGGCAGAAACAGGTGGCGGGAGCCACGGTTCTACGTCCCTCAATGGGCTTCGGTACCCATCAGATGATTCATACGCTCGATACGGAAGGCTCCATGGAACACATGCCGATTCGGATCGAATTCGTCGAGACTGGGGTGCGCGTCGACGAATTACTGCCTACACTCTATGACATGGTCACCGACGGGCTGATCGAGGTTCAGGACACCTCCATCATCAAGTCGGTCGTTCAGGGAAGGCAGCCCCAGCCGGTCCGCCCACACGAGGATATTCGAGGTAAGGCAAAGCTGATCCGCATCTATCTTGGAGAGGCGGACAAGTTTCATGGTGAACCTCTTTATGAAGCCATCGTGAAGCGGCTGAGAATGATGGATGTAGCCGGCGCGACGGTCTACAGGGGCATTCTTGGATATGGCGCGAAACGCGAGACCCACAAGAAGAGCCTGCTTCAGTTCTCGCACGATTTGCCCATCATGATTTCGGTGGTGGAACGGGAAGAGCGGCTGCCGCAGATCCTGGACACGATCGAATCCATGATGCAGGACGGCCTGATCGTGCTTTCCGATGTCGAGGTTCGACGGCTGGTGCATCGGAATCCGCTTGAGGAGGAAGCGAAGAATGCCGGAACCCCAGCCGGCTAAGTACTTGCGGCTTCACGTTGGTGAAGACGAGCGGTGGAACGGCAAGCCGCTTTACGAGGCGGTGGTGGAAAAGTGCCGCGAGCTGGAAATATCAGGAGTGTCGGTGTTCCGCGGGGTGGAGGGCTTTGGAGAATCCGCTGAAATGCATCAGTCGCATTTGATCACCCGTGATCGACCGATCCTGATTTCAATTGTCGAAACGGAAGAGAATCTTGCTCGTCTGCTGCCGGAGATCGAAGGCATTCTGGATACGGCGATGATGGCGATTTCAGATGTGCAGATGATCCGGATTTGCAAATCGACACTGCCGCATTAGCGCCTGGTTGCGAGCACAAGCCCCAGCCATGCGGCAATGAATCCAGCTACTACGCTGCCGACGGCATTGGCGAGGGCGATGAACCAATCACCGGTCCTGGCGGCCATCAGGTTCTCGAACTCAAAGCTGGAGAAGGTGGTGTAACCACCCAGAACGCCGACTACCAGGAATAGCCGCCAATTGATGTGCGCAGGGAAGCGCTCGGTCAGGATGGTCATCAGAAGGCCGATCAGAAAACAGCCGCTGACGTTCACGAGGAAAGTGCCGAGGGGGAAACCCCCGCGAAAGCGGCTCATGATGGTGGTCCCGATGAAAAAGCGCGCCACCCCGCCGAGGCCTGCGCCCAAGAGGATGACTAGATACCTCAGCATGGCTATTCCTTTCATGGTCCTGCGAGCGATCAGCAACCTGTTGCGGGCAAAAGAAAAACTCCTACCCGACCGAGAGTAGGAGTTATTATTCCCGAGCGTTCAGGACGGTTATCGGTGAGACTCCATCACCGTCGAACTGTTTCCTTCACCAGCATAGAAGCTGGCGTGGCACCATGCAATCGAAACGGCGACGGATTTAGCGGGCCCAGCGTTCATGGTGGTCGCGGTATTCGACGAGGCGATTGAGATCGTCGTGCAGCACGTCGCGATCCCGCGGCGACAATCGCTGGTCATTCGCAGACTTCCGCATAGAATCGATCACATCGTTCAGTTCGGGCCGATCGACGAATCCGCCGGTTTCGAGCTTAGCCTGCAATTCGCCGAGTTCGACTTTGGTTCGATCGAGGCGCCGGCGTTCCTTTCCGGCGGCCCAGACCGCGCTCCCGATATGGTCCAAATCGGTTCTGACGTGCTCAAAAACGTGGGCTCGCCATTGCTCGCCCTGGAAACGGGCTTCGCGGTCGTGATACCAATCCTGTGCTGCGGCGGTGACGGCAAAGAAAGCCAACAGCGTAAATCCGGCTGTAACGAACTGTTTCATGGATTAAATTTCCTCAGGAACTATTGTACTTAGGTGCGGGGGAAGGGCAGCCGGTCGCGCTTCGCGTTACTCACTGATTCAGTTGCTGGCTCGATCCGAACCAACGCTCAACAATTTCGAGTACATCGACCGAGTGGTTGTAAAACATAACCTTCGCTTTCGGAGCCACTTCATGAGTTGCGTCAATGATTTTCTCCATGAAGTAACTCATCGCAGGATCGCCTGCTACGGCACCCCCGATCAGGACCCCATCACAAGGTTGCGTTCTTAATTGATGTTTGAAACCATTGAGGCCGGTGTCGGGCGAGGCGTGGGTGATTTCGTATTTATAGCCAGCGCGTTTCATCCGTTCCTGCAGATCCCTCAACCTCTTCGCGATCTTTGGGCGCTCCTCTGCCGGGATCGATGGATGGTCTAGCGGTAGCCCGATGTGGAAGATGGATACAGCCAAGGTCGCTCCTAACGGATTTGAGGGTAGGAGCCTCGGCAGTTCCGTGGCTCGTCGAAACAGATTACCACTACCCCGGCAAATCTGCGGGGAGAACGCGCGTCGCACAGATACTTCCGGATAAGGCACTCTCGTAAGCACCGGACGATTCCGCGGC
>PLFE01000022.1:45552-45732 GCA_003136675.1 Bryobacterales bacterium
CGGCTCATAGCTGGCCTGGTGGCAAGTGGCTTCTTGGGTCTCTCTCAGGATTCGCCCGCCACGCGTGTGAGCGAAGACCGGATCCAAGAGATCAACCAACAAATCCGCGTTGGGGGCCAAGCGGCTGTGACCACAGGACTCCTCAAGGAACGCGCGCTCCTGCTTACCGATTTGATCCAA
>PLFE01000005.1 GCA_003136675.1 Bryobacterales bacterium
GCGCGCCTGTTCCGGCGACATGTAAGGCACGGTGCCGATCGCTACGCCGGGCGTCGTCAAATATTCCTCAGTCTCCAGATGGGTGCGGTCTGAAGATGGCGATGCGACTTTCGCCAGACCGAAATCCAGAATCTTGGGCTGCCCGCGCGTCGTGATGAAAATATTTGCCGGTTTGATATCGCGATGCACGATACCGGCTCGATGTGCCGCCTCCAGGCCATCGGCGATCTCGACGGCCCACTCCAGCAACTCCTCCGTCTTCAAAGGGCGCGCGCCGATGCGATCTTTCAGCGTCTTGCCTTCCAGCAGTTCCATGGCGATGAAGGGCTGCCCCTGATGCTCCCCAGTCTCGTAGACCACGCAGATGTTCGGATGATTCAGCCCCGCCGCAGTGCGCGCCTCCCGCTTAAGTCGCTCCAGAGCCTGCGGAGTTTCCGACGCTCCGCCAGGAAGAAACTTCAACGCCACCGCACGCGATAACGTAAGATCTTCAGCACGGTAGACCACGCCCATGCCGCCGCGGCCCAACACGCTCACGATGCGATAGTGTCCTGCAACCAGATCCATCGGCGACAGGAGCGGCGCTATGGATTCGGTCCACCCTGCGCCGTCCATGAAACCGTCAGCCACCGCATCGCCCGAAATCAGTTTTCGAACTTCCGCGACTACGCTGGGGCTCTCGGCCGCCTGTTGCAGGAAAGCATCACGCGCAGCGGCAGGCTGGTCGAGCGCCCGCTCGAACAGAGACTTCACGCGCTGCCAGCGATCGGGATTCACTTATGAACCTCTTGATAAAGCCACGCGCGCGCCATGCGCCATTCGCGGTTGACGGTGCGCTCGGAAACGCCCAGCGCCTGCGCGATCTCCTCCTCGGACATGCCCGCGAAGAACCGCATCTCGATCACCTGGCACTGGCGCGCGTCCACCTGCTGCAATCGCGCCAACGCGTCTTCGAGCGCGAGGAAGTCTGCCGATCGCGCTTCGGCAATATCGAGCGCCTTGTCCAGGCTCACCTGAAGAACACTCCCGCCGCGCTTGCCGGCGTGCCGCTTGCGCGCGCGATCGACCAGAACCTGGCGCATCACGTGCGCGGCGATCTGAAAGAAATGGGAACGGTCGCGCCAGGGCAGGCCGGACCGACCTGCCAGCCGGAGATAAGCTTCATGAACCAGGTCGGCGGTCTGGAGGCTGCGCGCGGAACGCTCCCGCCGCAGATGACCCGCAGCGATTTTTCGCAGTTCGCGATAGGTGAGGTCCATCAGACGCGATTCGGCTGCTGCATCGCCCTCTTGAAAGGCGCTGAGAAGACGGGTGATCTCGCCATCTGGTTCCGGCTGCATGAAGTTGACCGCCAGCGTCGGTTTCTAGGAGGTTAGCATGTTGGCGGTTTTTCTGTTCTTCCTGCGCTACTGGTATTGAGGGCAGGAGAATTCGTTCACCGGGCTTCCCGCCGAACGAGAGGAGCAACCATGTCGCACGCGGATCTCATTCAAGCAGCAACGGATCTTTTGTCGGAGTCCAGAAACCCCGATTTCTGGCTCGCGCGTTATGACGCCGCACTTGCCAGCGGCCGTGACGGTCAACTGAAACGGCTGGTCAAATCGTTATTGGCCGAGCGTTCCGGCACCCTGCCTCAAAGTTTGCTGGCGCAGACGCCCGCGTCGAGGCGGCATCGGGCTACGCGCTTACTAAAGCTCAGCAGCGTGTGCTAGTTGAAATGCGCGTGCTGACCCACCCATCGATCAGGAGGATTGACATGAAAAGCAAAATGTTGCAGACAAAGCGGGTTTTTGGAGTCTCGAAACTCACGGCTGAAGGTGGCGGCCCAACGGGGTGTGGAGTTGTGTACGAGATGGGTGCGAACGATCAGTTCACGGTCTTGTACAATTTCATGGGACTGGCCGATGGCGGCGACCCGAAGGCCGGCGTTCTCCGCGACTCCGCCGGCAACCTATACGGAACTACCTATTTCGGTGGCGTAGGGGATGGCGAGGAAGGCGTCGGTGTTGTGTACAAGGTGAGCGCGCCCGGCCAGGAAACGGTGCTATACGCCTTCACCGGACACAGCGACGGCGGAAACCCTTACGGGGGCGTTATTAGCGATTCAGACGGCAATCTCTATGGAACCACCTATGACGGTGGCGACGGAATTGCTCAAGAGCTGGACGGCGGCGGCGTCGTGTTCAAGCTGAACGCGAGCGGCGAGGAGACGGTGCTGTATACCTTCGATAGCGTGGATGGGGGGAGCAGGCCATACACTGGTATGATTCGCGACACGGTTGGGAACCTTTATGGGACTACATCCTCCGGCGGCGCGGCAAATCAGGGAGCCGTGTTTGAGTTACCGGGAGCCGCGGCGCCCTGAGGGACGGCCTCCACCTTGCCCGGTAAATACGGAACTGCAAACCAACTCTAGGAAGAAGGTCATCCATGAAACGAATTGCCTGCGCTCTCTTCGTGCTCTCAGCGGCGACGGCCCTGACCGCCCAAACTTTCACCACGCTGCACACCTTCGATTTAACGGACGGCTCATTTCCTGCCTCTCCGCTCATTCAGGCGTTGGACGGGGACTTCTATGGGACCACGGCGGGCGAAGGTTATACGGGCAACTATGGCACGGTCTTCAAAATCACGGCGAGTGGCCTCTTGACGACGCTCCACCACTTCTGCAAACCCGACCTCCCGTGCATGGATGGCGCCACTCCCATGGCAGGGCTGGTCCAGGCGGCTGACGGTGACTTCTACGGGACCACTTACGGCGGCGCGCTCGGCGGTGGCACAGTCTTCAAGATTACGCCAACGGGAACGCTTACGACGCTCTACCGTTTCTGCTCATTAAGCGGGTGTGCGGATGGACTGTTTCCCACGGCTGGACTGATCGAAACCGGCGATGGGGATTTCTACGGGACAACTGCATTGGGCGGCGCTATCGAGAAGGGGACGGTTTTCAAAATCACCCCGAGCGGCGCGCTGACCACCCTCTACAGCTTCTGCTCAGTCGGTTCCTGCTACGACGGCTACGGACCAAATGCGGCACTGGTCCAGGCATCCAATGGGAACTTCTACGGGTCAACCACGAACGGCGGGTATGAGTTGGGGGCGGGCACCGTCTTCGAGATAACGCCGAAAGGCTCTCTGACTACGATTTACGGTTTCTGCACCGGGGGAACCGCGTGCCCAACCGGGAGTTCCCCGGAATCCGCCCTCGTCCAGGGTCTCGATGGGTATCTGTACGGTACCGCCAAGGCCGGTAATGAGAACTGTGGCGGCACTGGATGTGGAACGGTCTTCAAAACGACCTTAGGAGGAGCTCTCACGGCGCTCTACAGCTTCTGCTCGCAAAGCGGGTGCATGGATGGCGAGAGTCCCTTTGCAGGTCTTGTCGAGGGCACTGATGGCGACTTCTACGGGACAACACAGGAAGGCGGCGCCGCGGGATATGGCACCATTTTCAAGATTACCCCCAGTGGCACACTGACGTCCCTGTACAGCTTCTGCGTTCAACCGGGATGCCCGGACGGCGCTTCTCCCAGCGCGGCGCTGGTTCAGGGCACGGACGGGAACTTTTACGGGACAACGGCGCATGGAGGATCAAGCACAGCAGGGACAGTCTTCAGCCTGTCGATGGGACTTGGCCCGTTTGTGAAAACGCAAACCACCTCCGGCGGAGTGGGAGCAGTCGTCAAGATTTTGGGAACCGGTCTGACTGGCGCGACCCGCGTCACCTTCAACGGCGTCGTGGCTGCCTTTGAAGTGGTGTCGAGTTCTCTGATCGCTACTACCGTACCCGCGGGCGCGGCGAGCGGGACCGTCCAGGTGGTAACACCCGCCGGCACGGTTTCCAGCAACGTGCCTTTTCGCGTGCTTCCGTAAAGCGGGCGCGTTTGCGCCCTTCACCAAGCGAGGGAGAATCATATGTTTCAAACACTGTCAAGAAGCGAGTGTCTTGGGCTGCCTTTCGAGGACCGCTCCAGCCAATACGCCAGCCCACAATTGACACCGCACGAAATCCGCCTGCTGAAGCTGCTTGCGGACGGACACAGTTATAGGACCGCCGCGGCGGAGTTGCACGTCACCACGCACACAATCTCGTTTCACCTCAGGCATATTTACGAGAAGTTACAGGTCCGGTCCAAGTCGGAAGCGGTAAGCAAAGGGCTGCGGACGCGGTTGATCGAATGATCCACGAGACTACATATTTACGCAGTGACTTGACAAGTATAGTTTGGGAAACTATTTCTGCCAGGCGTGAAGCAAATGCACCAGGCAGGAGAAGAAGAAATGAACTTTACAAGACGAACACGACAATCTATGTGGACCGGGACGGCGTTTGTGTTAATCGGCATGGCGGCGCCATCGAAGGCCCAGTCTATCATCCAGCCAGTAACCCCGCCCGCAATTACACCACCGGCGGGTAACATTGCCTTCATCGAGGGCAACGCCGTGGGCACGCAAGCCTATATCTGCCTGCCGTCGGGTGACACAACCTCATGGACCGTCAACTCATCAAGGCCGCAAGCCACTCTGTCGGTCACATTCGGAAACTACACCAAGCAGATTGTGACGCATTTCCTGAGTCCCAACCCTAGCGCCGTACCGCCAGCCCCCCCAAGTTGCGTCGAGTCGGTGGATACCGATACGATTGACTGCCCCACCTGGCAGTCGTCACTTGACAGCAGCGTAGTTTGGGGATCTAAAACCGGAAGTATCAACGCCGGTACCGATCCGAGTTGTCCCGACACAGGCGCGATTCCTTGTCTCCTCCTCCAGGCGATCGGGACCCAAGCCGGGCCGAACGGGTCCGGCATCCTCACGAAGGTTACTTATGTGCAGCGGCTCAACACTACCGGAGGGAGCGCACCCTCGGTGAGCTGTAATGTCGGTGATCAAGCCTTAGTTCCGTATACTGCTGATTACTACTTTTGGAAAGCCGACAGCAACTAGATATCGATTCTAGTTTGAGCTGTTCACTCTTGTGGTCAAGGGCGAGGGTGCCCGCTCATCAAACCATAAGAGAGTGGGAAGAAACAAAATGTCCCGAACGAACTTGCGGGGGGCCGGCCCAGGGACACCAATCTTCACTCCGGCTATAGCGTCCGGCGCGAGCGTACGGTTGGGCGAGATAAGCTGTCATTGAAAGAAGACGCGTCAGGCACTCTGTCGGCCGACCCGCACAAACAATGGAATGAGAGGACTAATTTGCAACAGACTAATCGACTTAACGGCTTGATGGTCATCCTCGCGGTACTTCTGCTTTTCCCGCGCCTGTTCGGTGAAGAGCCGGCAAAGACGATAGAAGGCGTGTGGCAAGGCACCGCTGTCAGCGGGCAGACAAGGCAGAAGGTGTTACTGTTCGTGGCGCCGCCACGGAATGGCGTCTACTCGGGCGCCATGATCAGCCCGGAGGGGGACTCCAGCGTCAATCTGGATCCAATTCACCTGACCGGCAATCAGGTCGACTTCGAGCTAAAGGAGTGGGGACTGAAGTTTGAGGGTACGCTCTCGCCGGATGGTGCCGGAATCAAGGGTCAGTACATGCAGCCGAAATCTCCCGTAAGTTTTATCTTCACTCGCGAAAGTCAACGCGTATCTAAGTTCGCCGAGCAATATGAGGAAAAGGAATACGACGTACCGGTGCGCGACGGCGTGCACCTGCATACCATCGTGTTTTCGCCGAAGGTCCGCACCGAAGCACTTCCGTTCTTAATCGACCGCTCCCCCTATGGATGGGATGGCGCTGCCTATAACCTCAACGGCAGTATGAGCGATCTGGCTCAGGACGGTTACTTCTTTGTGTTCCAGGATATTCGCGGGCGCTACAAATCCGAAGGCCAGTTCGTGATGCTGCGTCCCGTCCGCGATAGGAAGGATTCTAAGTCGATTGACGAAGCCACCGACACCTACGACACCATTGATTGGCTGCTGAAAAACATTCCGGGAAATAATGGCCGGGCCGGAATTCTGGGTCAATCTTACTCGGGCTGGCTGACCGAGATGGCGCTGGTCGAGCCGCATCCCGCGTTAAAGGCAGCCTCCGAGCAGGCTTCTCCAGCCGATATGTTCCTGGGAGACGATTTTCACCACAACGGCGCGTTTCGGTTGAGCTACGGTTTCGAATACGCCTCCATGATGGAGACGGGCAAGAATAATAAGACATTCGAGTTCGACCAGTTCGACACTTACGAGTGGTATCTGAACCTGGGGCCGCTTCGAGAGGCGAATGCGCGCTACCTGGACGGTCAACGGCCGACTTGGAACAACTTTATCGCGCATCCAAACTACGATGACTTCTGGCGTGCATTGGCGGTTCAAAACTACATCGGGCGGGGTACGGTGCCGAATCTGAATGTCGGCGGGTGGTTCGACCAGGAGGATTTCGCGGGACCTTGGCGTATCTTCGCTGCGAGTGAGACACCCGAGTCGCGTCAATACAACTACCTTGTCGTCGGCCCGTGGAATCACGGCGGATGGGAATGGGGTGGCGGCCACCGCTTGAAGAGTGTTGAATTCGGCTCGGATACCGGAGCATACTTTCGGAGTAACATTCAGGCGCACTGGTTTGCTTACTGGCTGAAGGGCAAAGGCTCATTGAACTTACCTCGGATTCAACTGTTTGAGACTGGGCTAAATCAATGGAAATCTTACGACCAGTGGCCTCCCAAGGGAATGCGGGAGCGGAAGCTTTACTTGCATGCTTCAGGTGAGGCCTCGTTCGATGCGCCTTCGGGGAGCGACCCGGCCTCCGATAGTTTCGTATCGGACCCGGCCCATCCTATACCGTATCGGCAGCGGCCAATTTCCCAGACTTACGGCGGAGCTGCGGGTTGGGCCACATGGCTCATCGAAGACCAGCGATTCGTTGCAGATCGGCCGGATGTCGCGATGTGGCAGACTCAGCCGCTTGAATCCGATGTGACGATTGCGGGGGATGTTGTTGCCGACCTGTTTGCGTCCACCTCTGGCAGCGACTCGGATTGGGTGGTTAAGCTTATCGACGTGAACCCGCCGAATCTAACGGATGATCCGCCAATGGGGGGCTACCAGTTGATGATTGCCGCGGACGTTCTTCGCGGCCGGTTCCGCAATAGCTTTGAGAGACCTGAACCTGTAAAACCAAATGAGGTCGTGGAGTATCGGATCGACTTACTCTCGCACGATCACCTGTTCCGCAAGGGGCACCGGATCATGATTCAAGTGCAAAGCACGTGGTTCCCGCTTATTGACCGCAACCCGCAGAAGTTTGTTCCGAATATCTTCGAGGCCTCGGCCTCAGATTTTCAGGTGGCGACTCAAAGAATTTTCCGCGACACCAAGCATCCTTCGGCCATGATTCTCCCAGTGATGGGGTCGGGGAATTGAACTTGCCCACTCAGCCAGTTCCACCAGCATCCGGACCTATGAATCACGAAGAAAAAGAGCGCGTGCTCCTCCGCAGGGTGTAGTCGTTTCTTTTCATGCATGTTCTTCTTTCAATCCCAGACTGGCGCGCCAGGCGGCACACTGCGTTAATCTACAACTTCTGCGCGCAAGTGGGTATGCGGACGGTTCAACTCCGGAGGCCGGATTGGGCAAGCAGCAAATGGAGCCTTCTACGGTACCACGGAGACGGGCGGAGCCAACGACCTTGTACCAACCTTCAGGATCACGATGGACGGGAAACAACGGCTGGCTGAAGCCTTCCTCCGTCCCCTTCCCCCGGAAGACGAGATGGCCGCGAACTTCATCAAGTTCGCTGTCAGAAATATGTTAAAGTATTTCTGACATGGCTCATCTCAGTTTGAAACTCTTGGATCGCATGGAGTCGGGGTCCCCAGGGGCAGTATTCGGTGCCAGGATGTTCGACGATCTGGGTAATCGCGCTACCATAGATCAGGCTCTGAGCCGCCTGACCAAAGCGGGAAAGATAAGGCGAATCGCTCGTGGGGTCTACCATATCCCGAAGACGCACCCCACATTCGGCGCTCTTTCGCCGGACCCAGATGCGATAGCGAAATTGATCGCCGCACAGGCCGGGTACCGGCTGCAGCCAACACCAGCGCATGCGGCAAACGCGCTCGGCCTCTCTACGCAGGTGCCCGCACAGATCGTCTATTTGACGGACGGTAGTTCCAGGAAGATCAAGGTCGGCAATCAGATCATCCACTTCAAACACGCGGGCCCTCGGGCCCTGTTGGGAGCGGGGACCCCGGCAGGCGTCGCGCTGCAAGCAATGCGCGCATTCGGTCCCGATCATCTTACCGCCGGCATCATTCAACAGCTTCGTCAGAGCCTGCCCCCCGATGCGAAAACCGGGCTGAAGGGCCTTGCGCGTTACGCGCCGCATTGGATGACATCGGCGATAGACGTGGTCACGGCTTAACTTAGAGCGAGTCCACAGATGGATCACTTCGCTCTACTACCCGCCCCCGAGCGCGCAATCGCCTTCCGCGAGACTGCCGCCCGCTTGCGGGTGGGTTCGGCAACAATCGTGGAAAAAGATTTTTGGGTCTGCTGGGCGCTTCACCGAATCTTCTTGAGCACGAAGCTGCCCGGCCCGCTCTTCAAAGGCGGAACCTCGCTGTCGAAGATCTACAAGGTTATCGAGCGCTTCTCCGAAGATGTGGACATCGTTCTGGACCGACATGCCCTCGGATTCATCGGAGAGCAGGACCCTTCCAACATCGCGGGCACAAACAAGCGCAATCGCAAACTGGATGAACTGGCGGACAAGTGTGCCGAGACCGTTCAGCGCGCCGTCCGACACGAACTCCAGGAGTCCTTTCGCTCGGTCCTCGGGGACGCGGATTGGGAGATTCGTGAAGATCCGGCCGACGCAGATCGGCAGAGCCTGCTGTTCAACTATCCGCTCGGTCTCGAAGAGAACCTGTACGGCCTTGGCAGCTATATTCGCCCTGTCGTCCGCCTGGAATTTGGATGCCGAGGGGACGTGTGGCCGTCGGAGCGGCAGCCGATTCAGCCTTACATTGCCGACGCACTTCCCGGTATCCTCGCTCAGCCGACCGCGGAAGTTCACGTTCTACGACCGGAACGTACATTCTGGGAGAAGGCAACGTTGCTCCATGCTGTCTACCATTCGGGGAAGACAGCGCCGCGCGTTTCGCGCCATTGTTACGACCTCGCCCGTCTGTACCGGCATGAATACGGGCAGAATGCGATAACCGATTTCGGGCTGCTTTCAAGCGTGGTAGAGCACAAGAAGATTTTTTTCCGCGAGGCCGCGGCGCGGTATGATCTGGCGAAACCGGGAAGCCTTCGGGTATGCCCTCCCGAAGATAGACTTGGGCGAATTCGGACTGACTACCGAGATATGCAGGAAATGTTCTTTGCGGAACCGCCGCCCTTCGATAGTCTGATGGCGGATCTGAGAGGACTGGAAGATCGCGTCAACAGCTGAACCAATAAACGCGCCGAAAGCACCCCCAACTGTGCGAGAAACTGTGCAATGAATTGGTTCATAGGCCATCTGCGGTGAGCGGAAGCGGACGCCCCGAGTCCATCTAAGCCATAGAAAACACTAGAAACCGTGGAACCCAAAGAAAAGGGTCCCGTGTTTGGGGTGCATGGCTTCAACGACTGTTCGAGAACCGCCAAGTGCCCGTCCAGCGCGCATTTTCCTCTTTTGTCTTTGGTGCGGTTTTGGTACTGAAGCACGATGCTGCGTTACGGGCCGAAAGCACGAACTAAACAAGGTTGTTGACACTTTGCCAACGTGCAGCGTCTTCGGTATCGGACTAATGAGCGACAGCCTGCATCTGGATTTGTAGCCCATGCCGTCGATTACTACGTGGAGCGCGAGACGGACGTCAGTTGCAACAGTGGCCAATTCAACGCACCCTTTTTGCACCCCAGAGCAGCGTGTTGCACCCGATTTGCACCTCAGACCGCCATTTTTCTGATTTCTCTGCGTTTTATGAATATTTAGAATCAATAACTTACGTTATGTCAACGCTGGGAGCTAGGTCGAATCCCCCCCTCTCCGCCATATTGTTCGATTTCCCTTCCGTCCTTCGCGAGAAACCTCGACACAAGTGTGAGAATTATTCCGGCAACCGCCACTACATCGGTGTGGCCTCCTTTGCAACGCTGACGCCCGAACACGCAACGACGGCAGAACAACAGTTGCGGGCGAAAATGTCGCCGAACATTCTGATCGTCGACGATCTGCCTCTCAATGTGCAGGTGCTGGAGAATATTCTCCAGTCCGCCGGGTTCCGAACCTGCAACGCCGGGAACGGCTCCGCGGCGCTCGCGGTTACGCGGTCGGAGCGCCCGGATCTGATCCTGCTCGACGTGATGATGCCGGGCGAAAGCGGGTTCGATGTATGCGCGACCCTAAAGTCCGACCCCCAGACTGCCGATATACCCATTGTATTTGTTTCAGCGCTGGACGACGTGAAAAGCAAAGTCAAAGGGTTAAAAATCGGTGGAGTGGATTTCATTTCCAAACCTGTTCACGGGGAGGAAGTGCTGGCCCGCGTTCGGGTCCACCTTCGTATTGGCGAGAATAATCGCGCACTTGTGCGCGAACATCAGGCGCGCATTGAAGCGCTCAGGGACGCGCAGCAGGCGATTCTGGTGCGGCCCGAGGACTGCCCTGAGGCGCAGTTCGCCGTCTTTTACAAGCCCCTCGAAGGCGCGGGAGGAGACTTTTACGACGTGCTGACCCTCGATTCCGACTTATTCGGCTACTTCGTGGCGGACGTCAGCGGTCATGGCGTGAGCGCCGCCTTTCTGACATCGGCCATCAAGGCGCTCCTGCGTCAGTACAGCGGCCCCCTCTATTCGCCCGAAGACACGATGCGGGGCATCGATGCGGTGATGCGCCAGATGCTGGGCGAAGAGCAATATCTGACCGCGTGCTACGCGCACCTGAACCGGCGGACCCGAAGGTTGTCGGTTGTCAGCGCCGGACATCCGCCTCTGATCGTGGTGAGCGCGTCGGGGAAAGCGCAAATCCTTGAAATGGACGGCGATCCGCTCGGCATCTTCAGCGCGCTGGTGATTCAGCGGAGGGAAATCACGGTTGCCCGCGGAGATCGGATGTTCTTGTATACGGACGGTTTCATCGAATCTGCGCCGGGGGCAAGCCGCCGCGATGGGCTGGAACGTCTGATCGACTCCTGCGTACTCCACCAGCGGGATTCCCTGAATCACGCGGTCTCCACGATTGCGTGTGAAGTACAGGGGGGCGCACGGACTGTTGAGGACGACCTGTTGCTTCTTGCCTTCGAGGTGTCGCAGTGAGTGGACGACCGGGGGAATGGCGCCTGGAATTACCCGCGACGCTGGCCGCGGTGGAACAGTTTTGCGTCGATTTTCGACTGTGGCGGTCGCGCGCATGCGCCATGCTCGACTCGTTCTCCGCTGAACTCCTGCTGCGTGAAGCGCTTACAAATTCGGTGCTTCACGGCTGCGCCGGCGAACCCGGCCAGTCGATCTCGTGTTTGCTGCGGGTTAAGCCGGGCCGTCTCGTCATCGCCATTAAGGATGCGGGGAAGGGCTTCGACTGGCGCTCAAAATGGAACCGACGGTCGGACGTTCTGGACACGAACGGACGCGGCATCGAGATCATCCGGCAATACGCCAACCTGGTTCGCTTCAACCCCAAGGGCAATTCTCTGACAATGGTCAAAAGATTCCGTGAAAAGGGTCCGGCGTGAGGTCGCGCTTCCCAGTATGAGCACCCGGGTTCTGGTCGTCGACGACGCATCGATCTTCCGTCATATCGTTTCCGAAGCGCTCTCCGGGCTTCCGGGAGTGGAGGTCGTGANNATGCCGGAAATGAATGGTCTCGAGGTACTCGAATCGCTTCGGGCCTCAGGCGCGAACACGAGCGCCATTATGCTGAGTTCGCGCACCGTTCGCGGCGGCGAAATGACCATTCGGGCGCTCGAAGCCGGAGCGTTCGATTTCCTGACCAAGCCGGAAGGAGGCACGCGCGATGAGAATCTCGCCCGCCTTCGCGATGGCTTGCGCGGCATGATCCAGGCCCTGGAGAGGCAACGGGAGATCCGCTCCATTCTGAATTCGAGGGGACCGAAGACGTCTGCCCGGCCCACTCCGGCGGAGCAGCCTGCACCGGCGGTCTCCGTCGCAGGCCGTTCGCGCAGCCGGACTGGCTCTCCCATAGTTCTGATCGGCGTTTCGACCGGAGGCCCGACCGCCCTGGCGCAGGTGATTCCGGCATTGCCGCCGAGACTCGGAGCCCCTGTTTTCATCGTGCAGCACATGCC
>PLFE01000190.1 GCA_003136675.1 Bryobacterales bacterium
AATATTTCTTTTTTCTCTGTGACTGCTATTTTGTTGTAACGATGCAAACAATGCTGCTTGCCGGCCTGGTTCTGGTTTTGGGGGTGATGGCTGCCGCCGGGGCGGAGCCGGTCGATCTGATTGTCACGCGCGGCTATGTGGTGACGATGAACGCGACGCGGCAGATCTATCCGGATGGCGCGGTGGTGATCCGGAACGGCCATCTTATCGCGGTCGGGCCCAGCGCCGTCGCGAATGGTTATGCCGCGGCGAAGGTGATTGACGCGGCGGGCGACATCGTGATGCCGGGGATGATCAATACGCACACGCATGCGTCCATGACGGTTTTCCGGGGGCTGGGGGATGACGTGCCGGACCGCCTACAGCGGTTTATTTTTCCACTGGAGCACAAGCTGGTGGACCGTGAAGTGGTCTACTGGGGGGCGCTATACGGAATGGTCGAGATGTTGGAAGGCGGCGTGACCACGATGGCCGACATGTATTACTTCGAGGATGAGGTGGCGCGCGGCGCGCAGAAGATCGGGATGCGCGGCGTGCTGGGTGAGACGGTTCTGAACCAGCCTGCGCCCGATGCCAAGGAGCCCTACGGCGGAATGGAGTATGCGCGGAGGTTCATTCGAGAGTTCCGGGGCGATGCGCTGGTGACCCCCGCATTCGCGCCTCATGCGCCTTACACGGTGGATGCGGCGCATCTTCGTGTGATTCAAAAGGAAGCGGACGCACTGGATGTGCCGATCCTGATGCATGTGGCCGAGATGCCCGACGAAGTGACGCGAACGCGGAAAGAGTTCGATAAGACGCCGATCGAGTATCTGGATTCCATCGGACTGTTGACGAAACGCCTGGTGGCGGCGCACTGTATTTTCTCGTCGGATTCCGATATCGCCCTGCTGAAGGCGCGGGATGTGGGCGTGGCGCACAACATGGTTTCTAACATCAAGTCCGCGAAAGGCGTGGCGCCGGCGTGGGCGATGTTCAACCAGGGCGTGCGCGTGGGAGTGGGCACGGACGGACCGATGAGCGGGAATACGCTCGACATCATCGGGCAGTTGGGTTATGTGGCAAAGGTGCAGAAACTGTGGAACCACGACCGCAATATCATGCCCGCGGTGGATGTGGTGGAAATGGCCACGATGGGCGGCGCACGCGCGCTGCACATGGAAGACAGGATCGGCTCGCTGGAGACGGGCAAGCTGGCGGACCTGATTGTGCTCGACAGGAATGACACGACGATGACGCCGTTCTATGACGTGTACTCAACGCTGGTCTATGCGGCCAGCGCCCACGACGTGCGGACCACCGTGATTCAGGGCCGCGTGGTGATGGAGGACCGTAAGATCAGGACGGTGGATGTGGGTGAAGTGCGGGAGCACATGCGCGCTTTGAGCGGGAAAATTGCGGCTTCGGTGGCGCAGGGTATTCAATAAAAACCTACGCGCGTTTTCGGATCATGACGTGGGTGGCGTTCTCGCCGGCGACATGTTCGGCGCAGTGATACCCGAGCGCCGGCGCATCGATGCCGGCCAGCAGACGCTCACCTGAGCCGAGAAGGACGGGCGATATGGCGAGGTGGATTTCGTCGATCAGCGCGGCGCTGAGATATTGCCGGATGGTGGAGACTCCGCCGCCGAGCCGGACGTCTTTCCCACCGGCGGCTTCGGTGGCGCGCGCCAGGGCTTCGTGGATGCCGCCGGTGACGAAATAGAAGGCGGTGCCGCCGTTCATTGTGATGGGCGCGCGGGGGTGATTGGTGAGCACGAAGACGGGCGTGTGATAGGGCGGGCTGTCGCCCCACCATCCTTTCCAGGATTCGTCGAGCCAGGGTCCACGGACCGGCCCAAACATATTGCGGCCCAGAATCCAGGCTCCGATATTGGCGAAGCCGCGCGCAGCGAATTCCTCGTCGATGCCGGTTGAGCCTGATTCGCCCCCATGCATTTTCTGAAATGTCCGGGTGGCGAAGAACCATTGGTGCAGCGCCAGGCCGCCGACGCCGAGAGGGTTGGCGAGGTCCTGCGCAGGGCCTGCGCCGTAGCCGTCGATGGACATGGAGAAGCTTTGCACGCGCAATTTGGGCATACTGAACTCAGTGGCTTTAGTCATTGTGACGGAAAACATAGCCGCCGATGAATCGGATAAACGCAGATCCCATGGCTGCGCAGTGACTTACTTGGCAAATTGCATCACTGCAATAACACAAGAGCCGCGCTAACTTTCTGGTATGCAGACATGCGCCGCCTAATTCTGTCGTTACGTTTATTTGAGTTCGCGAACCCAGATGTTGCGGAAGCTATCGGGCGCGGTGCGGCCGCCGTGCGCCTGGAGCTTGATGGGCGCGGCGTCGTAGCTCTTGTAGAAGGGCTTGCCGATGTAACGCGTCTCGCCCTGTAGCTCAAAATGATTCTGGACCAGGACGCCATTAAAGAAAACCGTGACGTAGGCCGGAGTTTTCAACGAGCTATCCGCGTTGAAGGCGGGCGCGGTCCAGACGATATCGTAGGTTTGCCACTCGCCGGGTTTGCGGCCGGGGTTTACCAGCGGAATGCTTTGCTTGTAGATGCTGGCGGCCATGCCGTTGACGTAGGTCTTATTGTTATAAGGATCGAGAACCTGGAGCTCATATCCGTCGTCACCGGGGCCAGTGGAAGCGAGGAAGACGCCGCTATTGCCGCGCCCCTGACCGGAGCCGGTGACGTCGGTGGGAATCTTCCATTCGAGGTGAAGCTGATAGTTCTTGAAGGTTCGCTTGGTTTCAATGTTTCCCTGGGAATTGTCCACGTCGAGGATGCCGTTGTTGACGATCCATTTGGCGGGGGATTTGTCGCGCACCGCGACCCATTCATCAAGGTTCTTGCCGTCGAACAACACGATGGCGTCGGATGGAGGCGCGGTGTTGTTGACGCCGGGGGTGACGACGGCGGGGACGGGCTCCCAGACTTCGGTGTCTTCGGGTTTGGGTTTTGGGGAGGCGGCTTCCTGCGCCTGGGCGAGCTGTTGGGTGCAGAGGAGACCGGCGGCGGAGAATAAGATAGCGAGGGCGGGGAGCTTCGAGGATGGAATGCGCATGAATTCACGATACAACCTGCGGGCGCACTATGTTCTGACCGGCGCGTGTTTCTTTTTTGCGGCTTGCGGGCCTACGGCCGTGCCGCCAGCCGCATCGTTGCCTCCGTCGGCGCCTTTGCCATCCTGGTATGCCCCGGCGGTGGATGAACTGACCGCATTGGACACGCAGGCGAAGGGGTTGATGCAACAGAAGAAGTCCGCTGAAGCGGCGGCGCTGATTGTGAAGGGCGAGGCGATGAGCCAGCGATTGCTTGCGGTGCCGCAGCCAACGCTGGCGGCCACCGAAGCGGCGTCGGATCTGGATGAACTTTACGGGCGCATGCTTTTTTCCAACCGCAATTATGGATGGGCACGGCTGATGTTTCAGAAGAATCTGGCGCGATGGAGATACTGGAAGCCGAAGACTCCGGAGACGGCGGAGCGGTTGAAGGCGGCGGAAAAAGAGATCGCGGATTGTGACCGGAATCTTTCGAGTGGTTAAGCGAGCGCGGCGACCATGAACGGCAGTCCGCGCACGCCGTGGAATTCGTGATCGCCTTCAAAGATTTCCTGGTCCGCGCGTTCGGGCACGCCGAAGATTTCGTAAGCATGCTTCACTTTGGCAAACGCAGCGCGGGTGGCTTGCACGGGAAAGATGGGATCGCGGGTTCCTCCTTCTGAAAAGAAAAACCGGGGCGCGATCAAACTGGCGACATCGTAGTTTTCGGCCCAGTTGAGAATTCCCGGAATGTAATTGTCGATGCAATGCGGCATGCTCATGATGCTGTCCCGGAATGTATTCAGGTAGCCGCTGACATAGGCGGCCTGGATGCGGGTGTCGAGCGCGGAGGCGAACTGGGTGATGGTGCCACCTCCGGAAATTCCCATGCAGCCGATCCTGTTTGGGTCGAGTTCCGGGCGCGTCGCGATCCAGTCGATGGTGCGCATGACGTCCCACACGCGCCATCCGGTCATGGTCTCGCCGAATAACAAGGCCGCTCCGGCGGAGGGTTCGCAACTGGTGATGTTCATTCCCTTGCCGCGAGCGAGCGCGTCGCGCCGGCAGCCGAAGGCCATGGGTTCAATGGCGATTGCGGCCAGGCCGCGTTCCACGGTCTGAACAGCGAAGTCGTGTTCATAACCCGGCTGGTCGGTACGCGGGTTGCCGTGTTCGTCTATGGCAACGATGTCATCGACGCCGCGGCCGTGTCCGGGAATGCAGATGACGGACGCGAACGGAGGCTGTTTCGCGAGCGGCGTGAGCAGGTAGGCCAGGACGCTCACTCCAGGGCGGCTTTCCAAGATGAATTTTTCGCGCCGGTAGCGAGGGAACTCGCGTACGTCAAGGCTGAGCGGGCGGAGAGGCGTTCTTTCGGGGAAGCCCCCGAGGAGCTCGATCAATTTGGCTCGAAGCTGCCGCTGCCAGATTTCGGCGCCGGTTTTGTTGGCGGCGCGAAAGGTGAGGCGGAGCGGGGCGGATTTGTATTGCTCGGTGATGAAGTGCGCCGGGTCGAAGTTCCCGTTCTTCACCACTTCCCTGACGGCGTCCCTTGCATCGTCGAGCGGTCCGCCGTACACGGCCGCTTTTCCATCGGATGCGAGGACTGCGCCCGTGGCGAGGGCGACGCCCACCTGGCGGCGCGTCATTTTTGTATGCATGCTTGAGATTATATGGGCTGCGATTCTACTCGTAGCGCAACGCGGTCATGGGGTCGACGCTGGAGGCGCGGTATGCGGGCGCGGCGCAGGCGATGGCTGCGACCAGGGAGAGCAGTCCGGTGGCGCACAGTAAGACCAGCGCGTCGCGGGAACTGCCTTCGGCCCAGCTTGCCAGCACGTTGTTTAGAGCGAGGGTGAGTAGAATGCCGGCCGCGATGCCGCTCGAGACGCTGACGATTGCCGAGGCGAAAACCACGCGCTGCACGTCTCCGGGCCGGGCGCCGAGAGCCATGCGGATGCCGAACTCACTGGTGCGCTGCGCGACGGAGAACGAGACCACGCTGTAGAGTCCGGTGGCCGCGAGGGCCACGGCGAGTGCGGCGAATGCGCCGAAAACCCAGGCGACCAGATGCTCCTGCTGCCACTCCTGCTGCTCTCGAATCCATTGTTCGAGGTCCTGCACCTGGCCGCTGATCTGCTGGTCGGAATCGACGGAGTTGACTTGCTTGCCGATGGCGTGAAGCAGGGACAAGGGCGACGCCTCCGAGCGCACGAGAATTTGAGTCCACATGCGCATGCTGAGCGTGTAAGGAATGAAGGCTTCGGGCAGGATCGGTTTACTGAGTCCATCGTCACGCTTATCGGCGACGATGCCGATGACCTGGAGCCAGGGATTGTCGCCCGAAGGTGAAAGATTGAACGGCGGCTCGCTCTTCATTTCGGGAATCTTGAGGGCGCGGCCGAGCGCGCCATCCGGAAAGTACAGCCGAGCCATGGTTTCATTGATCACGGCAACGGGAGCGGCGTTATGGGTTTGCGCCTCGTCCCAGATCCGGCCCTGCGCGAGCGGAATGCGCAGAATGGGAAAGTAGGCCTGGTTGACGAAATTGATGCGCACCTTCTGGTCGTCCCGCCGGGGCTTTCCCATCACCTCGATGGAGGTGTTCCAACCGTTGGAAGGCGGGGTGGCGTTGGTGGAAATGGCGGCCATGGTGACGCCTGGCACAGCGGCGACCTGGTTGCGGAGCTTTTCGAAATAGGCCGAGCGAGCTTCCCAGGTGGGATACGCGCCATCGTGAACCGGAATGCCGACCGACATGATGTTGTGCGGGTCATACCCAAGGGGCGTATGCAGCAGGCGGAGGAAACCGCGCATGGCCGCTCCGGCACCCGAAAGCATGACGAGGGTCAGGGCGATCTGGCCCGCAATCAGGACGGTGTTCATGACTCGACCACGACCGCCGGCAACGCGCCGATTACTGGTTTGCATCACTTGAGCGACGTCCGGACGGGACAGTTGCAGCGAAGGCCATAAGCCAAACAGGACGCCGGTGACAATGGCGAGCGCGACGCTGAAAGCAAGCACGGGAATATTGAGCTGGATGGCCGCCTCATGCGGGAATGAGTATTTGGGGAGCAGGTCCGCAATCACGTGGATGGCAAAGTAAGCGAGCAATACCCCGAGGGCTGCGCCGGTGACGGAAAGCAGAAGAGCTTCGGTCAACATCTGGCGGATCAGGCGCATGCGGCCTGCGCCGATGGCGGCGCGCACGGCGAACTCCTGCTGGCGGCCCGCGCCTCGCGCCAACTGCAGTATGGAGACGTTGCCGCAGCCGATGAGGAGGAGAAAGGCGACGGCGGCAAACAAGAGATCGAGCGTGCCGCCGAGCCGCTTCTTGAAATCGTCATTGAGGCCGACGACCGTGAACTTGAAGCGGTTGTTCGGGAAGTGCTTCGGAGTTTGTTTGGCGAACTGCTCGATGAGGGGCTGAAGGGCGGCGCTGGCGGCCTGGTGCGACACGCCGGGCTTGAGGCGGAGCCCGACGTAATAAGCGCGCGTGGGGTCTTGTGTCACTTTGAGCGGAAGATACACGTCGGCGTCTTCCCATGTGAAGCGGGGCGCGGCAACGCCGACGATGGTGTAGGTTTTGCGGACCAGTTGCAGGGTTTTGCCGACGACGGAAGGGTCCGCGGCGAAGTGACGCTGCCAGAACTTATAGCTCAGGACGACGACGGGCTGGGGGTCCTGTCCATCGATCGCGTCGGAGGGGAGCAACCCGCGCCCGAGCGCGGGACGCACGCCCATAAAGTTAAAGCCGTTGGAGGTGAAATAGGTGGCGTTGACGTCTTCGGGCAGATCGTGACCGGTGACGGTGAGGCTCCAGCCGTCGACTGCGAATGCGTCTTCCACGACGGGGGATTTTCGGATGACCTGCCACTGCGCGGCGGTGAGTCCGAATCCGTCTTCGTGACCGGCCGGATCGAGGAGACGCATGTGAACCATGCGGTCGGCGTTGGCGTAGGGATACGGGTTCATCAGGACCGCATAGACGACGCTGAAGACCGCGGTGGTGGCTCCGATGCCCAGGGTGAGGGAGACGATGGCGGTCAAGCTGAAGGCGGGGGCCTTGATCAGTTGCCGGAGGCAGTAACGCAAATCCTGTAGCACGGCGCCCATGCGGTTTCGACGTGCTGCGGGAAGTTTGGTTAGTTCACGGTCTGCGTAATGGCGGGCGAGGTACTGGGCGCGTCGCCCGAGTCGCCACCATAGGCCGCAGTGAGGGAGTGCTGGCCGGCGGTGAGCGTCGAGACGCCGAGAGTTGCGATTCCGTTGCTGAGCGCGGCGGTGCCCATCGAGGTGGTTCCGTGATAGAAGGTGACCGTACCGGTGGCTGTTGAGGGGGAGACCGCCGCGGTCAACGTTACGGTTTGGTTGAGGTTCGATGGATTGGGGGACGAGGTGAGCGTGATGGTGGTGGTGGCCTTGACGATCTGGACCCAGGCGGGGGAATTGCTCCCCGCGTAATTGCCGTCTCCGCTGTACACGGCTGTGATCGAGTGGGAACCAGTTGGGAGAGCCGTGGTCGCGAGGGTCGCGAACCCGTTGCCGACCGTGGCTTTACCCAGAGCCGTGGAGCCGTGGTAGAAGGTAACGGTTCCGGTGGCTGTGGTGGAAGAAACGGATGCCGTGAACGTGACGGTTTGGCCCAGGTTGGAGGGGTCGGGGGAAGAAGTGAGTCCGGTGAAGGTTGCGGCTCGGTTGACGGTTTGGGTCAACGGGAGTGACGTGCTCCGAGGGTAGGTGCTATCACCGCTGTAGAGAGCGATTAGCGAGTCAGTGCCTCCAGGGAGGGTGGCTATTTTCAGCTTGGCGACTCCGTTGTTTAGAGCGATCTGTCCCAGCGCGGCGGCGCCGCTGTAGAATGACACCGTGCCGGTAGCCGCCGTCGGCGAAACTTCGGCAGTCAGCGTGAGTTTTTGGCCATAGGTTGAAGGGTTCAGAGACGAAAGCAACGCCGTTGACGACACCACGGCCGGGGCGCCGAGCAGGATCGTAGCGCCCGCGCCCAGGCCGGCGATGTCCGCCCTGCCGTCCCCGTTGAAGTCACCCACCGCGACCGAGGAGACTTCGGGGAGATAGATCACTTCCGTCTGGAAGGTGCCATCGCCGTTTCCCAGGAGAACTCCCGTGCCAACGTTGTTGGCGAGGGCGATGTCGGCCTTACCGTCTCCATTGAAATCCCCAGATGCAGCCCAGGAAGGGTCGCCCGGGGCTCCAAAAATCGCGGCTGGCTGGAAGGTGCCATCGCCGTTGCCGAGAAGCACACTCACACCGTCCTGGTTGGATATGGCGACGTCGAGGTTGCCGTCCTGGTTGAAATCTTCCACTACGACGGAGGTACTGTCATAGCCAACGACCGGGAAGCCAACGGCCTGCTGGAAGGTTCCGTCGCCGTTCCCGAGCAAGATGCTCACGTCATAGCCGTTCGAGTTGGAAACCGCAAGGTCTGCTTTCCCATCGTTGTTGAAATCTCCGACGGCGACGGAGAGGGGGAAACTGCCGACCGCGTAGTTCACAGGCGGCTGGAAATTGCCATTACCATCGCCGAGAAGCACGCTGACGGTTTCGGTCTGGCTGTCGGCGACTGCCAGGTCTGCTTTACCATCCCCGTTGAAGTCTGCGACCGCAATCGAGACGGCCACGTTGAGGATTCCGACGTCGAAGTTGACAGCAGGCTGGAACGAGCCGTCGCCATTGCCCAACAGCAAGCTCATGCTGTCGCTCAAAGCGTTGCCGACAACCAGGTCTGGAATTCCGTCACCGTTGAAGTCGCCCACCGCTACCGATTGGGCGATGGAGCCGGAAGGGAGCGGGTAGACCGCTACGGCTTGAAACGTCCCGTCGCCGTTGCCGAGAAGGACGCCTACACTGTCGCTGTTGTCGGAGAAAGCGAAATCTTCTTTTCCGTCCCCGTTGAAGTCGCCGAGTGCCCCGGAATTGGGGCCGAGGTTGGTGGGGGATATCAGGGCCGCCCCGAACCCGTAGCCGGGAACGGTGTTGACAGTATGCGTCAACACCGCGGAGGTGCTTGGGGCATAGGTGCCGTCTCCGCCGTAATAGGCTTTCAGCGGCTGCGCACCAAAAGGCAGAAGAATGGTGGAGAGCTTCGCCTTTCCGTTCGCGATAGGTTCGGTCTCGAGCACCGTTGTTCCGGAGTAGAATGTCACGGTCCCGGTGGCGGCCGTGGGCGTTAGGCTTGCCGTGAGAGTGACTGATTTTCCGTAAGTTGCGGGGTTTTTGGAACTGGTAAGGGTGACGCTGGATGGCGTCGATCCGGCGAAGACCGGTAGGGTGAGAATCAGCGGAATCGAGAGTCTCAGTGCCGCGCTTGTGGTTGGGGACATACTTATCCTGTGTCGTGTGAAACTCTACCACGCCTTCACGCGCGCGTTCGTAACGTTTTGTCTTCGATCCTAACTGCCCAGATACTCTTTGAGTCTGGCCGCGGTCCGCTGGAAAGCGTCCGAATAGGATTCGGCGTTGTAGTGTTTCCCGCCCTTGATAAAGTCATGATCGGTGTTGGGGTAAGTGACGAGTTCGAAAGGGAGACTGGCGGCGGTTGCCGCGGCGGCCAGGGTGTGGGCCTTGCCGATGGTGCAGCAATCGCGGAAGGTGTCTTTCTCGCCCGCGAACATGAGCACCGGGACCTTTAACCTGCCGACGAAGCCCGGCACGTCCTTGATGAAAGTGGTTGCTGGATACCAGACCACGGCTCCGGCCACCAGGTCGGGCCATTGGGTGCCGTAGTAAAGCGACAAGCCGCCGCCGAGCGAGAAGCTCACGAGCGCGACTTTGCCGGGAAGCGCGTGAGGCATTTGCAGGGCCTGCTGGATGGCTGTTTTCAATCCGTCGCCATGGGTGCCTTCCATGGGATTGCCATCGAACAGAACCACGTCGTAGCCGAGTTGGGCAAGTTCGCGCGAGACGGCGGCGTAGTGCTCCGGGCCCGACATGCCCGAGGCGACAACGACGACGCGCGCCTTACCCTGGGGCGGCGGGAACTCCTGTTGGGCGTGGGCGATGGAGGTTGCGGAGAGGAGGGCGAATAGAGTAAGAAATGTGTTCCGGCGCGAATGGCAAATCACGGATTGATTATAAGCGGTGCGGAAGCCGCGTCCGTGCGGATGAGGATAATGGAATCCGTAATAGACTTTTCTTTCGAGGGCTTTTCTTCATGAGTATTTGCAAGTCTGGTGTTGCCGGAATCGTGGCGCTCTCCTTGTTCAGTCTTTGCCGGGCTCAGGTGGGGGTGATCACCACGGTAGCGGGCAATGGAGTGCAGGGTGTTTCCTCGGGGGATGGCGGGCCCGCGACCAGCGCCGGAATCGGGGGACCCGCGGGTGTCGCGGTGGATGCGACGGGGAACCTCTATATAGCGGATTCGTTCAACAGCCGCATCCGGAAGGTGAATACGTCCGGGATCATTTCCACTTATGCGGGCGGTGGTTCACCAACAGGCATTGGCGACGGCGGGCCCGCCACCAGCGCCACGCTCTTCCTGATCGGAAGCCAGGCGCACTCGGGCATCGCGCTCGATAGCGCAGGCAATCTGTACATCGCGGATTCGGGGCACGGGCGCATCCGGAAAGTGGATACGGGCGGAATCATCACCACGGTGGCGGGCAACGGAACCACCGGGTTCTCGGGCGATGGCGGAGCGGCCATCAGCGCTCAACTGAACACTCCGTCGGGCGTAGCGGTGGATAGCGCGGGGAACCTTTACATCTGCGATCAGGGGAACGGCCGCATTCGCAAAGTGAATACCAGCGGGGGAATCACGACGATTGTGGGAACCGGAAACGGCTTCACGTTGGGTGACGGCGGCCCGGCGACGAGCGCGCAACTGGCGAATCCGCAGGATGTGGCTGTAGATAGCGCGGGGAACATTTATATCGCCGACCTGGGCAACAACCGAATCCGGAAGGTGACGGCGGGAATCATCAGCTCCATTCTGACGGAGGGTTTTGGGAATTGCGGGGGGCCGCTTCCGGCGGCAAGTTCCGATGTGGGCTTTGGCGTCGGCCTGGCGCTCGATAGCGCGGGTGATCTGTACATTGCGGATCACTTCTCCGATTGCGTTCACCAGTTGAACACTACCGGAACGGTGGCCACGGTAGCGGGAGGCGGTACGAATAATCCGGGCGACGGAGGACCGGCAACCAGCGCGGAGCTTGGCCCTGTTGACGCGGTAGCGCTCGATAGCGCGGGGAACCTTTACATTGCGGAAAGCGGCTTCAGCCGGGTCCGCAAGGTGACGAGCGCGGTGTCAGTTGCGCCTCCAGTGATCAGCGCGGGGGGAATTACGAATGCGGCCAGCTTTGCGACTTCGGTTGCGCCGGGAAGCATTGTGGCGGTTTTCGGCACGTTTCCCATCGCCAGCGCGACGTTATCCAGTTTTCCGCTTCCCACGGCGGTTGCGGGTGTTTCGCTTGAGTTCGGCAGCGCGCCGCTTGCGCCTTTATTCTACGGAGGGTCGAATCAGATCAATGCGCAGATTCCATGGGAACTGGCTGGAGAATCGCAGACCACGGTATCGGCCGCGCTGAATGGACAGGCGAGTGCGCCGCAAGCGGTGACTCTGGGGGCTACTGCGCCGGGGATCTTCATCGTCAACAGCCAAACCGCGCAAGGGGCCATTCTGGATTTGAACGATCAGTTGGTGAGCGCGACAAATCCGGCGGTGAAGGGGAAGTATGTGCAGATCTACTGCACGGGGCTGGGTCCGGTGTCGAACCAGCCCGCGACCGGCGCGCCCGCGCCGACCAGTCCGCTGGCGGAAACGACGTTTCAACCGGTGGTGACGATGGGCGGGATTGGGGCGACGGTGCAGTTCTCCGGGCTGACGCCGGGTGAAGTGGGCCTCTATCAGATCAATGCGCAGGTGCCCGCGGGGGCTCCGTCCGGTACGGCGCTGCCGCTGATCATTTCGATCAACGGCGTGACGTCGAATACGGCGACAATCGCCATCCAGTAGGTCCGGCTACATGTTGTAGAAGAACTCTTCGTAAACGATTTTGCCGTCGGCGACTTTGTAAACGGCGACCTCTTCCATCTGGAAGCGCTTTGCCTGGGGCTTGAAGGTGACTTCCATTTTGAACGTAACGGCGAAGTGCGCGCCGGCGACCAGCGGACCTTCGACGAGGGTGGAATGAACTTCGTGATTCTCGCTCCACCACTGGGCTTTGCCCTTGACGGCGTCGAGGCCTTTCGATTCGCGGGATCCGCCGGGAGGGGCGCCGGCCTCCATACTGACGATGTCGTTTGAGTAGAGGGTTTCGATGGCCTCATAGAACTTGCCATCGGAGCAAAGTTTCACGAGCGTTTGGGCGATTTCCTGAGTAGTCATAAGGGGTTCCCATACGCTATCACAGCCACATGAATTCGGTGTTAGAATTTTTCAAATGAGATTCACAGCAGCAGCGCTATGCCTGATCGGCATGGCGAGCGCGGCCGGTTTGACCGCCGCGGATAACGGACGCCTGACGGATGCCGAACGGGCGTATCTGGTGGAGCAACTCGAACAATCGAAGAAGGACGTGCTGGCGAGCATTGCAGGGCTGACGCCGGCGCAGTGGACCTTTAAAGCGGGTCCGGACCGTTGGTCCGTCGAGCAGTGCGCGGAACATATTGTGCTGGCGGAGGGCTACATTTTCGGAGGGTCGCAGAAGCTTCTGGAAACTCCGGCGGTGCCGCGGCCAGCCGCATCGAATACGGAAATGGATCACAAACTGGTGACTGGGGTAGAGGACCGGAGTCATAAACTGAGCGCGCCGGAGCCGCTGGTGCCGGCTGGAAAATTCGCCACCCCGGAAGAGGCGGCCAAGGCGTTTAAAGAAGCGCGGGACGCCAGCATCGCATATGCCAAGACCACCGATGCCGAATTGCGCGTACATGTGGGACCGGGTCCGGCGGGACCGATTGACGCCTATCAACTGCTTTTGCTCATGGCGTCGCACTCGGTACGGCATACCCTGCAGATTCGGGAAGTGGAGGCGAATCCGAATTTTCCGAAGGCCAGCGCGAGTTTGTGGAAGTGACGCGCTTTTAATGGCCTGCTCATTTGCCCTTAAGAATCGGGCGCGTCTCTCTTAGTGAAGGCAGCGAGACTGCTTCATAAAGAGGAAAACAAAATGAACAAGCTAACGATGGCAGCAGTGGGTCTTTCGATGTTGGTGGGTTCGGCATTCGCCGCGGCCCCGCAGGCGGCCACGACTGCCCCGACGACCAAGGCTTCGACCAAGAAAGCCGTGAAGAAGAACGTGAAAGTAAAGAAGGCTCCGGCCGCCAAGACGGTGACCGCGCCTGCCAAGTAGTGTTTTCGGGGCGGACGGAAGGCGTCTGCCCCAGTTTTTTCGTGGCGGATGACCCGACGGAGGACATAGCCGCCGATGAATCGGATAAACGCAGATCCCACGACTGTCTTTGGCGGGGGCGGGTTCGTGTCGAGTAGAAGTCTGCTCACAGTTCGGACGCAGCGTTCGATTTTTCGCGCAGAGCATAGACGCCCTCGACGATGATTCGTCAACGGACCGGAAGTGACCGCTCTGGATCTCTTCCTGTACCAGGCGTTCGGTCTCTGGTTTGAGTTCGACGGTCATGCTTTAGTAGCGCGGTACGGCCGGATCGATGAGCCGGCTCCAGGCGTCAATGCCGCCTTGCAGGCTTTGCGCGTTTTCGATGCCGTGATTGCGTAGCCATGCGGTGACGTGCAGGCTGCGGACGCCGTGGTGGCAAAACACGATGAGGGGTTTATCGTCGCTGAGGCGTTCCAGGGTTTGCAGGTGCTGCGGCACGGATCCCATGGGAATCAATTCCGCGCCGGGCAGGTGGGCGATGGCGTGCTCTTCGGGTTCCCGCACGTCGATCCAGGCAACGGACTCGCCGCGAGCGGCGATAGCGCCGGCTTCTTCCACGCTGATCTCGATGGGCGATGGGGACTGGCAACCTGAGTGCATTGGATATAATCTTAGTCTGCTCGCCGATATCACGTTTTGATCAACCATTCTCATCGACCACACATGAAGTCTTTCCTTACATTCCTGCTTGTTTGCCAGACGGCGTTTTGCGCCGATTATTTGACGGGACAGGCCGCGCGGCTGGAGATCGGCCAACAGAACTTCACCTACGAGCTGTTTACACAGCCTCCCTCGGCTAACGTTCTGGGGACGCCGCAGGGTGTTGCGTATGCGAACAATATGCTGTTCGTGGTGGATACCAGCGAGTTCGGCCTGGTGACGGGAGCGGTGCCGAATAACCGTGTTCTGGAATACACGCCTGTATCGGGATTTCCCAGTTTGGGGAACCCCTCGGGCTCGGCGAATGCGATTGGCGTGAACTGCGCGGTGTGTCTGGGAAATCCATCCCTGGTGCTCGGCCAAACGGGTTTCACCGGCTATCTGCCGACCGTTACCAGTTCTGGATTCTACACGCCGACGGCGGTGGCCACCGACGGCACGGTGCTGGCTGTGGCGGATACAAACAACAACCGGGTGTTGATCTGGCTGTCGATTCCGACCACCAACGGGCAGGCGGCGGACGTGGTAGTGGGCCAGACGAATTTCACGGATGGAACGGTGGCGATTCCGCCCACCGCGTCATCGTTGAGCGGGCCGGAGGGGGTGTGGATCTGGAACAAAATGCTGTTCATCGCGGATACGTTCAACGACAGGGTGTTGATTTACAACACGATTCCGACTGCCAACGGCGCGGCGGCGGACGTGGTACTTGGGCAACCGGATTTCAAGACGGTGATTGAACCTCCGGTGACGGAGTATGTGGTTCCGGCCACGCAGAATAACATGGCGAGCCCTGCCTCCGTAACCACCGATGGGACGCATCTTTTTGTGAGCGACCTGGGACATAACCGCGTCTTGATCTGGAACTCGATTCCTACCACGAACAACGCCAACGCGAGCGTGGAGCTTGGACAGCCGGACTTTGTCAGCGACACCAGCGACAACTCTTACAACACGGTAATCACCGGAACGGGATCAAACGCCGTAACCACCTACACAGCGGAGCTTTGCGCTTCAAATGGAACGGATTCGAGTGGCGATCTGGAGTTTCCTTCGATCTGCGGAAAGACGATTTCGTTCCCCCGTTTCGCGATGGCGGACAGCTTGGGGCGTTTCTACATTTCGGATAGCGGCAACGACCGCGTGCTGGGTTATGACAGCGTTCCGACGGCTAACGCGACCGAAGCGGACTTCATCCTGGGAGAACCGGATGAATTCACAGACACGGCCACGGGCGGCACGGACGCATTGCAATCACCCGCCGCACTGGCGTGGGACGGCACCAATCTCTGGGTCGCGGACACCCTGGATCTGCGGGTGCTGGCGTTTACTCCGTATGGGGATCAACTGGCGCTCACGGCGGTGCGGAACGCAGCCAGCCAGAACATTTACGCCACGGCGACGGTGGCGCTGACCGGAACTCCGGCGGCGAAGGACACGGTAACCATTACACTGGGAACCACAGCCTATACCTATACCGTTCAGACGAACGATACGCTGACGAATATCGTGAACGGATTAGTGGCCCAGATCGACGGCACGGCCTCCGGCAGCACGGCCAACACAGCCATTTTCGCCACTGCGGATACCAGCGGCGAAGTGGTGGTTCTGACTGCGCGTGTTGCGGGAACCGCGGGTGAGGGCACGGCGCTGGCCGCCTCGGAAACCAGTTCGTCGATTGTGGCAACGGCTTCGAATACGGCCATCAATATCAATCTCGCGAATGCCGCGCAGATTGCTCCGGGAACACAGGTGACCATTTATGGGTCGGCTCTGACCACGCAGACGGCCGCGGCGGACATGACCCAGCCGTTCCTTCCCACCACGCTGGCTGGGACCACCGTTTATATCGATGGGATTCCCGCGCCGATCGCGTACGTATCGCCGCTGCAGATTAACGCGCAAATGCCTTTTGAAAGCTCAGACCGCACGAGCGTCAGCGTGTACGTGGTGAGTAACAACGGAGGAACGCAGACGATTACCAACGCGATCGGCAGCCCCATCGTGCCCCAGAACCCTGGTCTATTTGCCGGATCGGGCATCGATCCGCGGCCGGGTATGGTGTATCACTACAGCACCAACGCGACGGGATTGATCCTGGTGGATGGCTTCGCAACGGCCGGCAACACGGTCAGCGTGGTCATCAACGGCACCAACACTTACACCTACACGGCGCAGGCGGCCGACACGGTGCTGGATGTGGCGGAAGCGCTGGCGGCGCAGATCAATGCGGCGGATCCGAACGTCTCGGCGTTTATCGGGAACGAATATGCGCGCATCGTGTTGATTGCGAAAGAGCCGGGCACGCTGGCAGACGGTATCACCTACACCGTGACGACGAGCGACAATGCGACGCTCACTCTGACGGCCGATACCACCAACCCCGGCGCCGCTACAACCAGCCTTTGCTGCGCGAGCACGGGCGGTCCGGTGACGGAATCCGACCCGGCGGTGCCTGGAGAGATCGTGTATACCTATGCGACCGGCCTGGGTCTGACGAACTCGACGGAGACCTCGGTGACGGGGCTGATCGTGACCAGTTCGGACGCTGCGCCCGCTTATCCCATCGATTCGATTGTCGCGGGAGGCCAGAGCGCGCAGCAAGTGTTCTCCGTGCCGGTGCCGGGAACTGTGGGCGTTTACCAGGTGGCGTTTCTGCTGAACAGCGGGATGACGACGGACCAATTCACGCAACTGACCATTGCGCAGCAGCTTTATGTGAGCAACATCGTCACCTTCGCGGTGGCGGTGCCGGCCTCGAACTGATTGTGACCGCAATAAGCGGATAGTCCGCGCCAGGGAACGGCGCTACGCTGGGCGAGTATGAGGAACGGGCTGAATCACAACGGTCTGAATCAAGACGAAGCGCATCGAATCCGCGAAGAGCGGGATAGCCGGTACGACGGTCACCTTTTCATTGCCATTACGACGACTGGCATTTACTGCAAGCCGTCCTGTCCATCGCGGCACGCCAAGCCGGAGAACGTGCGTTTTTTCGATTCCTGCGAGGAGGCGGAGCGCGCCGGATTTCGGGCGTGCCTGCGGTGCAAACCGCGTGCGGAAAATGGCGACGCGGTACTGGTGAAGGCGGTCACGCGGTACATTGAGGCGCATCGGGACGAACCGGTTACGCTGGCGGACCTGAGCGCGGCGGCCGGCATGAGTCCTTTCCATCTGCAGCGGACGTTCAAGAAAGCTACGGGCGTGACGCCGAAGGCATGGATGAGGAATGAGCGCCTGCGGAAGTTCCAGAGCTCGCTGCGAACGGCGGCCAGCGTGACCGACGCGGTTTATGAAGCCGGTTTCGCGGCCAGCAGCCGCGCCTACGAAAATGCGCAGCAGAAGCTAGGCATGAAGCCGGGCGCATGGCGCAAGGGCGGGGAAGGCTCGAACATTGCGTACACCGTTGCGCCCACCGAGTTCGGATATCTGCTGGCGGCGGCCACGGAGCGCGGAATCTGTTGCGTGATGCTGGGCGATTCGGCGGCCGAGGTGGAGGCCGAGTTCCAGAAAGATTTCGCGCGCGCCGAGCGGCGTCGGGATGAGAAGCTGAGTCTGCTGGTGGACCAGATTCTGGTGCTGATTACCGCCAGCGGGCCCTCCCCGCATCTTCCGGTGGATGTGCGGGCTACAGCGTTTCAGCAGCGGGTGTGGGATTATCTGCGGGCCATTCCGAGGGGCGAGACGCGAAGCTATTCGCAGGTAGCGGCGGATCTGGATCAGCCTACGGCGACACGGGCGGTGGCGCGGGCGTGCGCGACCAATCCCGTGGCGTTGGTGGTGCCGTGCCATCGCGTGGTGGGCGCGAATGGAAGTCTAACCGGTTACCGGTGGGGCGTGGAGCGGAAGCGGAATTTGCTGGAGAGGGAGCGGGCATAGAAAAGGGCGACCCTCTTTCGAGAGCCGCCCGGCCTTGCTGCTTTACTTTTAAAGCCCGGCTACTGCCCGGTTCCGGTGAGTGTCGCCGACTGCGTCCCGCCCGTTCCGGTATCGGTAGCCGTTATGGTCGCGGTGCGCGTGCCGGTGGCCGTGGGAGTGAAGACCACCTGCGCGTAGCAATACTGATTCGAGCCCGGATTCAGCGTTGCTCCAGCGCAGCTGTTATAGATGATTTGGAAGTCCCTTGGATCGGTTCCTCCAATCACCACCTTTGAGACGGTCACGGCCAAGGTGCCGCTGTTGCTGACGAACACGTTTTGCGCCCCACTTTGCGTGCCCACGGTTTGATTCGAGAACGTGAGCGCGGAGGGCGTCATCGACGCGGAAGCGGTTTTGCCCTGGCCGATGCCGGTCAAGGTGACGGATTGCGGACTGCCCGTGGCGCTGTCGGTGAACTGTAAAGTAGCAACAAGCGTACCGGGAGCGGCCGGGACAAAGACCACGTAGATGGTGCAACCCGCACCGGGGTTCATCTGCGGGCAACTGCTCAGCAACTGGAAGTCCGCCGCATTTGTGCCGGTGACAACGACGCTGGTGAACAGAATGGTGGTGTTGCCGATGTTATAGATCGGGAAGCTTTCCGCCAGATAGGAACCTACTGTAACGGCCGGGAAAGAGAGGTCCTGCGGAATACTGAGCGAGGCATTGAGCGCCTGGCCGACGCCGGTAAGAGCAACCTTCTGCGGGCTGCCGGTGGCGTTGTCGGTGATGGTGAGCGTGGCGACGCGCAGCCCCGCGGCGGCGGGTACGAAAGCCAGGTACAGGCTGCAACTGGAGCCCGCGGCGATGGACTGGCAGGAATTGTAGACAGTGAAGTCGGCTGCGTTGGCCCCGGCTATGGTAACTCCGGTGACGCCGACGACGACGGTTCCCGTGTTTTGTAAGCCGAGGTACTGCGTGTTATAGCCACCCAGAGCCACGGCGGGGAACGCCAGGGCGGGAGCTACGGCAAGGGCGGCGATGGAAGTCTGTCCGACTCCGACCAGGGTAACGGATTGCGGGCTACCGGTGGCATTATCGGTCAAGCTGAAAGTTGCCGTGCGGACGCCTGCCGCGGTGGGGTTGAACGTGACCTGAATGTTGCAGGTGGTAAATGCGTTCATGCTGGTGCATGGGTTGTAAGTCACCGCAAAGTCGGTTGCGTTGGTTCCGCTGATGGCGGCTTTGGTGATAGTCACCGCGGCGGTACCGCTATTCACCACCGGAATGTTGACCGTTACGGGCGATCCCGTGACCGTGCTTCCGAGATCCACGGCGGATGCCGGCAAGGTCAGCGAAAGAGAATCGGTCTGACCGACGCCCGAGAGGCCAACCGACTGCGGGCTGCCGGTGGCGCTATCCGTTACCTGGAGCGTAGCCGTACGTTCCCCGCCGGCGGTAGGCGTGAAGACCAGATTCACGTCGCAAATCACGTCGGGCGCGAGGATGGCGCCGCAGGTATTGGAGGCGACGGAGAAATCGCCTGGATCCGCGCCTGCGACAGCATAGCTGGTGATGTTGACCGGTACTGCGCCCGTGTTCTGAATGGAGACGGCGTGTTGCGGGCTGGTGACGGTCACGGTTGTCGAGCCGAAATCGACTGTGGATTGGAGCGTGAGTAATTGAGACGCGGAAGAGCCGACGCCGGCCACCAGCACGTCCTGCGCGACGGATGCGACCGTGAACCGCAGAGCGGCCGCGCGAGAGCCGAGCGCCCCCGCGTCAAAGGCGACTTTGAGCGAGCAGTTGCCGCCGGCGCCCAGCGAACCGGTGCAGGTGTTGCTGGTGACGACGAAATCCGCCGCGTTCGGCCCCACCTCTGAGAATGCAATGGTGACCGCGCTGCCGCTGGGGTTGGTCATGGTGATGGTGGTTGCCGCGCTGGTAACGCCGACAACTCCGTAGCTGAAGTTCACGTCGGTGACGCTGGGGTTCAGCGCGGGGCTCGAAGGCTCACCGTCCGCGGTCAGCGGAATCGCTTGCGGGCTTCCCGTAGCTGAGTCGGTGAACGAAAGCGACGCGGACAGCACGCCGGTGGCGGCTGGATCCGAGTAGACATAGACGTTGCAAGCAGATGCCGGTTGCACCGTCGTGCAGCCCTGTGACGAGATGACGAAGCTCGAGGCGCCGGCGCCGGTGAGCGCCACCGAGGTAAACGTTACAGGCTGATCGCCCGTGTTGGTGACCGTGACGACCTGCGACCCGGTGGAGGTGCCAACGGCGCTGCCGGGGTAGACCAGACTGGGAACGGAGAAGCTGAGAGTCTGAGCCTGAGCGAGACCGAGGCCGCCCAGGCCGATGCTCTGCGGGCTTCCCGATCCGGTGTCTGTAAATTGGAGCGACGCGGAGCGAACGCCGGCGGCGGAGGGAGAGAAGGTGACGTAGACATAGCAGGTTTGGCCCACACCAAGCGTCGAGGGCGAGATGGGGCAGCCCTGGCTCGTGATGGTGAAATCGGCTGCGTTGGTTCCCGCGAGGGCGATCGACGAAAAGGTGACCGGCACATCGCCCGCGTTGTTCACGGCCTCGTAATAAGAGTTGCTCGTTGCGCCCAGGACGATCTGGCCGAAGCCGTAGTCGAGGTAGTTAAAGGCGAGATTTTCGGTCTGGGCTTCCCCGGTGCCGGCGAGATTGACAACCTGCGGGCTACCCGTGGCGGAATCCGTGAAGCTGAGAGTCGCAGTGCGCTGTCCGGCGGCTGCGGGAGTGAAGTTCACGTATTCATAGCAGGTGGAGAGGGGGTTCAGCGTGCCGCTGCAACCGTTCGAAGTGATGGCGAACTCGGTTGGATCGGTCCCGCCGATCACGACGGATGTGAAGGTGACGGGGGTGGTTCCGGTGTTCTGCACGGCGACATAGGTTTGTCCGCTGGCGACGGTCAAGGGTTCGACGCCCAGATCGAGAGTGCCCTTGGAGAACGAAATGGTGTCCGTGGCGGTTTGGCCTACGCCATAAAGAGTGGCCGTCTGCGGGCTGCCTGTCGCGTTGTCGGTGATGTTGAGAGTGGCCGTGCGCACGCCCGTCGCGGAGGGCGTGAACGTCACGTAAACGTAACAGGTTCCCCCTACCGTGAGGATTCCTGCGTTGACGCAGTTGGTTTGGTTCGTGATCGCGAAGTCCGCCGCGTTTGTCCCGGTCAGGGTAGCGCTGGTGTAGGTTACCGCCGATGTTCCCGAGTTATACACCGCGAAGTAAGTCGAGTTGGTGGTGGTGCCGACGTTGACCGTGCCGAAGCTGGCGCTGGTGGGCGTCACGGAAACGGTGAGCGTGGCGGTCTGCGCCGTGCCGACCAGCGGAACCACTTGGGGACTTCCCGTCAGCGAATCGGTGAACTGTATGGTGGCTTGCCGGACTCCCGCCGCCGTGGGCGTGAAGTTTACGGAAACGCCGCAGGTATTCCCCTGCGTGACGGTGGTGCAACCGTTGCTCGTGATCGCGAAGTCCCCCGCATTGGTTCCCTGCAGGTGAACACCGGTGAACGTCACGCTGGCGGAGCCGTAGTTGGTGACGGTTGTGCTGAGCGAGCCGGAGGTCACCCCCACCGTGGTGGCGGGGAATGAGATGGACGTGGGGAAGAAGCTGATGCCTTGCGTCGCCGATTCCGCGGTGCCGGAAAGCGCGACCGTTTGCGGGCTACCCGTGGCGTTGTCGGTGAACGTCAGCGAAGACTGGCGGATGCCGGCTTCGACCGGCTTGAACACTACTGAGACTGTGCATGTCGCCCCGGAGAGAAGCGAGGTTGTACAAGTCTTTGTCGAGATGGCGAAGTCGGTGGAATCCACGCCGGCGATGGCAATGCTGCTGATCGTCGCCGTGGTCGCGCCGGTGTTCTTTACGGTGGTGGTTTGCGCCGCACTGGTGTTGCCGGTGATGGTCACCGGGAAAGACAACGTTGCGGGCGTGAAGGTGAGAGTGGTGGCGGCGCCGGCGAGGGTTGTGGAGGCGCACAGTCCAGCGATAGTCAGGGCCATGCGGAGGGTCAGATCCGTGGTCAAGTGAAACGATTTCATTTAATGCTCCTGTTTGAGTCCGAGTGTATGGAGAGGTGGTGTCTTTGTGGGGGCTCTCCGTTGCACCGTTAGGAATCATACATGGAAAATTATTTTTATGGGGTGACAATCAGGGTTTTGATTGAGGGCAAGGTTTGGTGTTCGTGCTGTTTGGTACTATTTTCCGCGCCTGCAAACGGACGTACGTCGCGACGGCTTCCCAGGATAGAACTCCGAGGGGGTACTACGGGCTGGGTGCTGCTAGAATGCTGCTGATGAAGAGGCATGGTCTGTATTTTGTGGTGGCGCTCGCGTTCGTGGGTGGAGTGACGAGCGGATTGATGTACGCACAAATGGCGGGAGGCCAGACGGGCCGGACGGCGCAATTTGAGAACGATGACGTGAAGGTTTGGAAATCCGTGGTGATGCCAAACGCACCTCTTGCAATGCACCGGCACGAACATCCGCGGGTGATCATCGCCTTAAGCGGAGGGACGATGAAGATCGTGGAACAGAGCGGCGGAAGCGAAGAACATGTTTGGGAGACGGGCAAGGCTTACTGGCTGGGAGCGAACGCGCCAAACACCATGCATGCCGACGTGAATGCGGGCGAGAAGCCGATTGAAGTGATGGTGGTGGAGTTGAAGCATGAGCGATGACATAGAATAGAGTCTTGTGCGCCCGTAGCTCAGCTGGATAGAGCGCTTGCCTCCGGAGCAAGAGGTCGCAGGTTCGAATCCTGCCGGGCGCACCAACCTATTGATTCCCAGCCCCACCATATTGGAAAAGCTCAAAGATCGGGCGGCCGTTTTCGTCCGGGAACGTTTGAATCAGCCGCTTGCTAAGGCCGTGCGATGCGGCGATCGCGTCCAGATGTTCGTCCACTCCCGGGAACATTTCCCGCTCTTTCACGTGCCCCAGAAAAACAATGCCGCTCCGGCCCATCTTGCTTAGCGCTTGCTCGGGATGATTCTCTTCCACAGTGATCGAATCGAGCGGCACCGTCGCGCGTTCGAGGACGCGCAAGGGCTCAATGGTGTCCCAATCGATTCCGTCGACCTCGCCGTAGTGATTCTGCATGAGCGCGGAGGACAGGGGATAAATCGCATTGGTCCACACCGCGGTTGGGCCGTTGCGCACGAACTGCGCCAGATACTGGTTGGTCGCCAGCACGTTCCCGGCGGCAAAGAATCCCACAACCAGCCCCAGCGCTGGAATGGCGACTTTCGCCGGAGGCCGCCTGGACGCTTCAGAGAAAGCCAGCGCCAGGAACATCAGCGGCATCGGCCACAAGAGGATGACGTGATGAACGGACGCGCCCGCGCCTTTAGTCAGCAACATCAGCCCCCACCCGGTAACTGAGAACACCAGGGCAAACAGCATCGGCCGCCATGCGCGTGTCTTCCACGCAAAGGGAGCCAGCAGCAGGCCGAGCCCGTACGCCCACAGCATCGCGTTCTTCTGACTAACGCCGGTAGAATCTCGAAGCGAGAGAGAGGCGGCTTCGAGCGCAGTCCGAGGCGCGCGCGGTGGCTGGACCCAGTCATCGAAGACGATGTAGCCAAACAGCGCGTGGGAATTGACGGTCCGCTTGGCGACTTCTATCTTATCGTCGATCCCTTCGGTGGAAAAGGTTGCGTTTTCACCCAGGGTGGAGTTCGGTTTATGAAGGTTGTAGAGAATGAACGGTGCTGCGCCAACCGAGAAGGCTGCTATCGCGATTGAGGCGTTGGCTAAAGAAAACCTCCGCCAGATTTCGTTCGGATAGAGCCCAGCGCCGGCAACTGCCAGCCCGGCCGCGACCCAGAAGAAAAGAGCCTTGTCCCAAAGCGCAAGGCCGGCAAGGAAGAAACTGAGCGCAAGCAGCTTGGGGCTGCCGGTCTCGTGGTATTCGATCGCCAGGAGAATGGCCGCGAGAGCCAGCAGATGCTGCAGCACTACCGGCCCCCAGTCGAACACGCTGGTGAGGAGATACATCGAGTCGGTTGCCAGCAGGACCGTCGCAACGATCGCTGCGCGCTCCCCGCCCGCGCGTCGCATGATTTTCCAGAAGAGCACAATCGAGGCGGCGCCCGCTAAGAGCGCTGGTACGCGCAGGGAATACACCGACGGGTGCCAGACTTTAAAGATCGGCCAGAAAATCCATGTCTTCAGCGTGCCCAAGTAGCTGTTGACCATCATTGGAATCAGCCGGTAGCCGATTTTGTAGGAATAGAAGGTGAGGCCCCGCTGGAAAATCGGCTGTGCAAACAGAACTTCGTCATGTTGGAATCCGGCGTAAGGGATCAGGAGAAATCCGATGAGTATGAAGTAGAGGCAGCAGAACGCTGGAATAAATATCGCTCGAGATTTCATACGTCGGCGCAAGCTTCCAGTCTATGCGTCAAGCGCCGACGAGAATTCCTGGATGCGGTCGCGGATGTCGTCGCGGATCTTTCGAAAGGCCGCCCTCCGTTCTTCCTCCGACCCTTCTACCCCCGCCGGATCCTCGAAAGGCCAATGCAGCCGGACTGTCTTGCCGGGGAACACGGGACACGCGGCGTTCGCCTTGTCGCAAACCGTGATCACATAGTTGAATTCGCGGCCGGTGAACTCATCGACGGATTTGGAACGGTGGCCCGAGATATCGATCCCAATCTCGCGCATCACAGCGATGGCTTCCGGCCGCACAAGACTGGGCCTGGTGCCCGCGGAAGCCACTTCACAGCGCTCCCCAACGGCGTGGCGCATCAGTCCCTCGGCCATCTGCGACCGGGCGGAGTTACCGGTACAGAGAATGAGAATGCCGGGCTTTGTCATTTGGCCGGGTTTCCTTTCAGAAGCCATGCGAACAGACCCGTGGCGGCGGCGCCTCCCGCCAACTGAGCGACGATGAACCCAGGCACATCCACGGGCCGGATGCCGGAAAACGTATCCGTCATCGAGCGGGCCAGCGTGACGGCCGGGTTGGCGAACGATGTGGATGCGGTGAACCAATAAGCGGCGGTGATGTAAGCGCCCACCGCGAAGGGGACGGCCGTCGGGCGCGCGCGATGACATCCCCAGATCACGGCAAGCAACCCGAAGGTGGCAACGAACTCACTGAAGATTTGGGACCAGCCGGACCGGATGTGGCGCGAGGCCGCGTAGAGCGGCGCCTGGAACATCACGTGCGCGATCGCCACTCCGGATACAGCTCCGGCGCACTGGGCCATGACATAGGCTGGAACGGCGCTCCACTGGATGCCATTCTGCAAAGCATCGGCCAACGTGACCACGGGGTTGAAGTGCGCTCCGGAGACATGCTGGAAGGTGAGGATGAGCGCGACCAGCATGGCGCCCGTCGCCAGTGTATTGGCCAGTAAGGCGATGGCGACATTGCCGCCCGCGAGGCGCTCGCCCATGATTCCCGAGCCTACGACGGTGGCAAGCAGCAGCGCTGTGCCCAGCGCCTCGGCAACCAGGCGGCGCGCCAGATTCCGGCGATCAGGCACAGCAGGTTGGTCCACAGCAGGATTTGGCCGCGGCCGGCTTCACCGCGCGCACAAAGGCGGCCATGAATTTGCCATCCACTTCCGGCGCGATCTTATCCACATCCAGACCCTGGCCCGAAAGAAACTCGCGCGCGTCCTCCACGCGATAGATACGGGTTGGCTCGATTTCGATATCCTCGAAGCCAACGGCGCGGAGCTTCTGGCGGAACTCGGTTTCGTCGAGCGCGCCCGCGATGCAGCCTACCCACAGGAGCACGCTTTGGCGAATCTGTGGCGGCATCTCTCCCCTGGTGACGACATCCGAGACTGCGAAACGTCCGCCCGGTTTCAGAACGCGGAAAGCTTCGCTGAGCACGCGATCCTTATTGGCGGAAAGGTTGATCACGCAGTTCGAAATGATGACGTCGACGGATTGATCCGGAAGTGGGATATTTTCGATTTCGCCTTTCAGGAACGCGACATTCTGAATGCCGGATTTGCGTTTGTTGTCTTCCGCGACTGTCAGCATCTGGTCCGTCATATCGAGGCCGTAAGCCATTCCCGTTGGCCCCACACGACGGGCGGAGAGGAGGACGTCGATGCCGCCGCCCGATCCCAAATCGAGCACCGTTTCTCCGGGATTGAGTTTAGCGAGGGCCGTCGGATTGCCGCAGCCCAGGGACGCCTGCACGGCGGCGTCGGGCAGCACGGAGGTCTGATCCGCGCCGTACAGATTGCTGGTGATGGGGTCAATCGAGCCGAGTGCCGACGGGGCCGACCCGCAACAGGCGTTGCCCACTCCGCTCGAGACGCGCAAGGCCGCTTCCCCGTATTTTTCTCTTACGACTTCGGTAATATTTTCGGTGCTCATGATGACTCCTTTTTTTCAAACCTTATTTGCAAACCTGCATCACGCTGGAACGTTTGATCGCTTTGTTGCGCGTGCAGCACTCGGCGTAGAGGAAGTTCAATAGTTCTTGCAGGGCTTCGGTATTCGCCGTGTAACGAAGGAAGGTTCCTTCTCTCGCCACCTGCACCAGCTGTTCATTCTTCAGCTTGTCGAGATGATGCGAGAGATTCGAGCTGGAGATGCCTAACTCGGCCTGGATCTCGCCCGCGACCATTCCATCCGGGTGCGCTGAAAGAAGCAGTTGAACAATGCGCAGGCGGGAATCGGTTCCCATGGCCGCGAACATATCGGCGTAGCGGGTGATCTGTTCACTGGAAGCCTGGTCAGTCATTCGCGAATCCTTCAATACTTCAAATAACATTGAAATAGGGAGGATGTCAAGAATTTTATGCGGGCATGTGGAAGGTGGCGCTCTCCAGAATCTTCGCGAGCCAGTCCGCGAAGGGCATTTTGCGGTCGCGAATGGCTTGTATCTCTTTGTTCACGTCGTACTCCACGCGCCGGATCTCCGGCTGTACGCCATCCAGCAGCAGGTACGCGGCGCGGGGGTCGCCATCGAAGGAGAGGCTTACGCTGCCGGTGTTGACAACCGTCATCCGCGCGACCGCGCGAATGAAGGGGCGATGGATGTGCGCGTAGACGGCGACCGGCTTGCCCAGAGGTTGGTATACCTTCTCCAATTCGGTGTCGCTTGCCTCGAAGGCCGGCGAGCGCCAACAGGTTTCCGGACTGGCATGGATCAGGGCCAATGCATCATGAGTCTGAATCATGGGCGGACCGCCGAGCCAGGCGAGCCGCGTTTCTCCCAACGTTTCTCGCGTCGCCGCGGCGATTTGCTCGACGGCGGCGAGAGGCGTTATCAGCGCAGCGGGGTTGAAGAGCATTTCATCCACATTGCCCAGCACGCCGGGCCATCCATGATCGCGAATCTGATCCACAATCTCCGCGGGACCGGGGCCTCCGTCCGCCAGGTCGCCGCCGTGCGGAATCAGGTCCGGAGCCATACGCCGCAGGTCCGCCAGTACGGCCTGAAATGCGGTTCGGTTTCCGTGAATGTCGGATACCACTGCAATGCGCATGACGCTACCATCAAATGTACATGGCATCTCTGACGCAAACGCCGATTCATGCCCCGAGCAATGCCCCGCGCCATGCGCCCTGGTATGTATGGTGCGCGGTGCTCGCCGTAACGTCCGCGCTCATCGGGGGACATTGGGATGTCTCCTGGCATACATCCATTGGCCGCGATACCTTCTGGACGCCGGCGCACATGGCCATCTACCTTTGCGGAGTTCTGGCCGCGTTGTCCTGCGCCTACCTGATTTTTCATATGACGTTCTTCGGGCGGCCGGACGACCCCGGCGTAACCATCGCGGGGTTCCGCGGCCCACTGGGCGCATTTATCGCCGCGTGGGGAGGCATCGCCATGCTGACTTCCGCGCCTTTCGATAACTGGTGGCACGATGCCTATGGACTGGACGTGAAGATTGTCAGTCCGCCGCACGTGGTTCTGCTGGCGGGCGTTTTCGCCGTAGCCATGGGCGGCCTGATTCTGACTCTGGGTTACATGAACCGGGCGGAAGGGGCGCAGCGACGTCAACTGGAATGGATGTTTCTCTATGTGGGTGGTCTGCTGATCGTCCTGTTGCAATTCGTCAGCATGGAGTATCTGAATCGCATTCTGTTGCACACCTCGCTGCCTTACCGGATCATGGCGGCGCTGATCCCCTTTGTGCTGGCCGGAGTGTGGCGCGCGTCACGCTACCCGTTCTCGTGCACGGTGATTACTTCCATTTACTCGCTGTTGATCATTGGATTGATTCTGATCCTTCCGCTGTTTCCGGCGCAGCCGAAACTCGGCCCCGTCTATCATGCGGTGACGCAGTTTATTCCGCCGCAATTCCCGATTCTTCTGATTGTGCCCGCGTTCCTGCTGGATCTGCTCTGGCAGCGCACGCGGCGGATGAACCGCTGGCTGCTCTCCGCCATCAGCGCGATTCTCTTTGTTGGTGTTTTGCTGGCCGTGGAATGGCCCTTTGCGACGTTTCTGATGACGCCCGCCGCGCGAAACGCGTTCTTCGGCGCAGGTTACATGGGTTACTTTGCGCATCCCAATTCCTATACGGCCCGTTCGGTGTTCTATCCGCTGGATTCGGGACTGGCGTTTTGGTGTAACATCGCGTGGGCCATTTGCTTCGCGGCCATTAGCACGCGAGTGGGCATTGCCTGGGGCGAATGGATGAAAAGGGTTCGCCGGTAGAATGCGATTTCTTCTGGTTCTGTTTCTTCTGGCCGGCGGGGCTTCGGCTCACATCGGGAGTCCGGACGTTTTTATGGAAGGACCTGCCGGCCCTTACTCGTTATTCGTCACGGTGCAGCCGCCTTCGGTGATTCCGGGAATTGCCCAGATACAAGTGCGGGTAAGCGCGCCGGGAGTGAGTCAAGTGGCCGCAACGCCTTTGGCGATGACCGGCCCCGCGTCTCGACTTGCGCCCATCGCGGATCAGTTGGTTCCATCGAAAGACGATCCGCAGACGTTCAACGGCGCGGTCTGGTTGATGCAAACCGGGTCGTGGCAGGTGCGTATCCAGGCGCAAGGCACGCAAGGCGTCGGGACGATTTCCGTTCCCATACCGGCGCTCGCGCGGAGATCGCTCGCCATGCCGGAGGCGCTGGGCGCGCTGTTGCTCGGATTGACCGCGCTCCTGGTGTTCGGCCTGGTGGCGATCACGGGCGCGGCGGTGAGGGAAGCGCAACTCGAGCCGGGGGTGGCTCCCGACAAGGGACATCGCTGGCGCGGGCGATTGGTGATGGCTGGCGTGCTTTTGCTCGTGCTTGGCATGGTGTGGTTTGGAAACTCATGGTGGAATTCCGAAGCGCAGGACTATTCCGAGCGCATTTACAAACCGCTGCAGATCACCCCGTCACTTACCGGCGCAAAGTTGACTCTTCACATTACCGACCCGGGCTGGCTGCCCTGGCGCAAGATCGACGATTTTATCCCCGATCATGGCCATCTGATGCATCTCTATCTCATTCGCGAACCGCAGATGGACCGTATCTTTCATCTGCATCCCGAGATGACTGGTCCTGGCGTGTTCGCGCTGGACCTTCCTGTGATGGATGCCGGGAAATACGGGCTTTATGCGGACGTAGTTCACGCGGACGGATTCCCTGAAACACTGACGGCGACGCTTACGATTCCTGAGGTGAAAGGCCGCGCGTTGGAAGGTGATGATGCGATGGCGACCGCGGCGCCAGTTCAAGAGACAGGCACAACTACCAGGGAGTTCACGCTGCCGGACGGATACCGGATGCGATTTATGCCAGCCGGGCCGCTGGTTGCCAAACGCGCGCAGCTATTCCGGTTTGAACTGCTCGACCCGCAGGGCAACGCTCCACGCGACATGCGTCTTTATATGGGAATGACGGGGCATGCCGCCTTCGTGAAGACCGATGGGAGCGTGTTTGCCCACATCCATCCCAATGGATCGGTTTCCATGGCGGCGGTTATGATGACCGGGTCACCTCATGACATGCCCGGAATGGAAGCCGGCCTGCCGGACACGGTGCAGTTTCCGTATGGTTTCCCCAGCGCGGGGCATTACCGGATATTCGTTCAGATGAAGCACGGAGACACGATCGAGACAGGGGTCTTCGATGCTTTTGTCGGATAGGCTACGGCCGTTAGCCTCTGTATGTACAGAAGAAGGGATCGCGCAATGTCAGCGCCAATGTTGACATTATGGCTTATCCCTGATATCGTGGAGATCGTGTAATTCCGTGGGCGGATCACGGCGTGGAATTCTTCATCCATCCCTCGATGCGGGCATGACCGACAGTCGGGTTTCCGGAATTTTTCCGGCAGGATCGAGAAGGTTTGGCGAGGGGCGTAATTCAGGTGGTCAGGTCGGAATCATGATCAAGAGCGATGCTCAGAGAGAACGTACGGCGGCTCAGATAGAAGGCTTTCGTCAAGCTCTTGCGAAAGCGGAGCGGGAGACGGCCGGAAAGCGTGCCGGAGCGCTTCGCGGTAGTTACGAAGGTATGATCCGGCAACTGGAAGACGAACTCCACGAATACGACGAGCTCAAGTCCGGGGAGCTAACTCTTCCAAATGTAGAACGCCTGGATCAGATCGCGCCCTTTGTCGCGAAGATGCGGATTGCGAGGGGAGTCTCTCAAACTGAGCTCGCACGGAGACTTGGTGTAAGTAAACAGGTAGTCAGCCGATACGAGGAAACGGAATATCAAACCGTGGCGATATCCCGCCTTCAGGAAATTCTGGACGCAATTGGGATCAAGGCTCTTGTCACGCTAAGCGCATAGTCCTTCAACCGGGGGTTCGCTCATTTGTCGGATGGCTCGTGCACACCGCACGGGCTTCACTTATCGAACGTGATTGACGCATCTCCGCGAAATTCCTTGTAATCCCGGAACTGAATCACGTTCTTGGAGCAAAACCGCGAGCTCCGAATACACATCAGGTTTGAGGATTCCACGGGCAACAGGACTTTGCGGCCACCCAGCATTACCGCGTCGTAATCGAGGGTTTGTTCCACCATGCTGAGGGGAAACGCTTCGGGGATATTGTCGGCCTGCCGTTCGATGCGCATCACGCGACCGGTCTCGCTATCAATCCATACGCGGCCGCTGTAGGCCGGCTCGATGGACTGGCCGCCCTCGCTGATGGTCCAATCTGTATTCTCGCGTTTCACCGTGTACGAAAACACCTTGGTGTGGACCTGGCGGAAAGATTCGGCGTGCAGGTAACGGAATTCCGCGTTGACGTCCCGCGCGAACAGACCCTCCAGGAACGATCCAAACTCTCCTGTGGATCGGGTGCCCTTCATGGCCATCATGTCCTGGCTGGCGGGACGGTTGTTGATCTTTATATTCTCGTAGTGTTCTTTGCGGCTCTCGTAAACTACCGTGGCGCTCACGATGTCCTTCGCCTGCCAGCCCGCGATCCGGTTCTCGCGTTCGTAGCGCGTGGTGAATTGCTGGCAAACGAAGTTCGGAAGATGGGTGATGAACTCCATGTTCACCTGGTGCGCTTTCCTGAGCAACTCCGGCTGATTGTCGGCGGCGAGATCACCGAGAAGGGAATCGTCTTTACCGGCTGCGCGATCGGCCGCGGGTTCAGCGGCTGCGGGCTTTGAAAGCGCGGCAACAGTCTCTTCCTTGCTATCGGAGTCGTCGGCGTCGTCTTTGCGGGCCACTTTTTGCGGCATGCCGCGCTTCAGGACGGGCCGGTCGGGATCGGCGTCCTCCGTCTTTCTGGTAGCGGTGTCGTCCTCCGGCTTTGGCGCCACGTCGGGCTGCGCGCCGTCCTTTTGGTTTGAAGAATCGAGGGCGGCAACGGTGGGCTTCTCGACCACCAGCGACGTCGCCGTCAGATCCCCTTCGTCGTTCATCTTTACGGAGATGCGTACGCGCGTCCCCGGTGTCACCGCGGCGGGATCGATCTTTCCTTCGGGACCGATGAAGGCAGTCTTGCTATCGATCGCGGCGTGGAAGATGCGGCCATCGTCAATGGCCACCTCCACCTTTTTGGCATCCATGACGCGGACGATTCCGGAGCCGGCCATGGTGTCCGGTTCCTTCTTGTTCGCCTTGCCGTCGCTCGATTTGTTCGGGCCCGTCTGACCGGGGAAAGGGTTATTTGGAACGCGACGGATCACCGGCGGTTGTTCGTCGACCTGCGCCGCGCCCGTCCACGCACAAAAGAGCAGGAGAATCCACGGCAGCGCTCGCATGAGGTCCTATTGTACGGGAATCTGTACGGTCGGCGCGGCGACTCCGCCGATTGATAGTACCAGCGGCTGAGATCCTGACGCTGCCGCCGGAACTTGCACGTTGAGCTGATTGACTCCGACCAGGCCCGGCGCAAGGCCGCTGAAGGTGACGGTGGCTGTTTGCCCGCCAATGGTCACCGAAGGCGTCGTCTTCGTCGTGGAAGTTGCGTCCGTCGCCGCCGCGCCGGATGCCGGTTGATTATTCACCGGTCCAAGGCCGGTGCAATAGAGGATGATGGTTTGTCCCGGTACGGCGGGATTGCTGGAAGTGATGAGGCCGAAACCAGGGTACGTTTGGCCGATCACGATATTATTGGCTGTGAAGCAAGACGGCGAGTAAGTGGAAACCGGAACAGTGATCAGAGTTCCGTTAAGCGGCTCGATATTCACCTTCATCTGGACAGATGACTGGCCCGCCAGTTCCCACGGCGCCTGAATATTCACCTGGAGCGGACTGACATAAAGAAGCGGCGCAGGCACGCTCACACCCGTGCCATCGATCCCCAAAGAAGTTGAGAACAGCGTGCTGTCCGGCGAGTTGATGGAAATGGGGAGCGGTACATATGCGGCGGAAACGGAATCGCCGGATAATGCTGTTCCGAAAACGGCGACCAGCGAACCGGGGGAAATCCCCTGACCGAGTTGGAAACTGGCCGCGCTGACAACGCCGCCGGTGCCGATCACGGGCTGGGCCGCTGCGTAAACGCTGAAGGTTTGCGTGGTACCAGCGACATTCGCATCGAAGTTATAGGTCGTGTTTGCATTGGGACCAAGAGTGAAGTTCGCATACCCAAAGCCTTCACTATCCGTGGCCGTGGAAGCGGCGCTGATGGATCCGCCGGTTTCTACATTCCAGGTGACGGGTAAGTTCGGCACGCCGACGCCGAACTGATCCACTACTTTGAACAAACCGCCGCCATCGTAGCTGGGCTGGTTCGGGTAGCCGACGTCGCCGTCTCCGTAGATGGGGAACAGATCGTTGGCTGCCCCGTCGCTCACCAGATACAGATAGGGAACGTTCAGCGCGACAGATCCGCCGGTGACGGTGACACCGCCTTGATAGAGATTCGGAGCAGGACCGGTGCCTGAAAGCGTCAGATTCACCGTCTGCGCCGCGCCTGAGGCGAGGGTTAAAGAAGGGCTGCTCAGAGTCAACTGGGTGGAAGTATCGGGAGTGAGTTTGTTGACGGCCAGCGAGAGCGTCACGCTGGACGACCCATGGTTGGTAATTACCAGGGATTGTGCGATGGGGTCGAGCGCCGTGCCCTGCGAAAGCGCGCCAAAGGACACCGTGGCGGGTTCCACGGTGATGCTCGAAGTGACCGCATTCCCGGCGTTGACCAGGCCACCGCCGACGGAAGTGACGGGAGACGGGCCAGTCGTGAAGTCCGGATCGGTGGTATTACTGGTGGCTGTATTGACGATGGCCGACTTCACTTGCATTGCCGTAAAGCCCGGGTTGAGCTCGCGCACCAGGGCCGCAATGCCGGCGACGATGGGACTTGCGAAGCTGGTTCCGGCGACGAGTGTATAGCGGCTCGGATCGTATAGCTCCCCGTTGGGGTCCAGATTCTGAGCGGCGGTATAGATATTTTCACCCGGCGCGGCAACGTCGGGCTTTAAAGCGTTGGTTCCAGTCACCGGACCGTGAGAAGAAAAGTAAGTTACCTGATCGCTGTCGGAGGCGGGTTCCGCCGTCGCAACGAATGCGGCTTGAGCACCTGGAGTGGAGTCGACGTAGGCCTTGAGATCGATGCCGTCCGTGTTGTCGATGAAGTAAGCCGGAATGCCGGCGCCGATGTCCGAAATGGCGGAAGAGAGCTGGTCTTCATTGTCGGGATCGTAGTCATAGAGAAGGACTCCGATTGCGCCTGCTGCTTGCGCATTCAGGACTTTGGTGAGAAAGGCGCAGGGTGTTCCGCCGCTTTCGGGATCCGGTCCACGCTGAATCAAGGCGATATCGCCAGTCATGGAGCTGGCCGGGTAATAGGAGCAGCCAAAACCATCGCCCACGGTGGATGCGTCGATCAGATTTGCGGGTCCGGCGATGCCGAGAGGTGTTGCGGTGGAGGGGAGTGCGGAGATCGAGAGGAGGGATGCCGGAACGCTGGGGCCGGTGATGTTGACGGTTTGGACGAACGTGCGCGAGTTTCCCGTGGCGGCGACGGCGATCGCATCCGGTGTATAGGCGGGGGAAGCGATGGTGTTCAGCGTCGGAAACCCTTCGTCGGCATATGCCATTCCGTCCGCGCCATCATTGCCGGTCGCGATCACGACGACCATTCCGCCGTTAATCGCGTTTTCGACGACCGAAACCACCGGGTCGCACGGCTCGTTGGCGGGGTTGCCACACTCGGCCGTATCGAACGGTCCGGAAACCGGCAGGAAGCCCGAAGACAAATTCGCGACATCCATTCCGTCCGTGAACGCGTCCTCGAACGCCTGGATGATGGCCTGCTCCGACGATCCGTCGTTAATGCCGGGGCTGCCGTAGATCTTGTAATTGCCGAGATACGCCTGCGGCGCCAGGCCGGTGATGGTGGCGAGGGGGCCCGTATTCGTGTTTCCACCGGCGGCCATTGCCACGCCGGTGCCATGACCTACGCGGTCTCGCGGCGTCTGGTCGTCGGGAAAATCCGTCGCAGGGTCGTTGCCTGAATCGTAAGACACATAGGACCGCGCCACAATCACTTTATTGTTGGTGTAAGCGCAGTTGGCCAATGTGTCGCATTTGGGGAAGCCCGAGGGAACGGTAAGAGACGACCCTTGAAACGCCGGATGGGTCTGGTCGATGCCGGTATCGATGATGGCGATTTTCTGGCCGGCTCCCGCGGAGGTCGTTCCGCCGAGCAGGTTCCAGGCCGCGGGCGCGTTCACCAACTCCACCGCGGTGTTCAGCAGCGGCTTGGCCTTTCGCATCGGCGCAACGTAAAGCACGCCGGGAAGTGCGCGGAGTTTGGCAAGGTCCTTCGGGGTAGCGCGAACGAAAATGGCGTTCAAGAGGGTGTTCACGCCGCCTGTTACGTGGAAACCCGCGGCTTCCGCCTGCGAAATCACCACCTGTTGCTTTTGGTGGATTGTATCGCGCAGCGCTTCAACTTGCGGAGATCCCCGCCGCACCCCGTTCTTGATGATTTTTCCAGCCGGAGCGTCCTGAAGGATGAGAGCGTATGTGCCCCTGTAAGCGTTTGCGGCAGGGGTCGCGGCGAACAGCGAAAAGCTCGCGAGCAGCAATAACAACGCTGCGGCAAAAGACTGCTTGAATCTCATATTAGACATGCAAAGTTAACTCGACGGCCGTTCCAATTTCTCCGTTACAACTATCTGGTTCAGCTTAACAACAGCCGAAAAACGCCGGCCACCAGCGTGTGCGTAATCATACTGGCCCGCATACTACGCGTTTGCAGAAACGCTATCCCACAGAACAAACCCAGAATTGCGGCGAGAATTGCGAATTGCCAGTTGGGAAATTTGAGATGACAGGCTCCATACAGGCAGGAAGCCGCAACGAGTGCCAAGGCGGCGTTTCCAGTCCACGATGTAAGCCATTGCTGCAGGAGCGCCCGAAAAAAGAACTCTTCCGAAAGGGCCACAAACCAGAAGATGCCAAGTAACTGGAACACCATCTGCAACGGGTGCCAGGAATGCCTGGTGAAATGTACCTCGCCGAGCGCGAGCCCGATGGGGAACGCGACAGCCGTGCATACGGCAGCCCACATCGATCCGATCCGGATTTCGCGGAGGGTGGGAATGAACCCGAAAGCCATGTTATCGGTTCCGCGAATCAGCAGGATGGACATCACCGAACACCTCACCAGAGTCAGGTGGCCCAGCGTTTCCATGGGAAGTTTTGCAATGGGCGCGGGATAGATCCACTTGAATATTCCCGACAAAATCGCAGCGGCGAGGATCAACAGAAACGCGGTGTCCCGCAGGATGGAAAGTTCTCGATTTTGAATTGCGGGCACGTACCAGAAGGCGACGGCGATGGTTAACACCGCCAGGATGAGGAAGGGGAAAAGCGCGAAATGCCCGGTTGGGATGGCAAAGATCAGATAAGGCAGAGGCGCGGTGACGGCGATGGCCGCGGCGATCCGGACCGGGGAAACATGCGCGGCGATCCACTCGCGGAGCCGCTCAAAGCCAGGTAGCAGATAGAATGAAATCTCCGTGAGAAACGCGAGAGCGACAGGCACCGCGATCTCGACCGGCACTTGCCTCGACCGGGCGAGAGGCCACGCGGCCGCGCCCAGAACGATCCAGCAGGCGATCACCGTGATGGCAAAGCTTCGCAGTGGGGCAGTGGTTTTGGTCTCGATAGGCGCGCTGATCATTCTGGCCAGTCTCATTATGACGGTTCGCGGCGCAGATGCCCCTCCACCCGATCTGATGAAGCGCATTGCACACCATGAGGACGAGACTGTAGAGGAACGCAGGAACTACGCGTACCGGCAGACCGTGACGCTCCAGGAATTGAACGATCGCGGAATGGAAGTGGGACGCTACAGCGAAACCCGCGATATCGTCTTCTCGCCGCAGCAGGAACGCAGCGAGAGGATGGTTTCGGTTCCCCTCGACCGCTTGAAGAACTTGCGCCTCACCGAGGAAGACTTCCGCGACTTGCGCGACATTCAGCCGTTTGTGCTGCGCGAAGAGTATCTACGAAACTACGAAATCAAGTTTCGCGGCGACGAACAAATGGACGGACAGGATTGCTGGGTGGTGGAAGTGCGGCCGCGCCAGATCCTTTCCACGCAGCGCTTCTTTGAAGGATTGATCTGGGCGTCGAAGAAAGACTTGTCCATTGTGCGTACGGAAGGACGCGCCGTCCCCCGGATTCTGAGCCTGCATCAGGAGAATCTGTTTCCGCGATTCACAACCATCCGCAAGCTGGTCAACGGCAATTTCTGGTTTCCCGCAATGACCTATGCCGACGATACCCTACCTTTTCATACTGGACCGCAACGGATTAAGTTAACCGTCCGGTATAACAATTATCAGAAGTTCGGTTCATCGAGCGTGGTCACATTCGACCCCGTGAAGTAGGAATTACGCCACCACTACGTGCGCGTCAATCATCTTCTGCACGTCGCCTTTGCCCATCGCGCCGACGCGCTGCTCCACGACCTGGCCATTCTTGAACAGCAACAGTGTGGGGATGCTGCGAACGTTGTAGCGCATCGCGGTCTGCCCGTTGTCATCCACATTGAGCTTCCCGATTTTGACTTTACCGTTGTACTCGGACGCCAGCGCGTCGATCGTAGGCGTCATCTGCCTGCAAGGGCCGCACCATTCAGCCCAAAAATCCACCAATACGGGGACCTCCGCCTGGAGCACATCACTGTCAAAAGCTTTATCGTTAAAGGTTAGTGTCTCGTTACCCGCCATTAGAACCTCACTCCAATAGGATTAGAAGCGCGAGCCCGGCTCAGGGATGCAACAGAGTCCGGAACAGCGAATCGTATTGCAGGGCGCTTGTCATCCAGGAGAAATCCCGTGTCATGCCGGTCCGCATCATCTTCGTCCAGCGGTCCGTATCTTTCCAAGCCCGGAGGCAGTCTTCAAGAGCGAGAAGCAGCGCGTAGCCCGAATATTCCCAGAATTTGAAGCCTGTCTCTCCGTCAATAGTATCATCCAGACCCCCGGTGGCCCGGACCACCGGGACGGTACCGTATTTCAGGCTGTAGATTTGATTCAGCCCACACGGTTCATAGCGGCTGGGCATCAAAAAGATGTCGGAACCGGCCTCAACGCGGTGGGCCAGAGCATCGTCGTATCCGAGGCGCAGGCCCACGCGGCCGGGATTGGTGTCCCGAATGTGCCGGAACATGCCTTCAAAGTAGGGTTCGCCGGAGCCGAGCACCACCATGTAGACATCCTCCCGAAACAGATACGGGGCGACCTCAAGGATGAGATCCGCGCCCTTTTGGCCGGTCAACCGGCTCACAATGCCGATCACCGGGCGATCCTGGGGAGCATGGCTCAGGCCGAATTCATTCAGCAATTCGCGCTTACAGACGGCTTTGCCGGAGAGATCCTCCACCGAATAGTTCGACGGAATATGGGGATCGGTTGCGGGATTCCATTGGGAATAATCGACGCCGTTCAGAATCCCCGTGAGTTGGGCCTTTCTGGCGCGAAGCAGGCCGTCGAGTCCGTAGCCGAACTCCGGCGTCTGGGTCTCCTCGGCATAATGCGGGCTCACAGTTGTAATGGCATCGGCGTACACCAGGCCGCTTTTCAGAAGACTGATTCCGCCGTGGAATTCCAGCAGATCCTGCCGGTAGAGCCACTCGGGAAGGCCGACCCGGATGATGGAAGAGCGCGGAAACAGGCCCTGATAACCCAGGTTGTGGATGGTCTCGACGGTTTTGGCGCCAAGGAAAGCGGGATCGCCGGCGAACCAGAGCTTGAAGTAGGCCGGCACCAGGCCGCCCTGCCAGTCATGGCAATGCAGAATGTCCGGGCGAAAGTGATAACGGGCAAAGTGAAACGTGGCGAGGGAGAGCATGCCGAAGCGCAGGTCATTGTCGCCAAATTCGCCGCTCCGGTCGTTGTAGATGCCGTCGCGATCGTAGAAATCCGGCAGATCGAGGAAGTAGAAAGGGCTGGGCTGCTCGGTTGTGAAGACGGACGGATACCAGGGGTAGGGACCAAGCTGGACTTGAAACGGGCCGGTGACGCGGCGCGTGGCGTATCGGAAGGTCGAACGATAGCGTGGGATAAGAACCGCAACTTCGTGACCCAGTTGCTGGAGCGCATAGGGAAGCGCGCCGACAACATCGGCCAATCCGCCTGTTTTCGCGTAGGGCGCCGCCTCGGAAGAGACCATCAGGATTCGACTCATCAGCGATTGCTATCATAGCGGAACTTTGAATGCTCGCTATTTGCGGAGATTCCCAGGGTTTCTTATGGGGTCTCCGACGAATGGGGTCTCCGACGAATTCGCAATTTATGCCGTGCATCTCAGGTAAAGTATAGGGAGATGTAGGGGCCTCGTCCCATCCGGGTTTGAAACCATGCGTTCGCGCCAGGAAATAGAACTAATTCTTTCTACCGAAATCAAGACTGCCGGCCAGCGCCAGAAAGACGCGGGTATGCGCTTGCGGCAAATCACAGACGATATCCCAAGCGGAATACCCGCTCCCGATGGACCTCTGCGCCTCCGCCAGGCGGGCACGGACTACCGTGCCGCGCTGGAAGACCTTCGCAAGGCATTGAGCCGATTTGACGACTTCATCTCCCGCGGGATCGTTCCCGATGACGTGGGTGGTTGGCGGGTACGATAACTCGTTCAACGGGTTGTTCAATGCGTCATTGAGTAGACGACGTAGTTGATTCCATAGCGGTAGGCCAGTTCGGTCATATGCTCGGGATACTGCGGCGAATCGGCATACTCCCAGGCATCGCCCACATCGGTGTTGAAATTGACGGCTACCACCATCCGGCCGCGATCGTCGCGGATCGAGCGCCATGCCGGCGCGGTGCCTTCCGGTTGATGAACCACCACCGAGCCGTCGGCTGCAAGGCGCAGGTGCCGAGTGCCGGGAATGAACGTAAGATCTTTCTCCGCGATGTCGTAGACGACGTGCATCACGGGGTCGGCCGTTTCGAGTTCGAGGATGGGGTGGCCCGGTAGAACCCTGTTCATGGTTTCGCGGAACATCTCCCATTGGTCGGGCCCCCAGAAATCGTCGGCCACCAGGAAGCCGCCGCGCAGTAGATACTCGCGCAGGCGGGCAGTCTCGGCATCGCTCAGGTCCCACCAGCCGGTTTGGGTTGCGTAGATCCACGGATGGTCGAAGATGTGATCGTCGAGCAGGCGCATGTGCCGGGGCTCCCCGGCGGCGATTCGGGTGAGTCTTTGTACGCCGGAAGTAAAGTGATCCTCGGCGTCAGGCCAATCGACAATCCACCAGCCGTTGCCTTGGCCGGAACGCGAGGCGTAACCCCAGCGCCTGTGAAATTGGGGCAGATCGTTGTATTCCAGGCGAACGAAGTGGAACTCGCCGGTGGACGGAAAATCGGGCCGGGGACCATCGTCGTGGCCTTCAAACTCGATCCGCTGCGCCAGGGCGCAAAACGCGGCGGTGACGCTGAGCAGGATCACGAGCCATCGTGCCGTGCTTCGTTCCATATGGACATTGTGGACTGTAATAAACTGAGAAAACATCAGGCTGCCTTTGACTTCTCGCCTACCACTCCTACTATTGCTTCCCTGTATTCTGCTTCCCGGTCTTGTTCGGGCCGAGGACCAGTCGAAGCTCGATTCGACCGAAGCTCTGTTCACCGTCCTCGCGGCAGCCAATGCCGCTGGTTATGACGCCGGGCTGAGTTCGTCGCCGGAGATCCGCCAGAAGGTGCGCGACGCTGTTCTGGCGGCCAATCCGCCGGTGCTCCGCGAACTGAAGGCCTGGTACTTCGACAACCCCGCCCGCGATAAGACGGCCGATCTTTCGCGGTTTATTTCGCTGGCCATCTCCGTGGGCGACCCGCCGGACTTTGCGTGGACCAAACGGGAATTGGACATTCCGCCCGATGTGAAAGACATGGACAACTTCCGCGCCCTTCTGCCCCGGTTCTATGAGCAGGCTCACATCGAGGATCTCTGGCGGAAAGCCCAGCCGCTTGTCGAAGAAACGCTGGCGCGCTATCAGGAGCCCGTTGCGCGGACCGTGCTGGAGGCGAACGCGTACTTGCGGAACCCCACCTACGGTTTCCTGGGACGGCGTTTTTCGGTGCTCATCGATTTCCTGGGAGCGCCCAACCAGGTGCAGACGCGCAGTTACGGTGACGATTTTTTCGTCGTTCTAACCCACTCCTCCGATCTGCACTTGTTCGATATCCGCCATGCATATTTCCGTTACGTGCTCGATCCGTTGGCGATCAAGTACGGGATGCAGTTGAAGGAAAAGGAATCGCTGCTCGACATCGCGGAAGGCGCGCCGTTGCTGCGGGAACCCTACCGGTCACAATTCGATTTGCTGGCGTCGGAATGCCTGATCAAAGCCATTGAGAGCCGCATGCTGTCGAACCCCGGCCTGGTGGACGCGGCGGTTGGCGAGGGTTACATCCTCACGCCGTTCTTTGAAGAGCAATTGCGCATCTTTGAAAAGCAGCCCGACAGCATGAAGCTCTTCTTTCCGGTGATGGTTCAGGCGCTCAGCGTGCGCCGCGAGATCAAGCGATTGGATGGTGTCAAATTTGCCCAGGAGCCGCCGGGGGCCGTCAAGCCGAAAGTGAATGCTCCCGCGGAACCTGTCTTGAGCCAGTCCGCTCAACGGGTGACGGAGGGCGACGCATATTATAAAAAGCAGGACCTGGAGAATGCGCTGCGTTTATATCAGGAAGCGCTGGTGCAGCCGGGGTCTCCCGAGGACCACTCGAAGGCGTATTTTGGCATGGCCCACGTTGCGCTCATGCGGAAAGATCCGGAAAAGGCCGACCTGCTTTTTCACAAGACGCTCGAATCCAGCCCGGACGCGGACCGGCGCGCGTGGAGCTACTACTATTTGGGAGCACTTTCCGACGCGGCGGAATTGCACGACGAAGCGGTGAAGTGGTATCAACAGGCATTGGCGGTGGAAGGCGCGCCGCCCGCGGCAGTGAAATCCGCGCGCACGGGACTGGAAAAGCCCGCGCCGGTTGTAAAATAACATGACTTTCGAAAACCGAGGACAACTGATGAGCAACTTTCATTTGCCGGCGTCGCTTTTGGCCACAGCCATTGGATTGGTTCTGGCGGCGGGAACGCTGGCGCCCACCGCACTGGCGCAAAAGGCCGCCCCCAAGCCCAAGTCTCAGGAAGAAGCCAAAGCCCTGAACGAAGTTTTCCAATCCACCAATGTGGATGAGCAGATTGCGGCGGCGACGGCGGTGCTCGAAAAGTACGCCGACACGGAGTACAAATCGTCGTTGCTGCAAATGATTGCGGCCGATTACCAGAGGAAGAACGACTACCCGAAGACCATCGTATATGGAGATCTCGCCCTCGGCGCAGACCCGCAGAATTACCAGGCCATGCTGATCCTTGGCAATGAATACGCCAAAACCACCAAGGACACGGACTTCGATAAGGACGAGAAGCTGGGGAAAGCGGACGGCTACGCGACGAAGGTGCTGGCGATTGTTCCGGCCGCCCCGAAGCCGAATCAGCGAATGACCGACGAACAATGGAACGACGCGAAGAAAGACATCGAATCGAGCGCCCATGAAATTCTGGGGATGGTGGCGCTGACTCGCAAGAAATCGGATGTCGCGGTGACCGAGTTCAAGGCGTCGGTTGAGGTAGCGGCCACGCCGGACCCGGCTGACTATGTTCGTCTGGCTGTGGCATACAACCAGGCCGGCAAGTACGACGATGCCATTGCGACCGCGGAGAAGGTGGCCGCGCTTCCCGGGGCGTTGCCGCAAGTGAAGTCGGTGGCCCAGGCGGAGCGCGTTCGGGCCATTCAAGCCAAGAAGAAGGCCGCTGCGGCATCCGCCCCTGCCGCCGCGCCAGCGCCCGCCGAAACTCCGAAGCCGTAATTTTGGCCGACACAATACATCCCGCGCCCGTTGAACTTGAGGCGGCGATCGGGTTTCAGTTCCGGAACCGCGATCTGCTGATTCGCGCCCTGACGCACGCCTCGCACCGTGGTGAATCCGGCCAGGAACGGGTACCTCAGGCGGACAACGAGCAGCTGGAGTTTCTGGGCGATGCCGTGCTCGGGCTGATTGTGAGCGAGTATGTGATCCGCATGTGCCCCGATTTTGACGAGGGGCGTCTGCACAACCTGAAGACCCGCCTGATCAATCGTACGCACCTTGCGGAGGTGGCGCGCAACCTTCGTATCGGCGAGCATATGGTGATGGGCAAGGCGGAGGACCGCTGCGGCGGCCGCGAGAAGGATTCCGTGCTGGCGAATGCGACCGAGGCCCTGCTGGCCGCCGTCTATCTCGATGGGGGCATTGAACCGGCGCGCCGGATTGTTTTGACGCATGTGGTGGCGGGCGAAGATATGCGCGCGCTCTCCACCGCCGGCATGAACAACATCAAGTCGAGCCTGGAGATTCTGGCGCGCCAGAGAAATCTGCCAAAACCGGAGTACTCGGTGCGGGCGGAGCACGCGGGATATCCGCAGGAATTTGTGGCGGAGGTTCGCGTGGGCCTGGATCTGAGCGCCAGCGGGCGGGGAAAATCGAAGAAGAATGCGGAGATGGAAGCGGCGCGGAATCTGCTGCTGCGGTTGGAGACGGCCGGTTAGTCGGCTGCTTTTATAAGACCGAAGTCACCCCCATGCGCTACACAGTTGTCATCGAACGCGAGGCGGACGGTGGGTACGTAGCCACCGTGCCAGCGTTGCCGGGATGTGTTTCCCAGGGTGACACCCGTGATGAGGTCACCGGGAACATCCGAGAGGCGGCGGATCTTTACATCGAAGACTGTATCGCCGCTGGCGACCCCGTCCCGACGGAAGTTGGCTTGGAATACTTCGACCTCACCACTAGCAGTCCCCAGTGAAGCTGCCGACAGATGTTTCCGGCCAGGAAGGATTAAGCTGCTCTTAAAGGTAGGATTTGTCGTGAACCGCCAACGAGGAAGCCACGTAGTGCTCAGGCGTCGCGAGGACGAAGCGAAGGCGCAAACCCCAGAGGCCGCACAACCCGAAGCCGCGACCGCCGGCACGGAGGCGCAGCCGACACCGCAAGACCAATACAAGGCGCTGTTCGACGAAGCGGACAAACGCGAGGCCACGCGCCAGAAGCGTCGCCGCGCAGGGCGCGCCGGCGATCCCCGAGGAAGGCGTGCCCGACACGCGCCCGCAGCTCGCGCAGCGGCTTGAGGGCAAGCCGTGGGCGGACGTGTCGAATTCGGAAGCGGCGGCCATCGACAACTTAGTGCGCCAGGGCTACGGCTCGGCGCAGCGCCGGAGCACCCGGTGTAACCGAACAACCGCGAATTGCGGCTGAAGCGCAGGCGGCTGAAGAACCAACCGATCCGGCTACGGCCGCATTCCGCGCCGCGACTCCGGGCGCGGATCTTCGCGCGCCTGCCGCCCGGAAGGCGGACGGCGAGCGGTTGATCGGCGATCCGGACGAATACAAGGCCACGGCTCCGCGATGCTGGGCGCCCGCCGCGGGAACACCACCGCGCCGGTTCATTGTGCCGGTATGATGT
>PLFE01000225.1 GCA_003136675.1 Bryobacterales bacterium
GTTCCGGAAATGACGGCCCCGGCTGCGTAAACCGCAGCGTCTCCTGAGTTCGCGGAGATTGGGCAAGCCATAGTGGTCGGGGCTGGCCAGGTAGGTGTTGTGATAGCGGTTGAGTTTCCGCTGCAATCGCGAGAGTAGGCGGTGACGGCGCTTCCGGTGAACTGAACCTTGGTGACGGCGATCTTCACCACCGTGACGGTCGAAGATGCATTGCCATGCGTAGTAGTCACCGTCAGCGAGTCCGTGCCTGAGGTCGCGCTGCCCGCCTGTTGCCCACTTACCTCCACTAGCCGATTCAACTCCAGCATAGCTTCTTCTCCCACGGCACCGTCATGGCTGAGCGTTCGACTTCGAGAACATGTCGGTTGGCTTGAAAGCCGACCTGCCGCAGAGCGTCGGGATAGCGGTCGAGCGGCGGCGCGGCGAATCAGCCCACCGTCCATGCGGTCACTGCGCGGGAGTCGCTATCCGCCTGGTACTCACCAGCGCGAACTTCGAGTCAAGAACCAGCTCCTGATCCCAGCGGTTCTCGATGACTAGTCTCCAGTTCTCGCCTTGACGAGTTATCGAGCTGATTTTTTTGGCGTGGAAACTACACATGGGCGAGTAGTCTCCTTCGCCATGTTGCGGGCACGCGAACTCACCGCCCACGGCCTGATACAGCGGAGTCACGATAACGTCGTTGTGGAGCCTGTCCGTCTTTTTCAAGACGCGACTCTCCATCTCTTCGACCGCCGCTGCGCAGGCGCCGTCCAAGTTCGCGGCGCGCGCTGCCCCTTCCTGAATATCAAGGTCGCTCTGGACAACAAACTCTACCAACTTGTCTTCGCCCGCGTATATGCCGAAATTCCCCGATTCAAGCTGGGTCAGAAATGAGCCGGGAACCGCGGCACGCACCTCCGCGAACAAGTAGGCGTAGTGTCCGCTTTCTGGATCATAAATCACAAAGACGTCGCCGCGCTCGCGCTCTCCGTCGGGGTATTGGACATCGACTTGAAAGCTTCTCACGGCGAGCGTGACGTCGCCTTTGGACGAGAACCCGTGGATAGAGTGAGTCGACCCGGTGAATGCCACCTCGGATACGAAACGCCCTGCGCAAAGAGAATTGCAGAACAGGCCCGCCGTTATTAATATTCGTCGCATCATTTGGGCTCCTAGAATTACATCGAAAAAGAGGTGTTCACCGTGAACGTGATATTGGGAGCAAGAGGAGGGGAGATTGCCTTGCGAAAGTGGTATTGGCCCGCGGGATCTCCGATACTTTTTGCGTAACCTTGGACAGATTGCAACTCGAAGCCCGCTGCCGACGGGTAGGTCACGCCATACGAGGGATCGTAGTACTGGTTGCCTGAAGCGGAAGGTATCTGGACGATGTAATGACTATTGAACACCTTCTCCGACGGCTGAGCGTTCCCTTGACCGGCAATCCCGGTCGCGTACCCCAGGTCTCCAAAGGCGGAGGGCAGCGGAACCATATAGTCACCGACGTTCAGAAGCAATTTGTATTCCCACGGCGCCTGCGAGGGAAAAGTAGGGGTGCCGCTAAGCGTCCAAGTGTCAGTCACCATTAACGAGCCGTCCGTCGCCGCGACGTCAATGTAATTGGAGTATATCCCGTTTGCCGCAAGCACGCTCTCCAACAGCCACTCAAAAGCTCCACACTGGCCCGATACGGTATTGCCAGTGATGACGCCGTTCCCCTCTACCAGGGGCTCGGAACTCGTCGCGCAGCTCTCAAATCCCACGCGAGGCGCATAGTAGAACATCGATCGGCCGTCCCAGGTTTTGACGTTGGCCGGGCCGCTCCCGGTTGAGAATTGCTGCCACGTTGTGCTAATCGCGGCCGTTGCGCTTGTGGCGCCCCCGCTTACGACCGCAAGCGAAACATAGGTGAGCATCAGTGGTTGGGCTCCGGCAGGCATGACGTTCGGCGCTAGAGTCACGTAAATCGGATTTGTCGAAGTTCCCGCGCTCGCGCAGCCCGAGCCGCAGACCGCGCCGTTCTGCGAAACATCCCACGTGACGGTCTCGGGATTGAAGAATTGTGTCTTGCTCGCCGTCAAGGCAGTGTCCGAAGTGAAGGGGATGGCCGCAGTGAAACAGTGGTTGCGGCCAAACGCCACCGCTTCCGAGTCACTGCGCGGGAGTTTCTATCCGCTGGGTACTCACGAGTGCAAACTTGGAATCGAGAATCACCTCCTGCGCCCACCGGTTCTCAATAACCAGTCGCCATTTGTCGCCTTCTCGCGTAATCGAACTGATTTTCTCGGCGTGGAAACTGCAGTTTGGCGAGAAACCCTGCTCACCAGGATCGGAGCAAGCGAACGGTTTGCCAATGGCACGGTATAGCGGGACTTCGGCTGCTTCGTCGGAGAGACGGTCGTTTCCCGCGGAGACCCGCCGTCCGATGGTGGCGATAACTTCAGCAGAAGCGGCGTCCAGGCTTGCAGCGCGGCTCGTGCCCCGCTGGATGTCGAGTTCTCCCGGCAAGAAAAACCCGTCCATCTCGTCTTGCCCCGAGTAGACAGCCCACCTCCCGGATTCCAATTCGGACAGGTAGGAGTACGGATCTGCGTCTGACCTCAGCCGGGTTAGCTCCCAGAGGTAGTGTCCTGTCAGAGGGTCGTACACTACGATCACGTCGCCACGGCCCCGCTTGCTGGGGGAATATTGCACGTCCACTTGAGCCCGCCTTACTGAGAGCAGTACGTCACCACCGCGCGCGAACCCGCGGACAGAATGTGTCGACTCGGTGAAGGCCACCACCGACGCAGACTCCCAGGCTAGGAGCGACGTTGAGACTACGAACGCTGTAAGAAAGAAAGGTTGCATAAGAAGGCTCCTGTCTGTTACATGGACAACTGAGAAATAACAATGAACGAGATGTTCGGCGGGACGCCGAAAACAAAGCCCGGCCGGAAGTGGTAGTCGCCGCCTGAATCCGGCAAGATCTGTTTGGCGTACCCCTGAATCGCTTGCGATTCAAAGCCCGCTGGCGACGGGTATGTTACTCCATAGGACGGATCGTACCAGAGCGTCCCGCCGGCAGGGTACTGCACTATGTAATGCCAGTTGAAAACCTTCTCTGAGGGGTTCACGCTGGACTGCCCCGGTAACCCCTGATCCTCGGTCAGGTTGCCAAAAGACGGCACCACGGGGTACATGTAGTCGGACCCGGAATTCAGAATCAACTCATATTCCCATGGAGCCTGGGAAGGGTACGCGGGCGTAGTACTCAAGGTCCATGTGTCGATGACTAACAAGGACACCCCGTCGGCAGGAGCGACCTCTGTATAGCTCGAGTGCAGCCCATTCGCCGCCAGAGCGCTCTCGAGCAACAAAGCGAATGCTCCGCATTGGCCGGATGCCGTGTTGTTGGACAACGAGCCGTTGCTCTCAACCAGCAGAGCAGCCTTTACAGCGCAGCCCTGAAACCCTATGCCCTGCTGGTAGTAGCTCATGACCCGGTTGTCCCAGGTCTTCACGTTGGCAGGGGCCGGCACGGAGCCGGTGCCAAATTTGGACCACGTCGCGGTCACTGCGGCTGCCGCGCTTGTGGCGCCACCGTTGCCCACCGCCAGCGAGACATAGGTCAGCATGAGGGGTGCAAACTGGCTTGGAAGCACGCTCGGCGAGAGAGTCACGTAAATCGGATTCGCCGACGTTCCCGCGCTCGCGCAGCCCGAACCGCAAACCGCGCCGTTCTGCGAGATATCCCACGTGACTGTCTCTGGATTGAAGAATTGTGTCTTGCTCGCCGTCAAGGCAGTGTCCGAAGTGAAGGGGAT
>PLFE01000213.1:0-315 GCA_003136675.1 Bryobacterales bacterium
TTTCCGCATCGTCGGACACTTTGTATTTCCGAAGCGCTACACATCGGCGGAAAAGTATCTCCGCTACCAGCACGAATGCGCGCACCTGCTCGCCAAAGGCAGGCCCAAGCAGCCAGCGGAAACCATCGGCGACGTTATCGACTGGACCTATAGCGGCAACAAACTGCACCCGACGCAGAAACCCCTATCGGTACTCCTGCCGCTCATCGAGACGTTCTCAGCTCCTGACAGCACTGTGCTGGACCCGTTCAGCGGTTCCGGTTCCACACTGCTCGCAGCGAAAATGCTCGGGCGCAACTACATCGGCATGGAGCT
>PLFE01000213.1:389-607 GCA_003136675.1 Bryobacterales bacterium
AATCCCCCCCTCTCCGCCATATTATTTACATAGATTTTTGTTCGTCCGGCCTTTCGAATACGCCCGGTGTTTCGTTGACCGATCCACCCGAATCGCTACAAATTAGAGCAGGAAATGAACCCCGCAAAGCTCACGCGAAAACGGGGGCGTTTTTCGACTACCGTAGCACGCCGGGAGAACGGCTGAACCCCGGACCGGGGCCGACCGTTGCGGGCTTC
>PLFE01000213.1:703-2626 GCA_003136675.1 Bryobacterales bacterium
GCCATGGGAAAAATGTTCGACGACTTAAAGCAAGGACTTACCGAGGTCGATGCCTACCTCTCCGGGAGGCGTGTTGGCTACAAAGCCACGGTTCCCGCCGAGATCGACGTCAAGAGCATCCGCAAAGGCCTCCACATGACTCAGTCCGCTTTCTCCGGCGCGTTTGGTTTCNNGCCTCGATGCGATCAAGCATTGGGAGGGAGGTCGTAGAACACCGGAAGCCCCTGCCCGCGCCTTCCTGACGGTCATCGCCCGAGACCCCAAGGCGGTGATTGCTGCCCTGGGGTCGCCGGCGCGCAAGCGGAAAGCGTCGTCGAAACTGGATCGCCCAGTCGCCTCTTGACTGCCGCATTGCGGTACTCATGAGCACATCTACTCCCTCTGAGCCCTNNAAGGTTGTATATGTTGGCCACGTGCGTGCTCCTCATATGACTTCATCAGAGGAGAACAAAGATGCTCGAAAGTACGCTCGAGAAGCCCGTGGACATGCTGGCCAGTGATCCGTCCCGCGAGGACGCTTCACTCACCCCGGAATTGCTCAGGAAAATGAACGGCTATTGGCGGGCNNTGGGGCACCACGCCGGGGCAGAATTTCATTTATGTGCATTTGAACCGGGTCATCAAAAAGTACGACCTCGATATGTTCTACATCGCGGGCCCAGGGCACGGGGGGCCGGCGATTGTGGGACAGGTTTATCTGGAAGGCACCTGGAGCGAGGTTTACCCCAACGTCGGCCAGGATGAAGCCGGATTGAAGAAGCTGTTCACGCAATTCTCATTTCCCGGAGGGATCTCAAGCCATGTTGCGCCCACCACGCCGGGGTCGATTCACGAAGGCGGCGAACTGGGATATTCGCTGAGCCATGCCTTCGGGGCGGCGTTCGATAATCCTGGTCTGATCGTCGCGTGCGTGGTGGGGGACGGCGAGTCGGAGACCGGTCCGCTGGCCACTTCCTGGCAGTCCAATAAGTTTCTCAACCCCATCACCGATGGCGCCGTGCTGCCGATCTTGCACCTGAACGGATATAAGATCAGCAATCCGACGGTACTGGCGCGCATTGAGGACGAAGAACTGGAGCATTTCCTTGAAGGTTGCGGATGGGCGCCGTTGTTTGTGGAAGGCGACGACCCGGAAAAGATGCACCGGTTGATGGCCGTCACCCTGGATCGGGCAATTGAAGAAATCCGCGAGATTCAGCGGAACGCGCGGCAGAGGAATGACAATACGCGGCCGCGTTGGCCCATGATCGTTCTCAAGTCACCCAAGGGGTGGACCGGGCCGAAAGTAGTGGACGGCCTCCAGATCGAGGGCACTTTCCGGGCTCACCAGGTTCCACTGCTGGTGGATTCCGAGCATCCCGATCATGTCCCGCTACTGGAAGAGTGGATGAAAAGCTATAAAGCCGAGGAACTCTTTGACGAGCAGGGCCGCTTGATACCCGAACTGGCGGAACTCGCGCCGAAAGGCGACCGCAGGATGGGGGCGAATCCACATGCCAACGGCGGCATCCTGCTGCGTGATCTGTGCATGCCGGATTTTCGCGTCCACGCTGTGAACGTGCCTTCGCCCGGCGCGGGCAACGCCGAAGATACGCTTGTGTTGGGCGAGTTCCTGCGCGATATCGCGCTAAAGAACCGGGACCAGCGCAATTTCCGTGTCTTCGGCCCCGACGAAACGCTCTCGAATCTTCTGGGCGCTGTGTTTGAAGTCACCGACCGCCAGTGGGACGCGCGCAAGGCGAAGAACGACGAGTTCCTCGCACCTTCCGGGCAAGTGCTGGATTCGATGCTGAGCGAACACCAGTGCGAGGGTTGGCTGGAAGGATATTTGCTGACCGGACGCCACGGACTGTTCAACAGTTATGAGGCGTTTATTCGCATCATCGATTCCATGTTCAGCCAGCACGCGAAGTGGCTAAAGGT
>PLFE01000213.1:2632-18425 GCA_003136675.1 Bryobacterales bacterium
CAGCAGGATCATAACGGCTTCACGCATCAGGATCCCGGTTTTCTCGATCACGTGATCAATAAGAAAGCCTCCATTGTGCGAGTCTATCTCCCGCCGGACGCCAACTGTCTTTTGTCGGTCTTCGACCACTGCCTGCGCAGCCGCAACTACGTCAATGTCGTAGTGGCGGGCAAGCACGCCCTGCCGCAATGGCTGACGATGGAACAGGCGATTGTGCATTGCACCGAAGGCATCGGTATCTGGCAGTGGGCCAGTAACGATCAGGATGGCGAGCCGGATGTGGTGATGGCCTGCTGCGGGGACACGCCCACTTTAGAGATTCTAGCGGCTGTTTCCATCCTGCGCGAGCATCTGCCGAAACTGAAGATCCGCGTGATCAACGTCGTCGATCTGATGCGGCTTGAGCCATCCAGCGAACATCCGCACGGGCTGACAGAAAAGGATTACGACTCGCTATTTACCAAAGACAAACACATCATCTTCGCTTTCCATGGATACCCATGGCTGATCCACCGGCTCACCTACAGCCGGGCCAACCGGAACCTGCACGTCCGNNGGCTATAAGGAGGAGGGCACCATCACAACGGCGTTTGACATGCGCGTGCAGAATGACCTGGATCGTTTCCACTTGGTTCAGGACGTGGTGGACCGGCTTCCGAATCTGGGTTCCCCGGGCGCCTATCTGAAGCAGGCCATGCGAGATAAGCTGATCGAGCACAAGCAATATATCGATAAGCACGGAGAAGACATGCCGGAGATTCGTAACTGGAAATGGAAGAGCAGGACCTGATGGCCCATCACCACGGCAACGCGGCGCCGGTTCTCGACCACCGGCCATACTGGCAGCGCGCGCATCACGATTGGAAGTTCTGGGTGGGAATGTGCCTGATGCTTGGGGCGCTGGCGATCTTTGTGATGACGGATAACCTTGCGCTGGTGCCCAGACTCAGATGGGCGCGCTGACCCGGCAAGCCGCCTCGCCGAGCGACTCTATTCCGCGTCCATCACACAGCGGAATCCCAGAGTGCCCGCCCGGTCCTTTGACGGCGCCATCAGCAGATATTTCCCGTGCTCGGTGTTCTTGAAGGCCTTCGGGAAATACCACATGGACCCCTGCGGCTGGTAGTAACTTCCGCCGCGCAGCACAGCCGTGCGCGTATGATCATCCTGAAACTCGTCGGTCCATTGCCAAACGTTACCGACCAGGTCCATTACCCCGAACGGGCTGGCTCCCTTGGGGTGCGCGTCCACATCGTCAGGAGCAGTCAGTTCCCTGGTCTTATCGGGAACAGGGACGGCCGCATCGTCCCACTTATCTCCCCACGGATAGGTACGCTTGTCGTTACCCGCCGCGGCATACTGCCATTCCCACTCGTGCGGGAGGCGCTTACCGGCCCACGCGGCATAAGCGCGGGCATCTTCCAGCGAAACCCAGGTTACTGGCTTGTTACCCCATCCCGGCAGGTACTTACCCTCCTTCCAATCTTTCAGAAAGTGATAGTCATCCTTCGGATGGTAGCGAGTCGCGTCCAGAAACTTCTGAAACGCCTGATTCGTCACCGGGTATTGATCGATCCAGAAACTCGCAATCCGCATCTGATGAACGTGATGGCGCCGCGGCGTATCTTCCCAGGGATATTGCACGTCTAGGCCCGCCCAGTTGTCCCCTTCAATCTCCAGGCCATCCACCCGGAACAAAAAATCCGCCGCGGAAATCTTCAGCATGCCTTCGGGATTCGACTGCGGCAGCGCCGTCTTCCCGATCGGGGCGATCTGCTGTGGCAGCGCCTTCCATTCATCCGAAAGAGAGTCGAGGGGCACGGCGGACCATGACTTACTTTTGGCCATGAGCGCTGAGATACCGACATCGTTCAGTTCGGGAGTTACCAGCACAGCCCCGAAGCCATGTCCTTCCATATCGAAAGACAGCACGATCTTGCCACCCTCACGCTGGGGATTCAGTTCCTCGCCGTGCCAAAGGTCGTAGTAATGCAGCCCCGGCTGATCAGGCAACTCTAACTGCGGCCCGGTCGAGTTATATTCATTGCGGTTGATGATGGTAAATACCTTCTGGCCATTACGCGGCCATCCGGTGGCGAAGACGCCAAACTGGACCGTCGGAGTCAACGGCTCCCAATCCTGACTAATCAGGTACGGCGCCACCGCACGTTCCACGGCGGCCACGCGCCGGATGGTCTCCGCGCCGCGGGGAGTGATCCCGTTCCAGATGCTCCACACATTTTCCCAGGTTTCGAGGCCCACGCCATTGAAGAAGGCGAACTGCAGATCGTCCGTCTTGCTGCGATTCCAGCGGTCCGAGATATTGATCATATGGCGCGGCTCCAGCAGTTTGCCTTCACTCAGCAGCGGTGCGAACGGATAGCGCCAGTAACCCCAGCTCATGTTGTTGTAGGCCAGCATCTCGGCGGAGCGAGGGTAGCCTTCGGGCTCGAAAACCAAAGGGTGGCCGGTCCGATCCGAAGCTTCACGGAAGGCCCTGGGTATACCATTCATGGTGTCGCCGTTCACTCCATCGGCGCCAACGCCGGCCATGATTTTGGCCGTGGCCTCCCAGTTCGGAATGCCTTCCGGGCGCGTGCCCTGGTCCCACATCATCATGGGGAACAAGACGCGCACGCCGCGCTGGTGAAACTGGTCGATCATGGCGCGCAGAGCGGGAATGCCTCCGGGCAGCGCACGAATCAGGTCATACTGGCTGCGGTCATCAATCCCGATATTCGGGTAACTTTGCCAGACAAGTACACTGTCGATACCACCGAAGCGCTGGTCTAAGTCATCCACATAGCGGTCGACGGTGTACTTGCCCGCCGCACGGTCATAGAAATAGCGGTCTTCCACCATCATCTGGGCCTGCATGAAGCTCGACTGCGCCCACTTCAACTCCGGACGCTGGTACTCCGCATCGCTGTAGCCGGCCCGGATACGCATCTCATCGCGCCAGCGGAAAACGTCCTTCCGCCAGGCGCGCAATTGGGCGGCGCACTCCTCGTGAGTCGCCGAAATTCCAGGCTCATCGAGGCAGTGCGGCACGGGGATCAGCCCTCCGTTTGCCGGATAGCTGGTATCCTGCGCGTGGAGAGGCGTGTGAAGAAGCACGAGAACGCCAGTGACGGCAAACGCCATCCGAAAAAAGCACATGCGAACCTTTATAGCCTATCTGGCGGCCATTCTGCTGCCGCTCACATCATCCGCCGCGTCGCGGTCGTGGAACATCGGCAACAGTCAAATCAATCGTATCGTCACCTTCAATGACGCATCCGGCCTGTTCACGGAAGGTCTTTCCGACCTGACGACACATACCAACTTCATCACGCCGCAGGGCACGGGCAAAGGCCGCGGAGCCGAGTTCTCATTCGAGTGCAATGGAAAGACCTACTACGGGTCCAGTGGTCATTTCGCGCTGGTGAACGCCGCGGAAGAGCCGCTTCCAAATGGGAAATCGCTGACGATCGTGCTGCGCCACAAAGAGCTTGCGCTGGAAGTCTCCGTGATCTACATCGTCTACGAGGGGCATCCGGCGATCCGCAAGCATCTGGTGTTGCGCAACACCGGCGACACGCCGCTGCGCTTTTCGCACCTCAGCATTGAAGCGATCGACCCCTCGCTGGGACCGGCCGATGAAACCATTCTGAGCACCCAGTACGGAGCGATACCGCGCGAAATCTTCTACACGGGCCGGTCGGAAGACGCCGGCCTGCTGGTTGCAAACGGAGTCACCGGCGCGGGCTTCGCCATCCTGACGGAGGTTCCCGGGTACATGAAACGCACCGAGATCAATGGGTGGCAGAGCGCCGACCATGTACCCATCAGCGTGCTTTACGACACCGACTTAATGCCATTCGAGCGCACCATCGCGCCCGGCGAGGCATTCAACACAGCCGGTGTTTCGCTGGTCACGTTCAAAAACGGCGACGGGTTCCACGACCCGCATTGGGTGCTGCCCAGTTACACCGCGCAAGTTCTGATGCGCCGCGTCGACGCGCAGGGCGCGCCCTGGATCTATAACACCTGGGAACCATTCCAGCGGCGCATCAATCGCGATACGGTGCTCCAACTTCTCGATGTCGCCGCCAACATCGGCCTCGATATCTTCACCATCGACGACGGCTGGCAGCAGGAATATGGCGAAAACGACGTCAACTTGACCGCTTTTCCCGGCGGACTCAAGCCCATACAGGACGCGGTCGAAGCACGGGGCATGCGGCTGGGCCTCTGGATTCCGCTGGCCGCGATCGGCGCAGGCACGGCCGCCTACCGGAGCCATCCCGAATGGGCCGCGCTCGATCAACAGGGAAACCCAAAGACCACCGGCACCGCGGCCGGACAGAAGATCGTGATGTGCCTGGCAAGCCCTTTCCGCGACGCGGCCGCGGACCGCGTCAACCAGGCCATCGAGCGCTTTCACCTGGCCTACGTGAAGCTGGACCTTACCACCATCTTCAATGCCTATGGCGAAGCGCCGGGCTGCTGGGCCAAGGGGCACGATCACGCAAGCTGGGCCGAATCGCTCAACATGATCTATGAAGGCATCGCGCATGTGACCAGCAGGATCTACCAGAAGCATCCCGATGTTCTCCTGGATCTCACGTTTGAACTGTGGGGCCAGAAGCATGTGATCGACGCGGGCCTGCTCGCGGCCGGCGATCTGGACTGGCTCAGTAACGTGGACGATAATCAGCCGCACTCCGCGGGACCGCTGCAGGCGCGCACTTTGCTCTATCAACGCGCCGTCTCGATGCCTGTGGAGAGTATGCTGATCGGAAACATCCATGGCGAACTCCCCACCATTCAGGAGAGCTTCGCGACGGAAATCGGCTCTGCGCCATTGCTGCTGGGCGACCTGCGCAACCTAACCGCCGCCGATCAGCAGTGGTACCACGAGAGGATCGCCTGGTTCAAGCGGCTGAGGCGGACCACACGGATCAGCGAGAGCTTCTTTCCGCTGGGAAGCTGGCTCCAGCCTTCACCGGCGGAATGGGATGGCTTCGGCCGTTTTGAACACACCGGGAACGGCGTGATTGCTATTTTTCGGAACCGCTCGAACGCGGCTTCTGCAAACGTGGCGCTGCCTTTGCTGCCGGAGGGAAAATTCAAGGTACATTCCGTGGTCACCAACCAGGACATCGGCACTTTCACAAAGTCGGATTGGGCTCGCGGCCTGGCCGTCAGGTTTCCGGACTCTGAACCGGTGGAAATTCTGGAAGTGACTGCCGTGAAGTGAGAGCAGAGAGCAACAACAACAGATCCCGCATCTCGCGGGCTTGCGGAACGATTGATTTGAATCTGGAGCCTCCCGCCAGCCACAACACATCCTCTACACTAAGCAAGAACAGTGATGACGGCGGAGAAAGAGATGGCCTTCGGCTGGCGCATTTACGGCCTCGGCGTGATGGCGGTGGGCTTGACCTGTCTGGCGTTTGGGGAGTTCGACTCGGGGCAACCGGTGCCCGAGCACTTTCCCGCGCGCGCCGCGCTGGCGTATGCCGCCGGCGCATTCATGGTCCTCGCGGCCGCGGCTGTCGAGTGGCATCGAACCACTGCCTGGGGCGCGGTGGCGCTCACCGTCTACTACGGATTCCTTGTCGTCATCCTGATGAACGGCCGCCTGCTGCTCACCAACTACGCGGTATTCGGCACCTACGAGAACCTTGCCATACAGACCGCGATCTCCGCGGGCGGGTTGATGGTCTACGCCAGCACCGCCAGTGTGGATGGGGAGTTGGCCGCGCGCCTCACGCACCTGGGCCGACTGGCGTTTGGGGCTTGTGCCGTGGTCTTCGGCTGCGCCCATTTTATCTATATGAACTTCACCGCCCCGCTGGTTCCCAAATGGCTGCCACTTACGCAAGAGTTTTGGGGTTACGCCACCGGGGTTTGCTTCGCCGCGGCGGGCGTTGCGATCCTGACCGGCGTGCAGGCCCGCCTCGCCGCGATCCTGCTGACGGCGATGCTCGCGTCCTTCGCCCTGCTGGTGCACGAGCCGATGCTGCTGGCCAATCATGCGAGCCATTTCAACTGGACCGAGAGCGCCGAAAATCTCGCCGTGCTTGGCGCAGCCTGGGTGGTGGCGGACTCGCTGGCGCGACCCAGGCCCGTCGGCTGAAACCTAGCCTGCAAGTTTTTTTCTTCTATATCCCTTGACAGGTATATGCTCATCGGAGTATATCAGAAGGGTGGAATCCGTGTTCGAAATCATTGCGGAGCCGAACCGCCGCGCGATACTAAGCCTGCTGGTCTCGTCGCAACAGTCGGTGGGAGAGATCGAGCGTCAACTTCGCATGGCGCAGCCGACCGTGTCAAAGCACCTGCGAGTGCTGCGAGACGCCGGTTTCGTAGAATCCACGGTGGACGCGCAGCGCCGCCTCTACCGGCTGAAGCCTGAGCCGTTTCAGGAGGTGGATGCATGGCTGGCTCCGTTCCGCCGGTTCTGGTCCGCTCACGTAGATGCTCTCGAACGCCACCTCGACATCATGGAGAAGAAGAAAGGCAAGGAAAAGACGACGCGGCCCAGACCGCGTACGTGACAGAGGAGAAACGACATGAAAATCAAGCTGACCAGCGTGTACGTGGACGACCAGGAGAAGGCCCTTCGCTTTTATACGGATGTACTGGGCTTTGCCAAGAAGGCCGATTTCAGTAACGGCCCATTTCGCTGGCTAACCGTTGCCTCGCCCGAGGAGCCGGATGGCACTGAGCTGCAGCTGTCGTTGAACGACAACCCCGCCGCCAAAGCGTATCAGGAGGCGATCTTTCAACAGGGCCAGCCCGCGACTATGTTCTTCACCGACGACATCAACGGCGACTGCGAGCGGATCAAGGCCCGCGGCGTTGAGTTCATCATGCCCCCCACGAGCGTGCCTGGCGCGACCATTGCAAGGGTGAACGACACCTGCGGCAACCTCATTCAGTTCAACCAGATGGCGCGCTATTAGCCGAGAAGAAAGATGAACGATCGCGGGCAGTATTCGCCGGGTCCGGCCGGCGGCGCTGAGGTGCGCAAGGAAGGAGAAAAGTGGACGCTCATTCTGGTGAGAGAACTGCGCCACTCGCCGGAAAAAGTGTGGGAGGCGATTACCGAACCTGCCCATCTTCGCGAGTGGGCTCCCTTCGACGCCGATGGGAGCCTGGGTACGGTCGGAAACACGGTGAAGCTCACGACCGTGGGAGCGCCCACGCAGCGCGCTACTGAAACAACGGTGACGCGAGCCGATGCTCACAATCTGCTTGAGTACAAGTGGGGCGGCTTCGATATGCGGTGGCAACTCGAAGGTTCCGGTGGCGGCACGCGCCTGACGCTCTGGACCAACATCGGCCGCCGCTTCATCTCCATGGGCGCTGCTGGGTGGCACATTTGTTTCGATGTTCTGGATCGCCTTCTCAGCGGAGCTCCTATTGGCCGGACCGTGGGTCCCGATGCGATGAAGTTCGGCGGCTGGCAGCGATTGAACGCCGAGTACGCAAAGCAGTTCGGCGTTGAGTCGCCCAACTGGCGGCCTGGGGCGGCTCAAGAGTCGTGAATTGAGGAGTATCAGGACAATGCACCGGGAAAGCGCGCGGAGGCGACCATGATCAGTAGTGCCACTCAACGGACGATTGTTCGCTGGATTCACATCATCTTTAGTATTCCGATACTCGGCTACATTTATAGTCCGTTTGAAAAACTTCCGGGCTATGCCACGCCGACCCGGTATGTCTTCCTTCCGACGATGATCCTTTCCGGATTGTGGATGTGGAAAGGCCATGTCGTTCGGCGGCTTCTTTCGAAGAGATCGGCCTGACCGTTCTTCATGTTTCCAGGGTTCATGCGCTAGCGGAGGAATCGCGACGTCGCGAAAGCCGCCAGGTATAAGCCCAATCCAAACACGGTATGCGTGATCAGGCTTTTGACGCAATTGAATACCGGCCTGGGAGTTTTAGAAGAGGCGATTCCCGCCCCCAGCGCCGGTTGGAGAATAAACAGCGGCGCCAGAACAGTCACGATCCCGACGGTGAGCGCGGGGAACAAAGTTGGCTTTCGCGCCCACTCCAATCCGTACACTGCGAGCAAGAGCGCTGCCAAGGTAACTCCGATGGAATAGTGAGCCAGCCAGCCCAACCACAACTCACCATTTATGGCGCCGCTTTCGCTACGCTTTTATGAGTCCATTGACCGTAGAAGAGATGCCCGATCCAGCGACCGAGTAAAGCGAGGGTTGAGCGACGGGATTCCGAGTTGCTTTAGCAAAAGGGCCCAAAGGTCCATCACGATGGTGGCGCCAACGCCGATAAACAAGGCGCGCAACACGAATTCCGATGTGTAAGGCATGGTGTTTTCCCAGAAGCCTATAGGAACCGGGGCCTGATACAGCGGCGCGATCCTGTTACTGGCGCACGTGGAATGGCGCGTTGCTCGACAGCGTGCCGCTTGGAGTTACCACCGTCACCATCCCACTTGTCGCGCCAGCAGGTACCATGGTGGTGATTAGCGAGGCTGACGGCACCGTGAACGCCGCCGAGGTCCGTTGAAGCTGACGCTTGTCGCGCCGCAGCCCGGAGTGGCTGGTTACGGCTTACGATGAAGATCCGGCCCACGGGAAAAGTATCGGCGTCCCCGAAGCCCCGAAAGGTGACGAGCCGTCTTCCTCGTCAACCGGACCGGGTCCCAGTGTAAACGAAGAGCGTGGCGGAACGCCAGCCCCTCTTCCCCGCGAACGGCCCGGCAAGGTCAATCCGTTCCAGCAAAAGCTCATCGATGTCGCGCGCTCCGTCAAGAGCCAGGGGCGCAGCATCCAGAAAGTGTATCGCCGTACTCCCTTGCCCCTCGTCCTACAAGACGATATCACGATGCGAGCGCCTACTACGAGCGACAACAGCTACCAGTAATGCGCCGCAATCACCTGCGGCGGCCCAGCGGTTCCACCGAACAATCGCGTCTTCAAGACGAATTGCACATTGCGCTTCTCCCAATGCGCCGGCGCACTCTTTAGCGCGTCCGCCATATACACTGCATTGGTGAGGAACTCGCCGGCCGCCGCTGTGCCCCCGCCTTTTATTCCCGCCGCCACGACGACGGGCTGCTCGGTGGTCGGGTTGTAGACGCGCGAGACGATGGCGTAGTCCTCATAGTCCTGCGCCGGCTGCTGGTCGGCATGGACCTGCCACGCACGGTTCCCGGGATGCAAGCGGTCGCGTACCAGGTAGACCTTAGCCGCGGGATCGTCGTCGAAATAGAAGCGCAGTTCGCCCGTCAGGCTCAGCGTCCAGGAATTATTGAACGCGCCGATCAGGACGGTCGACTTTCCGCGCAGATCTCCCAGCGTAGTGGACCGGCCGCCGCGAAATTCGACCGGTTTGCCGAAGCCTCCAAAAAGCGCCGACAGTCGGCTCAGCGTCTGCGCGTCGTTGATCCCGATGGCGCGATCCCAGATCGGGACCAGATCGCTGAGCGGAATGCTGCCGGCCGGCGCGGCGAGGCCATCGGCCGATTCGGCTTCGTCCTCGAACAGCCGGTCCCGGTCGCCCTTGAGTTTGTAGGTGTGTCCCTGGCCGACGCACAAAACCACCGAGCCCGGCTGCTTCAGCAGCGGCGCCCAGAACAGATCCATTGCGTTCGGGGTGCGCCAGCGCGCGAGAACGAATACCAAGGTTCCCAGAATCAGAGCGGCCGCGCCGATACCCCCGAGTACCGCATAGCGCGGCTTCGGGTGGACTTCCACCTTGTGGGCCGGCTCCGCGCGCGCCTCCGCGGGCACCTCCGCTTCCCGAGCCGCCGGCTGATGGAACTGAGGCAAATATGCGCCCGCCGGCAGTTCGATGCGAAGCTCCCGATCGCGCCCGGATTCCAGATAGTACTGCGCGAGGCGCTTCCGCACCTGGCCCGCCGTGTTGCGCACCACAGGGTCCTGGTTGGTGTCATAATCGGGGTCGCGCTCAAATACTTCGACCCCGAGTGTCCGCTCCTTAAGGAAGTCCAGACGGCCCTCGCACGCGGCAGTGACAACGTGCCGCAACAGGTCCGAACAACGCTTGCTGGTGCGGAATGGCGTGCTGCTCAGAACCCGATCCAGTTGCGCCAGGATCTGGGCCGATTTAGGACTGGATTCGGGGTCCACTGGGGGAATCATACCGTACGCTACTCTGTTGCAAGTGATTCCAGGCAATGACAGTACTGCAATCTACCTGATGAAATGCCCAGATGTTTGATAACCTTCTCTCACGGCCACTGTGAAACAATCATGGTTCCTCATTCTTGCTTGCGCCGCGCCACTACTGGCAGGTGACTCGACGGTAGCGCCCGGCACGCAACCGCACGACGCCGCGCATCCGCCGGCAGCCGCGGCCACCGTCACACCTGCGCAATCTTTACTCAACCGGTATTGTGTACTTTGCCATAGCGAAAAGCTCCACACCGCCGGCGTGGTGCTCCAGAATCTCGACCCCGGCATGAACGGTCCAAACGCCGCAACCTGGGAAAAGGTCCTGCGGAAGTTCGGGGCGGGACAGATGCCGCCCCCCGGTTTGCCTCGCCCGAAGCCCGAAGCGGCGGCGGCGTTCACGGAATGGCTGACTGCGTCGCTCGACGCCGCGGCGTTGGCGCGCCCCAATCCGGGACGCCCCACCATCCATCGCCTGAACCGCGCTGAGTACAGCAACGCGATCCGCGATCTGCTCGCGCTCGACGTGAAGCCGGGCGCGAAGCTTCCGGCGGACGACTCCGGATATGGATTCGACAACATCGGCGACGTGCTCTCTTTGTCTCCCGTGCTGATCGAACGGTACGTGTCGGTCGCCAGAATGGTGAGCCGCGCCGCAGTCGGTGATACGGCCGTAAAACCGGAAATCAATGAGTTCAAACCGCTCAAGGAGCGGGGCGCAAGCGGTACACGAGTCAGTGACGACCTGCCATTCGATTCAACCGGCGGATTGTCAGTGGACTATCACTTCCCGGTGGATGCCGAATACGTGATCAAAGTAAAGATCCCGCCGCTTTCGCAGGATTTCGACAGCCCCGATCGGACACCCAAAATCATCGAACTCCGGCTGCCGGTGAAGGCCGGGAGCCACCGGCTGGGCGCGACGTTCCTGGGCGAGCATCTGCTTTCCGAAACGGTCGCCGATATTGGACCTCCCGCTGCTCCGGCTTCCGCGACGCCGAAAACTCCGCTCACTTCGCAGTTGGATATTCGCCTCGATGGGACGCGCATCAAGCTCTATGACATCGAGCACTCAGGCGACCACCCGCAGCTTTCGAGCGTCACCATAGCCGGACCGTACAATATCGCCGGCCCGGGGGATACGCCCAGCCGCCGCGCGATCTTTATCTGTAAGCCTGCTTCGGAGCGGCAGGAACCGGCGTGCGCCGCCAAGATCATCGCTCATCTGGGTGAGCAGGCTTACCGTCGGCCGTTCACCGAAGCGGATCTCAAGCCGCTGATGGCGTTTTATGAAACCGGCCGCCGCGAAGGCAGCTTCGACCTGGGTATCAGCATGGCGTTGCGCGCGATGCTGGTCTCGCCCGATTTTCTTTTCCGCGTGGAACACGATCCGAAGGATGCCGGGCCCGGTACGGTACACCGGATCAGCGATGTGGAACTGGCGTCGCGGCTTTCCTTTTTCCTATGGAGCAGCGTCCCCGATGAGCCGCTGCTGAAGTTGGCGGAACAAGGCAAGCTGAAGGATCGCGCTGTGCTCTCGGCGCAGGTGGACCGCATGCTGGCGGACCCGCGCTCCGATGCCTTTGTCGACAACTTCACCGGCCAGTGGCTGTTTCTGCGCAATCTGGCCAAGGTCACGCCCGACCCCGATATCTTTCCCAAGTTCGACCTGGGCCTTGCCGAGTCGTTTGAACGCGAGACCGAGATGTTCTTTGCGGCTATTCTGCGCGAGAACCGTCCGGTGACGGACTTGCTGAGCGCCAATTTCTCGTACCTGAACCAGCGCTTGGCGCAGCACTACGATATTCCCAATGTGTACGGCTCGGAGTTCCGGCGCGTTTCGCTGGAGGGCACCAACCGCGGCGGGTTGCTCGGCCAAGGCAGCATCCTGACCGTCACTTCTTATCCCAACCGCACCTCCGTTGTGCAACGCGGCAAGTGGGTTCTGGAGAATCTTCTGGGTAACGGACCGCCTCCGCCTCCGCCGGATATTCCGGCGCTCGAAGCGCACGCCAAAGATGGCCGCTCACTCACCATGCGCCAGCAGATGGAGCAGCACCGCACCAACCCCACATGCGCCGGATGCCACTCGCGCATGGACCCCATCGGCTTCGCTCTGGAAAACTACAACGGGGACGGCGAATGGCGGGACAAGGACGGCGACAACGCCATCGACCCCACCGGAAAGCTGCCCGACGGCACTCAGTTTGAAGGGCCGGACGGACTGAAGAAGTTACTGGTGACCGACTTCCGCGGCCAGTTCCTGCATACCTTCACCGAAAAGCTGATGACTTACGCGCTGGGCCGCGGCATGGAGTATTATGACGAACCCGCGGTGCGCGCGGTGATTCGCGACGCCTCCGGCGAGAAGACGACTTCCACAAACCCGGCTTTAGAGAATCCGACCATCCCCGCGATCATTCACGCGATCGTAAACAATCCGCAGTTTCAGACCAGGAGAACCCCCGACTTATGATGCTCACCAAGAAGGCTCTGGATCGCCGCACGTTTCTGCGCGGCGCTGCCGGAATCACAATGGCCCTTCCTTTACTTGACGCCATGGTTCCGGCCATGTCGGCCATGCGGCTGACGGCGGCCAGTCCCGCGACGCGCCTCGGGTTCGTTTACGTCCCCAATGGAATTATCCAGAAGGGCTGGCTGCCGGCCGTGACTGGCAGAGGATACGAGTTTGCTTCCACCATGCAGCCGCTTGCGCCTTTCCGCGACAAGATGCTGGTGCTGAGTAACCTGATGCAGAACAGCGGGCGCGCCCTGGGCGATGGAGCGGGCGATCATGCGCGGGCCGGGGCCACCTGGTTGACAGGTGTGCATCCCAAGCGCACGGGCGGCGCCAACATCCACGCCGGCATTTCGGCCGATCAGGTAGCGGCGCGGGCGCTCGACCAGAAGACGCAGTTCGGGTCGCTGGAGTTGGGCCTGGAAGAAGCCACCCTGGCGGGCGATTGCGATAGCGGGTATAGCTGCGCATACACCAACACGGTTTCGTGGCGCTCTCCCACCACGCCGAACCCCGTGGAGATCAATCCGCGAGCGGTGTTCGAACGTCTGTTCGGCGACGGCGAAACGACCGACCCGAAGGCGCGACTGCAGCGCATGAATGAAGACCGCAGCCTGCTCGATTTCGTGCGCGGCGATGTGGCCCGTCTGCAGCCTACCCTGGGCGCGCGCGATAAGAGCAAGCTCGATGAGTATCTGGATGGGATTCGCGATATCGAGCGGCGCATCCAAAAGGCAGAGGCGCAGAGCGCCAGCGTGCAAGTACCCCTGATGGATCGTCCATCGGGGATTCCCGAAGAGTTTGAGGAGCACGCCAAGCTGATGAGCGACCTGATGGTGATCGCCTTCCAAACCGATATGACGCGCGTGGTGAGCTTCATGATGGCGCGCGAAGGAAGCAACCGCAGCTACCGCTCCATCGGCGTTCCCGACGGGCACCACTCCGTCACTCACCACCAGAACGATCCCGTCAAGATCGCCAAGACGATGAAGATCGACCAACTGCACGTGCAGACCTTCGCTTATCTGCTGGCCAAGATGGATGCCACCAAGGACGGCGACGGCACGCTTCTCGACCACTCCCTGGTGCTTTTCGGCAGCAGCATCGGCGACGGCAACGCCCATACGCATCATGACCTGCCTTTAGTGCTGGCGGGCGGAGCAAGCTGCAACATCAAGGGCGGCCGGCACATTCGCTATGCTCCGGAGACGCCGATGAATAACCTGCTGGTGACCATGCTCGATAAGGTGGGCGTGCCGGCGGACCACTTAGGCGATGCCACGGGCAAACTGGATCAGCTTTCGGACGTGTAAGTCGATGTTCGCAAGACGCTTCGTTGTTTTCGCATTGGTTGGGCTGCCCTGTTTGGCGGGCGGCAAGCCGGAACTGATTGATGCCATTAAAGACCAGAACCGGGTGCTAGTGGCCTCGCTGCTCACCGAACACGCCAACGTCAACCTGGCGCAGCCCGATGGGGCTACGCCGCTCGCCTGGGCCGTCTATCTCGACCAACCCGACGTGGTGGACGCCCTGATGAAGGCCGGCGCCAACCCGAACACCTCCGATCAATATGGCGAGACGCCTCTCACGCTGGCGAGCGCGACCGGCGATTTCGCCGTGATGAAGAAACTGATCGACGCGGGGGCGGATGCCAAAGCGGGGCGCTGGGACGGCGAAACCGCGCTGATGATCGCCGCGCGCACCGGGACTGTTCCCGGAGTGAAGTTGCTGCTGGAACACGGCGCGAAAATCGATGCCACCGACGCGCGCAAGGGCCAGAACGCTCTGATGTGGGCCGCGGCCGAAGGGCATAGCGCCGTGGTGGATCTGCTGATCAAGAGCGGCGCGGATGTGAACGCGGTAACCACCAGCGGATTTACGCCGCTTCTTTTCGCCGCGCGGAAAGGCGATGCGCCGACGGTGAAGGTTCTGCTGGCGGCGGGGCTCACTCCCAATCACTATCTGTCGAATGGCGTGGGCGCGCTGCAGATGGCGGTCTCGGGCGGAGAACCCGATGTGGTGCAGGCGCTGCTCGATTACAAGGCTGACGTCAACGCCGCCGACCAGGGCGGCAACACGCCGCTGCATCTGGCCGCGCAATCGGGCAAAATCGACATCGTGAATGAGTTGCTCGCGAAAGGCGCGAACCCCAACTTATTGACGGCGGCCACACCGCCGCCCGCGCCGAAGTCCAGTCCTTTCCGGGCCCCCGTTGGGCGGCAGACACCGCTGCTGCTGGCGGCGAAAGCCAACCATGAAGACGTGATGCGCGCCCTGGTGGCAGCCGGAGCGGACCCGAAAATCAAGGCTCAGGATGGTACCACGCTTCTAATGGCCGCCGCCGGAAGCGGGCACCTGGATACCGTGAAATACGCCTATGAACTGGACCCCGACGTGACTGCCGTAACCACCCGGAAAAGCACCGTGATGCACGCCGCCGTGACCGGGACGATGCAGAAGTCTACCCAGGCGGAGATCTGCTCCGTGATCAAGTTTTTGGCCGCCAAGGGCGCGGATGTGGATCCGGAAGACAACGCCGGCAGAACGCCGATCGTGATTGCCAATTTTCTTCCGATAGATGAGGCGGTGACGCTGATGACTCAGTTGATCACCGATAGCGGGAAGACGCCGAAGAAATCTCCGAAGCGTTAGTGGCCAGGAGCCGGGTTCAGGCGTGAGCCGGCTTGAAAATAATTCCGCGACAATGCTGAAAAATCCTTTGTGGAGCGCTCGGTCTTGTAGTGTGCTTGTAGCTCACGGAGGGAGGTTACATTGAGACCTAACGTGCCGCATCACTCAATCGGCGCCGCCCGGCCCGGGGAGGGGAGAAACTCCGAACCCTCGCCGAGAAATCGCGCGTTCTTTTTCTGAGATTCGCCGCGCTGGCCCTGCCAGTGGTCTCTAACTGCCAGCCCTCCTGCACCCCGGTTCAAGCGTACACAAACCCGAATGCCGACATCATCACCATGTACGTCGGATCCGCGTGCTACATCACCAACATGGGGATCGCTTCCGACAGCGCCGGAAGCCTCACGACGCAGTACACCGTCAACGCGGGCGCTCTCAACCTGCTTCCGCCCACGTACTCGGGCGACGAGGCCAGCCAGACGGTGGCCTGCGC
>PLFE01000213.1:18464-27766 GCA_003136675.1 Bryobacterales bacterium
CTCCGATCGACGCCGAGGGGTCCCTCGGAAACGTAGCCGTCAGCCCGGAACGGCTCGGCGCTCTACGCAGCGGTAAGATTCGGGACATCGATGCTTGAGAGCTTTTCGACCAGCACAGGGCAAATGCTCGCGCAGATCGAGGGAATTGGGACATGCCTTTACCAACCGAAGATTGTCATGGCGCCGGGCGGGACGCATGCGTTTGTCATGTGCCAGGGTACCGGCGCCCAGAACTCCATCGCCATCGTGAACCTGGCAACTCAATCCGTCGGCGCTTACGCCCGCGTGCAGGGGGGTGATCCCGCGGATATTGCGATTTCCCCGAATGGCAAGCAGTTCTACCTCTCCACTACTAAGACCGGCAGCGGCGTGTCGGTTCTGGGGGGCGGGCCCGCGCCCGCGAGCACGGTGCAGCGCCCCGTGTACGAGCGCCCTCAGGTGCCCGCCTTCGCAGCCCACGTGAGCGTCCCGGCGGGACACCTCGCGATCAGCCAGGACGGGAAGTCCCTTTACGTCTGGGACGCCACCACGTTCGGTCAGCCGTTCTATGTCGTAAACACCGCGTCGCTCGCAGTGTCGACGATAGATCTGCCCAACGGCGCGCTCGCATCCACCATGGCAGTGTCGCCCGTCGGCAACGTGGCGCTTCTCTCGGCGTTTACGCAGTCCGGCGGTCAGCCGTACTATGTGCTCAACACCAAAACGAACGAGGTCACCGGAACCTTTCCCGCTCCGCTCTTTCCACCCGGAACATACCCGACGTTCGGCAGCGACGTCATGGCCTTCAGCCTCGACGGCACATCCGTGTGGTCGTTGGGATGCAACGACAACTGCAACGTTGTGAGCGGGCGGAGCTTCCCATCCGGGGACACGATCGCCGAGACCTCGCTGGGCTCAGGCTACAACGCGCTGGCCATAACGTTTCAAGCGGACCTGAGGCCCCCGCGCATCTTCGTAGATTCGCGAGGGCCAGACCCGTCGGCCGCACTTCTTGATAGGATAGGCGCGATGTGGCGCCTATCCCTAGCCATCGGTTTCATCTTCCCCATAGCGGCCCAGAACCCCACCTTCGCGTGGAAAAGCGTCAACGTTCAGGGCATGGGTTATGTCACTGGCATGGTAGTTAACCCGCTCCCGCCCAACGACATCTACATTCGTACGGACGTGGGGGGCGCATACCGTTATGACCGCGCCGCCGCGCGCTGGCTGCCCCTCATGGACCGCTTCGGGACGGCGGATTCGGCCTTTGGCGTGGAGAGCATCGCGGTGTCTCCCAATGACCCGAATACCGTCTATGCCGCCGTCGCAAGCAACCAGGTTTTTACGGCCACCGGCGGCGGCTACTACAACGAAACCACCTGGGGCGGCGTGCTGGTGTCGCATTCGCGGGGCGTTTGGTGGGCGGACACGGGGATGCCTGTGGGCGTCTACATGGGCCCGAACGACGACTATCGCGGAACCACGGGAGAGCGGCTCGCGGTAGACCCGGTCCGGCCAGGGGTGGTTTACTTCGCATCGCAGCAGAACGGGCTCTGGAGATTGGATGCGAACGGCTGGGCGCAGGCAGGGGCCGCCACGCTTCCCAATACCAGTGTGAGTCCGGGGATGACGTTCATCCTCGCAAGCTCAGAGGCGCTTTATGCGGGGGTGTACGGTTCGGGCGTCTGGAGCAGCGCGGACGGCGGCGACACCTGGACGTCGCTAGGCGGTCCGTCTAACCCTGTGCGCGCCGCGCTGAGCAACGACGGAACGCTGGTGGTCAGTTATGGCGGCGATGAGGGAGCAACCACGGGCAGCGTGGGGCGCTATCGAAATGGAGCGTGGAGCGACATCACGCCGCTGGGCATCTACGCGGCCTACTCGGGTGTCACGTTCGACGCGGCGGGGAAATTGGCGGCAGCGCAAAACGGGGGAAAGAACGTGTTCTTTTCTACCAGCCAGGGCGACTCGTGGCAGCGTGTTGCTACCGCGAACGTCAGCGGCCAGCCTCCCTACTTCCCTCCCCCGACGGCAGCCAATTATTACGACCAGCCGGGGGACTGGGGGAATGCGGCTCTGGTGATCGATCCAGCCGTACCCACGCGGCTGTTCCAGACCAATGGCTATGGCGTGCTGGCCACGGAAGACTATACGGCCGCGGCGCCAGTGTGGTCCTGGAGGTCGCAGAACCTGGAAGAACTGGTAGTGCAGAACATCAAGGTTCCGCCTCTGGCGGGTGGTGCGGACTTGTTCAGCGCCGTGGCCGACATGATCGGATTCCGGCACGCCTCGCGTGACACGGTTCCCTCCGCAACGCTGGGCACGATCAACTACGTGGCGCAAGGAACCAGCCTGGCGTACTGCGCTTCGCAGCCGCAGGTTCTGGCCTGGGTCGGCTGGGATGAGGCGCTGGGATGGCAGGCGGGGATGACGGGCTATTCCTCGGACAACGGCGAAACGTGGACGCCGTTCGGGAGCACCGCGCCTGGCTCAGCGGGTGAGATCGCGATCTCGGCGAGCGATCCCACGAGGCTGGTGTGGGCGCCCACTCACTCCGCAACCCCGCAGTACAGCACCGACGCGGGCGCAACGTGGCAGGCATGCACGCTGAACGGCGGTGCCCTTCCGGGAAGCTGGCAGTTGGGGAACGAATGGTGGGCCGGCCAGGTGCTGGCGGCCGATCACGTGGATGGAAGCCGCTTTTACTTTTACAACAACGGCCAGTTCTACCTCAGCGCGGATGCCGGGGCCACGTGGCAGGCCGGTGCGGCGGGTTGGCCCTCCCCGATTCCGGTCGAGTACACGGTGCTCGTGAATATCGTTCCGAATCCCGTGCAGGCCGGCGACGTGTGGGTCAGCATGGACGCCAGCCCGAATCAGCCCGCGCGTTTTCCGCTCTTTCACTCGACCGATGGGGGCATGACGTTCTCCGCCGCGAGTGCGCTCGATAGCGCGAATTTCGTGGCGTTTGGAAAAGGAGTGGGCGCAGTTCCCGCCATGTACGTTCACGGCAGGGCGGCAGGCGTGACTACGGACCAGATTTATCAATCGCCCGATCTGGGGAATTCGTGGACGCCCATCAGCGATCCCACTCAGCAGCAGTTCGGCGACATCTCCGCGCTCGAAGGGGACATGCGCCAGGCGGACCTGGTGTATGTGGGCACGTCGGGCCGCGGCATTCAATATGGATACGGACCAGGGGCGAATCTGGGTGCCCCATCGTTTCCCCAACAAGGCTTGGTGAACGCGGCAAGTTATCAGGGCGGCGGGGTTGCGCCGGGCGAGGTGGTAACGATCTTCGGACAAGCGATGGGTCCGGTTTCTCTGGCGGGCGCGGCGCTCGATGAATCGGGTTCGCTAAGCGATATTTTGCAAGGGACGCAGTTGTTCTTCGATGGGTCTCCTGCGCCGTTGGTTTACGCGTCCGCCGGGCAGTTAGGGGCTGTGACGCCGTACTCGGTGGCGGGCAACTCGACAACCAGCGTCCAAGTCTCCTATTTGGGTGTTCTTTCGCTTCCTATGATTGTGCCGGTGGTTCCGGCTGCGCCTGCCATTTTCACGCTGTCCGGCGAAGGTTCCGGCGGCGGGGTCATATTGAACCAGGATTTCACCGTGAATTCGCCTTCGAATCCGGCGGCGCGCGGGGACTACATCGTGATCTACGCCACGGGCGCCGGCGAGACCTCGCCTTCCGGTGTGGATGGCTTGATTACCGGCAGCACGATTCCACTGCCGGTGCTTCCGGTTACGGTTCAGATCGACGGACTCGACGCGGCGGTGGCATTCGCCGGAGATGCGCCGGCACTGGTTTCCGGCGTGCTGCAGGTGAACGTCCAGGTTCCCGCTGCGTCGCAGACGGGACCGGCGGTTTCATTAGTGGTTAGCGTGGGAGGAGTGAGTTCGCAGCCGGGAGTTACGGTCGCGGTGAAGTAGGGGCTCGCGTAAACATATCGCGGCCTTTGCCGGTGACGGTGTTTGATCCCACGCCCTGATACCCGTGCTGAACGGTCAGGGTTTTGTCGATGATGATCTCCTTGCTGTTGGCAACAAGCTGGAATATCTGCATCGTGGTGACGGTTGAGCCATTGATGTCGCGGACGGTTTCGAGCACGAGCCTGGTTCCGTTCCAGTGAGCTTTCGTTGTGACACCGCCGTTGACTGCTTCCGTGCCATCGAGTTGGAACGTCAATACTTCCGTTTCGCTTCTTTGGGTTTCTAACATAAGGGTGCCTGAGGTTTGATGGATCACCAGCGTCACGGGCCCGATCGGCGCATCCTGGTGCGCCGATTCGCTCCGGGCGGGATCCATTTTCCACGTCCCGGAGAAATCCGGCTTACTTCGTGCGAGAGCGGTCGAAGCAAGGACGAGAATGACAAACACAACGCGACGCACGGCGCAAGCATATCACTCCGGTCAGGGGACAATCGGCGTCGCGGTGAGTTCGATCTGCACCTTGCGTTTCGACGTGATGTCATCGGACGAGTAAATTGTGGTCGGCTTGCCGAGGGGAACAATCACAGACGAACTCCAGCGATTTTGACGGATGACGGGCGGCAACAGGTTCGAGGAAGAATTCTCCGAGCCGGTCGCGATGCTGCTGATATCGGCCCCCACGTGGAGCATAAGGGAATTGCCCACCTCGCCTTCGAAATGGCAATCGAAGCTGACTCCCACGTCTATGAAAGTAACTCCATCGGAGCCGCCTTTTTGAATAGGCACCTTGCTGCCCGTTCGCACGGAAGGAGTACCAGAACGATCCGAGCTTGACGTGACCATCGAATAGCTGCGGCTGTTGATCACCTTGCCTTCGTCGACTTCCTTGACGGCAAAATCGAGATGAAAGAACTTAGTGGGCTCGTCAGCGGCGGAACAGACTCCGGCCGTCAGAAACGCGGCGACCAGGCATATCTTCGTTATCGTCTTCATAGTTGCTCCTATCTGCCGCCGTCGCTCTGCAAGGGCGGAATTTGTAGTTGTGGAATCTCGATGGGTTTGTCGTCCTCGTGGGCCAGAAGTTGCTGGGCTTCCTGAGGACGGGATGCGGCTAGCGCCTGCAGCGCCTTCTCTTCCTCCGTTAACGGGGCAGGAGTCGGGAACGGCTGGACCTTCTCCCTGTGGTGGCGCTTGTGGGCAGGCGGAACGGCCTGCCCCACCAGCGGCAGCGTCCTGGTCGGCGTTACCCGAACGACGACCGGCACCGGGCGCGGCCACAACATCAGTAACAGCAGTACCAGCAGCGGCAACACCGGAATTAGAGTCCAGTAGCGCCGGCGTCGCTTCTGCGCCGTCCGCACATGACGCAGCACGCGCTGTTCGATACCAGGGCGGGGCTCCGGAATATACTGAGCCATCGCGGCCGTCAGATCGTCGGAATCATTTCCCACAGGCGCTCCTTCCCATGCTTTCCAATTTCTGCTTCACCAGTTGCCGCGCTCTCTGCAGGCGCGTCCTCACCGTGCCCTCTGGAATCCCGGCCACCTCCGCGATCTCGCGCGAGTTCAACCCCTCGATGCCGGAGAGCGCCAGCACCTGCCGCAATTCCTCCGGCAGCGCGTCCACCAGCCGGTGCACTGCTCCCATCCAATCCGACGTCAGTAGCGCGTCCTCCGGGTTGGCATCCTGTGAAACCAGTTCCGGAAGCTCGGCGCCGCGGCGCGGAATTCTCTCGACGGCGATGCGCCAGGCCACGCGCGCCAGAAAGGCCCGCTCATTCTCCATCCCCTCCCAGGCGCGGTTTCGATAGAGTTTCAGAAACGTCTCCTGCACCACGTCTTCCGCGCCTTCCGGATTGCGCAGCACCGCATAGGCCACGCGGAAAACGAACTTTGCCTGCCGCTCCACCAGGGACTCGAACCGGGTTACCAAAAGCGACTCCCGCGCGGCGTCTCGCATCCGTTCTCTTCAACAAACAAGACCGGCGCGGGAGCGTAAGTGTTCAACTCTTTTCGCAGTCTTGGTAATTTGGATAGAGAGGTAATACTTGTATAGCGCTCGGCTCGCACTCTTGATCGCCTTTTCGTGTCTGTCCCAGGCGCAGACGCCCCCACCGCACCGCGTCGGCGGCTTCGTACCCGGACAGCATCGCGAGCCGGGGGACCCGGCCCAGATTGAACGCGGCAAAACCCTCTACGGAATCAATTGCGCCATTTGCCACGGGTCCGATCTCCGCGGCGGCGATATGGGTGGACCCAACCTGCTGCGCTCGCAAGTCGCCCTGAGCGACCAGAAAGGCGAGTTGATTCTCCCCATCATCCAGGGAAGCCGCCAAAACGCGGGTATGCCGGCCATCAACATCAGTCCCGAAGACGGGCTGGCCGTGGCTGCTTATGTCCGCAGCGTTATGGAAACCATTGGCGTGCAGGGCACGCCGCCGCCCTCCGACCGGCCGCCACCGAACGTGCTGGTGGGTGACGCCAAGGAAGGCCAGGCTTACTTCGCAGCCAAGTGCGCCACCTGTCATTCACCCACGGGTGATCTTCAAGGTATCGCGGGCCGAATCCCGGATCCCAAAACCCTGCAAACGACGTGGGTGCGAGGTCAGGCGCGCGGCGGCGGAGGCAATGAAGCCGCGCGCACCGTGACTGTCTCCGTGGTTCTCCCGGGCGGAGAGCACCTTGAAGGCAGGCTCCTCCACGTGGACGATTTCCTGGTCTCGCTGCGGCTGGCCGACGGAACAGAACGCTCGTTCCCGCGCCACGGGGCTGAGCCGAAGGTAGACGTTCACGACCCCATGAAGATCCACCACGATCTGCTGACCGAGTACAACGACCGGGACATTCACGACGTAACCGCATTTCTCGCGACCCTAAAATAATGATCAAGACTTCCTTACTCGCCGCGCCGTTTCTGTTGCTCGCGCAGTTACTCAGCGCCCAAGGCCACGGGGTCGCTCCGGCCGACCTGACTAAGCCGCTCAAAGATAGCTGGCCCACTTATAGCGGCGACTATTCCGGTAAGCGATATAGCGCGCTGAAGCAGGTAAATAAAACCACCGTCCAGCACCTGACTCTGGCCTGGATGAGCAAGGTGACCCCGGGCGATGCGCGTCCCGCGTTTCGCAGGCGCGGAGAGGAAAGCCCAGCGGTGATCTTAGGCGGCGAAGGCCCCGGCAATCTGGGCGGCGGAGGCGGCTCCATCAAGGCTTCCGTGCTGGAAGTGGATGGCACGCTCTACTTCACCATGCCGGACAACGCCTGGGCCATGGATGCGCACGACGGCCGCGAACTGTGGCATTACTTCTGGAAGACCAAGGGCGGCACACATATCGGCAATCGCGGGTTTGGGATGTGGAACAGCTATCTGTTCATGGAGACGCCCGACGACTATCTGGTTTCACTCGACGCAAAGACCGGTAAGGAGCGCTGGCACAAACCTATCGCCGACCTGGCGCAGGGCTACTTCTCGACCCCTGCCCCCGTCGTGGTGGGCAACCATGTGCTGGTGGGAACCGGCGATGACATCGACGCTCCCGGCTTTCTGCAGTCATTCGATCCGGAGACCGGCGACCTTCAATGGAAGTACTACACCGTGCCCATGAAAAAGGGCGACCCCGGATTGGACACGTGGGCCAGCCTCGACGCGGCCCGCCATGGAGGCGCTCAAACCTGGATTCCCGGCGCCTACGACCCGGAGACGCATCTTTATATATTCGGCACCGGCAATCCGACACCGGCATTCACAACAGGCACGCGCGGCCCCGGAGATAACCTTTTCACCTGTACCTTGATCGCGCTGAACGTCGACACAGGCAAGATGGCGTGGTATTACCAGACCTCGCCGCATGACATGCACGACTACGATTCGGCGCAGACGCCGGTATTAGTGGACGGGATGTTCAACGGCAAAATGCGCAAGCTGGCGGTGACCGCGGCGCGCAACGGTTACTACTTCACACTCGACCGAGTTACTGGCGAACACCTGATTACGAGTAAGTATGGGAAGTACACGAACTGGGCGGAAGGACTTAATAAGTTCGGGGGTCCGAAATACAATCCCGAGAAAGACGCCACGGTGCCCGGCTCGCTGGTTTCGCCAACTTCCGACGGCACCGTGAATTGGGAGCCGCCGGCTTTCTCGCCGGATACCGGCCTGCTGTATGTAGAGGAGGCCGATGAGTATTCGCTCTTNNCTGACAGCCATCGACTACAAGACCGGCAAGGTGGTCTGGAGGCATCCTTGTTATACCGAAGGACTGCCCGGCGGCGGCCTCTTGACCACGGCTGGTGGACTGCTCTTTGGAGGCGACGGCGCGGGGAGCCTGGTGGCGTTCGATGCGCTCACCGGCAAGCCGCTTTGGAACACCCGGATCGGCAGAGTCACCAATCCGCCGCAGACCTTCCTGCTCGACGGGCATCAGTATGTGATCGCCGCGACGGGCGACACAGTGTGGTCGTTTATGCTGTATTGATGGCCACACGAAGAGAGTTTCTCACCAGCGCGGCGGCGGGGCTGATCGCGGCGGGGTTGCAGGATCTGCGCGCAAATCCCCTCGGCTTACCGATCGGATGCCAGACCTATCCGGTTCGCAAGATGATTTCCAAAGACTTCCCCGGCACCGTGAAGGTACTGGCCGACTCCGGGTTCCAGGATATTGAGTTATGCTCACCGTGGGGGTACGCGCCCGACTTTTCGCCGGTCGCCAAGTACACCGGCGCGCAACTGAAGAGCCTGCTGGGCGGCATGGGAGTGAAATGCTTCAGCTCGCATTTCGGCATGGGCGAGCTCCGCAAGAATCTTTCCGCGCGGCTCGATTGGGCGAAGGACGCGGGACTGACTCAAATGTTTGTCCCCAGCCTTGAAGGCCCCGACAAACCCACCATGGATGACGTGAAGAAGGTGGCCGATGAGTTCAATAAGATGGGCGAGCAGACGGCGGCGGCCGGCATCCAGCTCGGCCTGCACAATGAAGGCTTCGAGACCGGCTCGGTGGACGGCAAGCGGACCTATGACGTGCTGATGACGCTGCTCGATCCGAAGCTGGTGAAGTTTCAATTCCAGGTCTCCACCATCAGCGATGGTTTTGACGCCGCCGAGTATTTCACCAAGTACCCCGGCCGCTTCATTTCGATGCATGTGCAGGGATGGTCGGCGCCGGAAAAGAAGATCGTGGCGGTGGGCAGCGGGACGCTCGATTGGAAGAAGATCTTCACGGCCGCTAAGACCGGTGGGGTGAAGAATTACTTTGTGGAAATGGATCTGCCGCTGATGCAGGCCAGCGTGCCGTATCTTCGCAAATTGAAGGTCTGACGAGACGTCAGGACGCGCTTTGTCAGTTAGTCGAAGGTATTGAGCCGCCGATTCACGCCGATAAACGCGGATAAAA
>PLFE01000140.1:0-72613 GCA_003136675.1 Bryobacterales bacterium
CGGTAACCACCCCTCCGCCGTAGTTCTCGGAGCCGCTATCAGGCATGGTTTTCGTCAGTTCCGGGTATTCGCCAAAGGGTATCTTCCAGGCGTACTCACCAGTGTTGAGATTGATCGCATTCAATGTTCCCCAGGGCGGAGTCACCGCGGGATAACCATCGGGATCGAGGAACTTGTTATAGCCGTCCATGCCGTACTTCATCACTTCCTGGCCTTTCGCTTCCAACTGAGGACCAGTGATTTCCTTAGTCTCTCCAGTTAGTAAGTACCCTGCGATGGCATCCAGCCTGGCCGGGCCCAATGAAGCAAATGCGGGCATGCGGGAAGCGCCGCGCCGCAGCGTGGCCACAATCTCATCGCGGGAATGCCGCCGCCCGATATCGACGAGCGAAGGAAACTCCGGCGGGGTTCCGGAACGATCGGGCCGGTGGCAACCCGAGCAATGTTCGGTGTAGAGGCTCTGGCCGGTGGCCGCCCCGCTATCGGTGGAACGCGGGACCAATCGCAAGATCCAGGCCATTTCATTGGAGTTCACATAGAAGAGGCCGGTTTCCGGATCCCACGCGCCGCCGCCCCATTCGCCGCCCCCATCGAAGCCCGGAAAGATGACGGTTCCCTCGCGGCTGGGCGGGGTGAACTGCGGGCCGCTGCGCAACTGGCGGAAGCGCTGCAATACGGCAGTGTGGGCTTCCGGAGTGCGATTGGTGAGCAGGTCTTCGGAGAGCTGCTGCCGCGCGAAGGGCGCCGGTTCGAGGGGCAGCAACTGCTTAGGAGCCGAGGCTTCGCCATCCATGTCGCTTTGCGGCACGGCGATCTCCTGATAAGGAAACAGGGGCTTACCGGTATCGCGATCGAAGACCCAGATGAATCCCGACTTGGTGATCTGGGCAACGGCATCGACGAGGCGGCCGTCGCGACGCACCTGGATCAGGTTCGGGGCGGCGGGAAAATCTCGGTCCCAAAGATCGTGACGCACCGCCTGGAAGTGCCACAGCCGTTCGCCCGTGTCGGCCTTCAAGGCGAGCATGGAGTTGGCAAACAGATCGTTTCCGACGCGATTCGCGCCGTAGAAATCGAATGCGGCCGAACCGGTGGGGGCATAGACGACGCCGCGCTTTTCATCGAGCGCCAGGCCCGCCCACGCGTTCACTCCGCCGGTGTAGCGATAGGCGTTTTTGGGCCAGGTATCGTAACCGAATTCGCCGGGCTGAGGAATGGTGTGGAAGGCCCAGCGTATTTTGCCGGTGCCGACGTCGAAGGCGCGAATGAATCCTGGGGCGGCGGGCAGATCTTCGGCGACCAGTGAGCCGACGATCAGCATATCGTGATAGACGACGCCGGGACTGGTGAGGCGGACCATGAGCTGCTGGTCATCGCGGCCGAGACCTTTGGTGAGATCGGCGCGCCAGATCTGTTTGCCGGTGCGGGCGTCGAGGGCGTACAGGAATTCGTCGATGCCGGCAAAGATGCGCGAGGTGACGCCGTCCGACCAGTAGTTGAGGCCACGGTTGCGCTGCTTGCCGCTGCGGCGCTCGCCTTTGTGCGGATCGAAATCCCAGAGAAGCTTGCCGGTGCCCGCGTCGAGAGCGACGACCCGCAAACGGGGGGTGGTGGCGTAGACGACGCCGTCGATGAAGAGGGGATTGCATTCCATCTCCGAACGTTCATATTCGTCGTGCGAATCGAACTGCCAGGCGAGCTTGAGCTGGGCCACGTTCTCGCGGTTGATCTGCTTGAGGGCGGAGTAGTGGTTATCGCTCCGGTAGGTGGGTTTGTCGGGACCCGCGGTGACATAGGTACAAATCAGGCAGGCACCGATGAGGAGCAGCAGAGAGCAGTTTCGCATGAGGATGGGTTTACAGCATTCTATCGAGGCTTGCGGCCCGAGATTACGCTAGAGTCTAAATACGTGGAACAGGTTGTGTGGCGTCCCAAAGTCACGATCACATTGATCGGGCTGAATATCGCGGTCTATGTGCTTATGACGCTCTCCGGAGTCTCGCCTACCAGCCCGACCATTGGGCAACTGCTCCAATGGGGCGCGGATTACGGGCCGCTGTCGCTGGGGCCGCAACCCTGGCGCATGTTCACGGCCGTGTTTGAGCACGCCGGCATTTTACATATCGGACTCAATATGTGGTGCCTGTGGAGCCTGGGTGGTCTGGCGGAACGGATTTTCGGGCGCACAACTTATGTGGGGCTCTACCTTCTATGCGGGATTGCGGGCAACGTGGCCAGCTTATGGTGGCATCCGAATGCGGTGGGGGTGGGCGCGTCGGGAGCGATCTTCGGTGTGGCGGGCGGGCTGATCACAGCGCTTTTTCTGGGCAGGCTGCCGATCCCAAAACAAGCTTTACGGGGGACGCTACAGAGTCTGGTGATCTTTGCGGTGTTCAATCTGGGTTTCGGACAGGTAGTGGGCGGGATCGACAACTCGGCGCACATTGGCGGGTTCGTGGCGGGCCNNGCCTGGCACTGGGGGCGGCGCTTGCGCCTACTCTGACGCAGCCACGCGAGCGGAGAGTCGCGATTCGGATGACGGCGTGCGCGGTGCTTGCGGTGGTGTTGATTGCGGCTACCGTGTACCTGCGAGGCGCAGGCAGGGCCTAAAGTTCCCGCCGGATTTGTCGATCAGAATAGCTGACGCGTGACGAATGCACCAGCTCGCTCAGCATCCGAAGGCTGGCCCGCCGAAATTCCAATCTTAGTGGCCTCCGCGCTCGATAGTCTTCGCGGAGGGTCCATTGTCTTTGAAACGGGCCTGCGGGTTGCCTGGGCATCGGAGACCCTGGCATCCGTGCTTGGTGTAAAGCGCGACGAACTTGCCCGCGGTACGGACCTCATTTCGATCATTCGCCTGAGTGCTGCGATGGACACCGACTCACGGGTGCTACTTGAATCGCGACTGTTCGAAGCAGTGGAGCGCCCTGAAAGTGAAACTGCCCCAATCAAGCTCTTCAGCGTCGATCGCTCCCGGGCGTTAATTGCGGAGATTCGCAGCATTGGCGAGCAGTGTTGGATCGCAACATTCGAGGACATCACAGACCGGAATGAAGCCGAGTCGAGGCTGTTGACGTTGGCCTCGAAAGATCCGCTCACGGGCCTGGGGAACCGGGCGCTGTTTGAGAAGAGTCTGCGTTCGGCGTTGACCGGAAGTCCGGAGCCGGGGAGCACGATTTTCATTCTCGATCTGGATCGATTCAAGGCGGTGAACGACACCCTGGGTCACCCGACCGGTGATGGTGTGCTCCGCCTCGTGGCGCAGCGACTCCAATCCGCGGTGCGCGAATCGGACATCATCGGACGCCTTGGAGGGGATGAATTTGCAATTCTATTTGGCCAGCATTTTCGTCCCGCGGACGCGGTTACCTTAGCTGGGCGCATTATCGACCTCCTGCAACGGCCGTACATGGTCGGCGGACAGGTCGCGAACATTGGAGCCAGCATCGGTATCGCCGTCGCTCCACGAGATGGCGTGACCGCCGAAAGACTGATCAAGTGCGCCGATTTGGCACTTTATGAGTCTAAGGCCTCTGGAAGAAGCAGGTTCCATTTCTACGATCCGGGGATGGAAGATCGTGCGCCAGATCACCCCGCACAAGACCGTCGAGCTTTGGAACTCGAACTCCGGAAAGCGCTTCCGCTTCGCCAAATGGAGGTACATTACAAACCTCAAGTCGATATCACTTCGAAAACGCTACTTCGGTTCGAGGCAGCCGTTCGGTGGCGACACCCGACTCGCGGCCTGCTGGAGGCGACCGAATTTGCCGCGGTTTGCACCGCACTCCGTCCCGCAGTACGAGTCTCGGAATGGGCGCTTCGGACAGCGTGTCAGGATGCGGCCCGATGGCCTGGTCAAATTGGCGTTTCGGTTCGAATCGCTCCGTACTCCTTCGAGAAAGGCCGCCTACTGGATGCCGTGAGTTGCGCACTCACGCATTCCTCACTGGCGGCAAATCGCCTTGAGGTGGCAATCACGGAGGATGTGCTCTTCCTCAATGAAAGCGGCAATGAAAACGGCGTGCTGGAGATGCTGCACGGGCTGCGAGCGCTGGGAGTTCGAGTTGCCGTGGATTGCTCCGGTAGCGGCTGGACGTCATTCCGGCAGTTCGCCAGTTTCCCCTTTGACCGGGTCAATATCGACGGATCGCTTCTCTCTGGCTCCGCTGGGAATTACGAAGATCGAGCGCTTGTGAAAGCCATCGCCGCACTCGGCGCCAGCCTGGGAATGCCGACCACGGCTGACGGGATTCAAACGTGCGCCGAACTCGCAAAGATCCGTTCCGAGGGTGGTGGAGGGATAGAAGGGTATTTACCCGCCAAATGGGTCGGCTCCAGTGAGCTTCCCAACCTGATTGCCGATTTGAAAGGAGAAACATGAACGAAAAAAGTCTTCATCAGTTGGTCTATTGCAGCCGCAATCAGATCAAAGGAACTGAACCGGAGGTAGTTGACGCGGTTCAGATCATCCTGTCTTCCGCGCGGAAGAACAACGCATGCGCAGGGATCACCGGCGCCCTCCTGTTCAACGAGGGTCTTTTTGCTCAAGTGCTCGAAGGCCCGGTTGATTCCGTGGAGCAAATTTTTGAAAAAATCCAACGCGACCCGCGGCACAGCGACGTGACCGTGCTTCAGAGCAGCGCGGCCGAACGGCGCGAATTCTCGGAGTGGTCGATGGCCTTCGCGGCACGAAGCGCGAAGACGGGTCCGGGTTTCGCGATACCGGCATTCGGTGCATCACACGTTAACCCATCACTCGCCGGCAAACAGGTGCTCGCGCTTCTCCACGAACTTGTGGTTCAGGAGGATTGGATGGTCTCCTATTGAATGTTGAATGGAGCCCTAACTGCGGTAGGATTTACACATGTTTGGAAGGGTGGCGGTTGTTGTGTTCGTGTGCGCGGTGGTTGCGGTGGCGCAGGACCCGGCCGATTTGAATTTGCGCGTGGGCGTGAATCTGGTTCAGATTGATGCGGTGGTGACGGATTCGCATGGGAATCACGTCACCGATCTTGCCGCGGGCGATTTTGAATTGCTTCTGGATGGAAAGCCGCAGGTTTTGAAGGTTTTCGAACTTGTTAATGCCGCGAAGAGCGCTGCGGTAACGAGTGCTGCGCGGGCTTCGGCTATTGCGCCTCCATCGCCACAGGCTTCGATCAAGCCGGGCGATGTTCGGCGCACGGTGGTGCTGTTTGTGGATGACTTCTCGCTTCCGGCGGACCGGGTGCCTTTTGTTCGGAAGGCGCTGCACGACCTGATCGACAAGCAGATGCAGCCGGGAGACCTGGTGTCCATCGTGCGCGCCAGCGCGGGGTTGGGCGCGATGAAGGATTTCACGACCGACAAGAGCCTGCTGCGCGCGGCGGCCGACCAGGTGAAGTGGAACTCGACTGGGAAGAATACGATTTCGGCCGCGGGAGACGGGGACCATAGCACTTCGATGGCGGAGGAGGAGACGCGATTTCGCGCGGAGCATTTTGCTGCGCTTACCGTGGAATCGCTGCGGCGGCTGGTGGATGGAATGGGCGCTCTGCCGGGGCGGAAATCGGTGATTATTCTCTCCAGTGAATTTCCGCTGGCGCTCGCGGAATATGGCAACGGGCTGGGGTTGAACACGATCAACAGCGTGGCGACTCCTTCGGATCTCGGGTTGATGCAGGAACGGATGCTGCGGCTGGCGGATGCGGCCACGCGCGCTTCGGTGGTGTTCTACGCGATTGATACGAGCCTTTTGCAGACGCCGGCCGGACTCCCCGCGGCGAACTTTGGAACAACGAGCATCCTGACCAACAACGAGGCGGTGTCGCCAGGAGGCTACGGGATGTCCAGCGGCGTTGTCCTAGGCAGCGCGCCGTCTCCGATAGCCGATCCGCAGGCAGGCAATAACGATTACCGGCTGGAACGCGGCGGTGGAATCTTTCTCTCGTCGCAGACCGGTGGGTTCATGCTCTACGACACGAACGATATCGGCCGTGCGATCGGGCAGGTGCTGAACGATTCGAACGGTTACTATCTGCTGGGATTCGCTCCGCCGGAAGAGGCGTTCGAGCGCTATGGGAATGGGAAGCCCAAGTTTAACAAGATCACGATCAAAGTGCGCCGGCCCGGTTTGCATGTGCGGTCGCGGTCGGGATTTTTTGGGGAATCGGGCAGCGGAGAAAGCACGCCGCCGGGGCAAGGCGGCGAACTGCTGACGGCGCTTGATTCGCCCTTTCGATCCGACGGCGTGGGCGTGGATGTGAAGTGTTCGTTCATGAAGGCGGGGCGCAACCTGCCTTCGATCCGCGCCAGCATGATTGTGCGCGCGCAGGATCTGACGCTGGAGGGTCCGGTGCAGAACAGGTCCGCGATTATCCACCTGCTGATTCGCGCGTATGGGGTGAATGGGCCGGACCTGGACCGGAGCGCGGACAAGATGCTGCGGGTGAGCCTGAACGAGGAGGGTTATCAGCGGGCATTGAAGTATGGGTTGGTTTACGCGATGGAAGTGGAGGTGGCGAAACCGGGGCCGTACCGGGTGCGGGTGGCGCTGCGGGATGAAGCCAGCGGACGCGTGGGAACGGCGAGCCAGTACCTGGTTGTGCCGAATTTGAGCGGGCATAAGTTGACGCTTTCCGGGCTGATTTTTCCAGGATCATATGGGACGGATGACGATATCGTGCCCGCGCCTTCTCCGATCGCGCTGGTTCCCGGCGGCAATGCGAAGTTTGTGTTTGAGGTATTTGGAGCGGGAGACCATGCGCGAAGTTTGCAATCGCAGGTGCGGTTATTCCGAGATGGGGCGAAGGTGTACGAAGGCCCGGTGCGTCCGCTGCAGGTGGCTTCGAAGCTGGTGCATGGGGAAGGTTTTGCCAAGGATGACCTCGGGATTCCGGCCGGGCTGGCGGCCGGCGATTACGAATTGCAGGAAGAGATTGCGGAGGAGAAGACGGGCGGGAAGATGATGCGGGCGTCGCAGTGGGCCGAGTTGCATGTGGGAGGGGATTGAGGCAGTGAATCGGTATGCTGCTCCTGTTTCTGCAGATCCTTTTTTTACAGATGATGGCGGGTGGTTTGTACGAGGATGACCAGATCCGCGTGCAAGTACCGGCAAGCTGGCACATGGCTGTTGACGGCGACGGGCAGGGAGTGATTCTGCGCAAGGACGGGTATATCCTGCGGCTCTGTACTGGCTGCGCGCAGGTGAGTGGGATTGTGGGAGGGCGCTTTAACGAGATCGCAGGGCTGGTGCAGCCCTGGTATCGAGAGGATCCGGTGGCGAATCCTTCTGCTTGCGGGCGGCCGGAGATCGGCAAAACGTCGCCGCAGATTGACCGTGTTGACTTGTGGTACCGAAGGGGCGATGCGGGCGGGGTNNGACGGTTGCCGCGAGCCGAGTACGACGGCGACGGTCTGGTACGGATCGTATTTCGCGGAGCGTTGTCCGCCGGCTGTGTCGGAGGGGCATGATTGCGGCGGTTTTTTTCTGCACAATCACTGGCTGACGGACGGGCGCGCGGACGACCCGTTTGACGAGATGGTGTTTGCGTTGACATTCGATACGAGCGATCCGGACGGGTTGCCGAAGAAGGGCGATCGGGAGCTCAATGAGATACTGCGCGACGCGAGCGCGATTGTGGCTTCGGTGCACTTCAAGAAGAAGGGTTGAGCACAGACACTGAAGTCCGTGCCACCTACGGTCCAAACTGGTGAAATGCAACTCAGTGTTCTAGACCAATCGCCGATCCCGGAGGGTTTTACCGCGGGGGATGCGCTGCGGAATTCGATTGACCTGGCGGGCGTGGCGGAGCGAGCGGGCTACAAACGCTACTGGGTCGCGGAACATCACGGGACGCCGGGGCTTGCGTGCGCGAGTCCGGAGGTGCTGATTGGTCCGATTGCGGCGGCGACTTCGAGGATTCGCGTGGGCAGCGGGGGCGTTATGCTGCCGCACTACAGTCCGCTGAAAGTGGCTGAGAATTTCAACATGTTGAGCGGGATGTTTCCGGGGCGAATCGATCTGGGGGTCGGACGCGCCGCGGGAACCAGCCCGAACGTGGCGCGGGCGTTGCAGCGCGACCGGAGGCAGCCTGCGCCCGACGACTTTCCAGAGCAACTGGATGAGTTACTGAAGCTGATCGGCCAGGCAGAGCCGTGGCTGCTGGGCTCGTCTCCGCAGAGCGCAATCTGGGCCGCCGAACTGGGTTTGCCCTACGTGTTTGCGGACTTCATCAACTCGGATGGGGCGGCGATCGCGGGGAGTTACCGGCAACGATTCCGGCCGTCGCGCTATGCGGATGCTCCGCGGCTGGCGGTGGCCGCGTGGGCCATCTGCGCGGACACCGATGAGGAGGCGGAGCGATTGTCCTCCAGCTTTCGAATGATGATGCGGCTTTTGCTGCGCGGCCGTCTGATCGCGGTTCCCACGGTAGAGGCGGCCGTGCGGTTTCTCCAGGAGGACACGATGCCGTCGCTTTATCCCGCGCGGCGGGTGATTACGGGCACGCCCGGTAGCGTACGGGGTGCGCTGGGGGCGCTGGGTGAGGAGTATGGCGCGGATGAGATTCTGATCGTGAACATTATGCATGACCATGCGGCGCGTGTGCGGTCGTATGAACTGATTGCGGGAGCGTTTGCGAAGATACAGAATTAGAGGAGAAGCTATGCTGAGCCAGGAGGAACTGCTGCAACGGATTCGTGAATTGGAGGCGGAGAACAGCGAGTTGCAGGACAAGCTGGATATGATCTATTCGATCGTCGCGCCGGCGGATGAGGAGGTCGAGGACGATGTGCTGGTGCAGATCAGTGTGAAGAAGACTAATGACGTGAACTGAAGCGCTTGCGGGCGAGTACCTTGCGGGCGAGGACCAAGAGGCAAGCAGCCGCGGCAACGGCGGCGGCGATGAAGATGATGGAGCGGTCCACAGTGCTGGAGTAGCGCGACCACTGATCGCCCACGAAGTACCCGATGGAAACGAAGGCCAGGACCCAGCAGAGTGCGCCGGCGTACGCGGCCGGCGCGAAATCGCGATAGCTCATTTTGGAGATGCCCGCGAACAGGGCAGTGAAATGGCGCGCTCCGGCCATGAAGTAGCCGAAGAAAAGAGTCCATTTCCCGAAGCGGCGAAACCAGGCTTCGGGCTTTTCGAGGCGCTGGTTGGCAAAATTATGCAGCCAGGGCCAGTGCTTTTCGAGCCAGCCGAAACCGTAGAGTCCGATGGAGAAAGAAACGGAAATTCCGCAAATGCTGCCGGCGAGCGCGGCGCCGGCGGCGGGCAGGAAGTGCAGGCGTCCGCTGTGGACGGCGATGCCACTGAGAACGAGGATGGTTTCATCCGGAATCAGCGGACCCACGATGCCGAGCATGAGGAACCCGAAGATGGCGAAGTAACCGTAGTGGGCGAGGAACTGGTCGACTTGGATCATTCATTGCGCGGTCAGAGCGAACCGGATCTCTTCCCGAATTTGTGAGACCGCGCCGGCGGGATCCGCGGCGCGCGTAACCTGACGGCCGATGACGAGATAATCCGCGCCGGCTTCGAGAGCTTCGGCGGGAGTTGCGGTACGTTTCTGATCGCCGGGGGACGCTCCACGCGAACGGACGCCAGGCGAAACGAGGATGAGGTCGGGGCCGGCTTGCGCGCGGAGGGAGACAGCCTCGCGCGGGGAGGCGATGACGCCATCGATACCAGTTTCAAGGGCCTTGCGAACCACCAGGTGTACGAGATCGCGGACTCCGCATTGATATCCGGCTTCGAGCAGATCGTCATCATCGAGGCTGGTGAGAACGGTGACGGCGAGAAGCTTGAGGAGGGAACTCTCACGGCCGGCATGGGCGGCGCGCATGACTTGCGGACTGCCGTGTATGGTGAGGAATGACGCGCCGAGGCGCGACACCTGCTCCGTGGCGCGCTTGACAGTTTCGCCGATATCAAAGAACTTGAGGTCGAGGAAGACGCGTTTGCCGGAGGCGACGAGCTCGCGGACGAAATCGGGTCCGGCGGCGGTGAAGAGTTCGAGGCCTACTTTATAGAAGCCGGCTTGATCGCCCAGGAGGCGGATGAGAGAGCGGGCTTCGCCTGGGGAATCGAAATCGAGCGCGATGATGATGGGGTCGTGATTTTGCATCAGACGATCCTCACGGGTTTTGCGCCGCGGCCGGTGACGCGGCCGATGGCGTAAGCCTTGGGGTAGGCGAGTTGGAACCCGGCTGCATCGGACTCCGGCATGGAGAGGAGCAGGCCGCCGGATGTTTGCGGGTCATAGAGGAGTTGGGTGACGGCGGGTTGCGGGGTGTTCACATATTCGACGCAGGATTCGGCGAAGCTGCGATTGTTGTTGAGGCCGCCGGGGATGGCGCCATAGGCGACGGATTCGAGCGCGCCGGGGAGGAAACGGAGCGCGGCGGTTTCGATTTCGAGAGTGGCTTCGCTGGCGAGGGCCATTTCACGCGCGTGGGCGACGAGGCCGAAGCCTGTGACGTCGGTACACCCGTGGACTTCAAAAGGGAGCATGGCTTCGCAGGCGGCGCGATTCAGTTCGAGCATGGACTGGATCGCTTCGGCGACCGAGGAAGGTTCGGAGATTCCGCGTTTGAGCGCCGTGGTGATGACGCCGGTGCCGAGCCGTTTGGTGAAGAGCAGGATATCGCCCGGGCGGGCGTTGGCGTTGGCTTTCACGCGATCCGGATGAATGACGCCGGTGACGGCGTAGCCGAATTTGAGCTCCTCATCATTGACGCTGTGGCCGCCGAGGATGGCGGCTCCGGCTTCGCGCATTTTCTCGGCGCCGCCACGGAGGATGGCTTCGACGACATCCATATCGCCGTTCGCGGGGCAGAGGAGGACGGAGAGCGCGGAGACGGGACGGCCACCCATGGCGTAGACGTCGCTGAGAGCGTTGGCGGCGGCAATCGCTCCGAAGGTGAAAGGGTCGTCAACCATGGGGGTGAAGAAGTCGATGGTCTGGACGATGGCGAGGTCCGGGGCGAGCAGGTAGACGCCGGCGTCGTCGTTGTGATCGAAGCCGACGAGGACGTTGGGATCGCTGGAGCGCGGGATGGAGCGGAGGATTTTATCGAGAAGGCCGGGCGCGAGTTTGGACGCGCAGCCGCCGGCTTTGGTATTGGCGGTTAGGCGCGGGGTGATTTGGGCGGTGCTCATGCCATTACAATCATAAGATGCGTCGTGCCATCGTTCCGTTCGGTCTGTTCCTCGCTGCCCTGATGATGTGGTTGGGGGCGCATGATCCACTCTCCGACCCGCGCCTGAAGAACGCGTTTCGCAAACAACAGGAGAACGGGTGGACCTATGTCCATCTGGAAGGCACTCCCACGCAGATCGGCTACCAGCATGGAGTGATTCTGGCAGGGGAGATCAAGGACGGCTTCGACGTGCAGCAGCTTGAGCTGACGCACGATGGGAAGAAGGACTGGAACTTTTACCGCACGGCGGCGAAGCAGATTCTGTGGCCACATATAGAGACGCAATATCGCGAGGAGCTGCAAGGGATCGCGGATGGCGTGAGGTCGCGCGGATTGAAGCTGGATGTTTGGGACATTGTGGCGCTGAATGCGGCGGAGGAGTGGTCCTATTACGTGAAGCAGTATGACAAGGCGCATGGGATTACGGATAAGAAATCGGCCGCGCCGGACCATTGCAGCGCGTTCGTGGCGACCGGTTCCTACACCAAAGACGGCAAGCCGGTGATTGCGCACAACAACTGGACGAATTATCTGGATGGGGAACGCTGGACGATAATTTTCGATGTGGTTCCGGCGCGCGGGCACCGTTTCCTGATGGATGGATATCCGGGAATGATTCACAGCGCGGACGATTTTGGAGTGAACGATGCGGGGATTGCGATCACGGAAACGACGATCGGCGATTTTGCGGGGTGGGATTCAAACGGGGTTCCGGAGTTTGTGCGGGCGCGGCGCGCGATGCAGTATGCGACCACGATCGATGAGTTCGCGGCGACGATGAAAGACGGCAACAACGGCGGCTACGCGAATGACTGGCTGATCGCGGATGTGAAGAACAACGAAGTGGCGCATCTGGAACTGGGTTTGAAGAATGTGACGCTGGAACGCACGAAGGACGGGTATTTCGTCGGCGCGAATTATCCCAAGAATCCGAAGCTGATTGCCGAGGAGACCACGTTCGACCCGAAGAACAAGAGCCTCAGCGCGAATTCCCGGCAGGCGCGGTGGGAGCAGTTGATGGCGGAGTATAAGGGCAAGATCGACGTGGCGGCGGGGCAGAAATTCCTTGCGGATCACTATGACACGTACGACCAGAAGGCGGCTGCGCCGAGCGAGCGGACGCTGGATGGAGAAGTGGACAAATCGCCGCGCGGAATGGGCGACTGGCAGCCCCCCTTCGCTCCGGCGGGCGCGGTGCAGAATAAGGTGGCGGATGCGGCCATGATTCAGGCGCTTTCGTTTACGGCGCATGCGGGACACGCGAGCGGCGACGATTTCAGCGCGAGTGAGCTGTTGAAGAATCATCCGGAGTTTGACTGGCAGAAGCCGTTATTGCGGGACTTGAAGGCGCAGCCATGGACGACGTTCGAGGCTTCGAAGACGCCGGCTAAGAACTGACGCGGCTGAAAAGCCGCATGCCCCTCTTTTGCGATGTCAGTCTGCCGGTTCCGCTGGATCAGACTTTCACTTATGCGCTGCCGCTGACGCTACGGCACAGAGTGCAGGCGGGCTGCCGGATTCTGGTTCCATTCGGCCAGCGGAATTTGACGGGCGTAGTGCTGGCGGTCCACGATGACGCCCCGGAACAGAAGGCTCGGGATGCGCTCAAGCTGATTGACGAGCAGCCCGTGCTGGATGAGCCGCTGCTGGCGCTGGGCCGGTGGATCGCGGGTTATTATTGCGCGCCGCTGGGGGAAGTGCTGCGGTCGATGCTGCCGCTGACCGGGGAAGTGCGTACGGGCAAGGTGTATTCGCTGACCGATTCGGGACGCGATACGGCGCGGCAACTGCTGCTCGATTCCTCTCCAGGAGACCAGGCGGCGCAGGTGCTGGCGCTGCTGGAGCGGCGGCCCCTTTCGGCGTCCTATCTGAAGAAGAAGCTGCCGCTGGCGGGGAACGCGGTGCGGGCGCTGGAGAAGCGGGGCTTCGTCGTAGCCGAGCAGGTGCATGCCGAGCGCGATCCTCTGCGTGCGCCCAGCGAACATTTGCGGATTGAACTGGCGCGTGTGGGCGTGGGGACGGAGAAGCTTCCGAAAGCGGAACGGGAATTTCTGGCCTTTCTGGAACTGCATCCGGGTTCGCACAACCTTTTGGAATTAGAAGCGACACTGAAGAATGCGAGCGCCGCGGCGCGGTCGCTGGCCCGGCGTGGATTGGTGGCGATGAGCCGGGAACCATTGAGCGTTTTGAGCGGCAAAACCCGGCCGCCGCACGAACTGAACCCGGCGCAACAGAATGCTTTCGAGCAGATCCGGAGCGCGATTGAGAAGCATGAGTTCCGGACGTTCCTGATCCACGGCGTGACGGGATCGGGGAAAACCGAGGTGTACCTGAATGCGATCGACGCGGCTTTGGCGGCCGACCGGAGCGCGCTGCTGCTGGTGCCGGAGATCGCCCTGACGCCCGCGGTAGCCGGCCAGTTCTCCAGCCGCTTCGGGGAACGCGTGGCGATTCTGCATAGCGCGTTCAGCGATGCGGAGCGCGCCGACCAGTGGCGCCGAATTCGGGGCGGCAAAGCTCTGGTAGTTGTGGGGACGCGTTCGGGCGTGTTCGCACCAGTGCGGAATTTGGGGCTCATCATTATCGACGAGGAGCACGACGGATCTTATAAGCAAGAGGAAACGCCGCGCTATAACGGGCGGGATACGGCCATTGTGCGGGCGCAGCACGCGGGGGCGTGCGTGGTGCTCGGGTCGGCGACGCCGAGCCTGGAATCGAGATACAACGCGGAGCGCGGGAAATATACGCTGCTGGAGATGCCGGAGCGGATTCAGCAGCGGCCCATGCCGCGCGTGGATTTAATCGATATGCGCCAGGAATTTCTGGAGACGCGCAAGCAGAGCACGTTCTCGCGCGCACTGGGTGACGCGATTGAAGAACGGCTGAAGAGCGGGGAGCAAACCATGGTGCTGCTGAACCGGCGCGGCTATTCGAGCTTTGTCACATGCCGTTCTTGCGGACACCGGGTGGAGTGCGATCACTGCTCCATCACACTTACTTTCCACCGGCGCGACCGGCGGCTGCTGTGCCATATGTGTAATTTCGCGCGAAAGGTGCCGACGGTTTGTCCGCAATGCCAGAGCGAACATATCTACTTCATGGGGACTGGCTCGGAGAAGGTGGAGGAGGAACTGCATAACCTGTTTCCAGAGGCGCGGATTGCGCGGCTGGATCGCGACACGGTGACCGGGAAGCAGCATTATGAGCAAGTACTGCAAGGGTTTCGCGAGAAGAGCTTCGACATTCTGGTGGGGACACAGATGATTGCAAAGGGTCACGATATTCCGAACGTCACGCTGGTGGGGGTGGTATCGGCGGATGTGGGACTGGGGATGCCCGATTTTCGGGCGGCCGAACGGACTTTCCAGTTACTGACCCAAGTAGCCGGGCGCGCCGGGCGGGGTGACTTACCCGGCATTGTGCTAGTGCAGACGAGTAATCCGGATCATTATGCGGTGAGGTTCGCGGCGGCACAGGATTATCAAGGGTTTTATCAGAAGGAGTTACAGTTCCGGAGGTTGATGCATTATCCGCCATTTAGCGCGATGGCGAATCTGCTGGTGCGGGCGGCGAAGCAGGAGGATGCTTTGCGGATGGCCAGCGAGTTGGACCTGTATATGAAGCCGGCGCCGGAGAATATCAAGATCATGGGCCCGGCGGAGGCTCCGGTGCTGCGGATAAAGGCGGAGTTTCGGTATCAGTTTTTGATTAAGGCGGCTAGCAGGAAGGCGCTCAACGGGTTGCTGCAGAGTGCGCGGGATTTTGCGCGGGGGCGGAAGTGGGGGGCTACGGCGCTGGTGATCGATGTGGATCCTTTGACTTTGCTGTGAGAGTCAATTCAGAAATTCATCTACTTCATTTCCTGGTCGCCGGCGCCGGCATCCATATGCATATCCATTCCGGCCCACACGTCGTTGGGGGACTTTGCGCCGGGATAGACGTGAGTCATCCATCCGAAGACCACTGGAATCCAGAGTCCGTGCGCCTCTTTGCATGCCTCTTCGGTATGGATACTCCCGAGCGGGCCAAACAGCGCATGCGGCCCAGCCTGCTCTTTCATCGGTAAGCTGCGCAGTCCGCCGCAAAAATCCACATGACGGTGCCAGGTTGCGATGCTTAGCGGAGCGACTGCATTCAGTTGTTGCGGCGTCGAATCCTGCGGCGCGGTGTACATGACGCCCACGGCCTTCATGCCCTCCGGCGTGCGTTTGTAAAGGATCGATCCCGGATGATCGTAGTTCGCCTGGCGCTGCTCCAGCCGGTTGTAGCGATAGTTCGTGTAGTGGACTTCCTCGCCCAGTTTGCCGGTGGGATGAAATGGCTTGTAGCCATCTTGAAGGGCGGTGTTCACGTCGGAGTAGTGAGCAACCACGCTACTCGCGGAAGAGACGATCCGTTGGGCGCGCTGTTTGTCTTCAGGCTGAGGCTTGCCTTTGAGCGACATCTGCATGTGATTACCCATCTTCATTGACGGCACTGGAGTGTCGTCGGTCTTGCCGCCGGAGTAGCGCAGCAGCCGCTCCCACAACGGGAATTGTTGCGCCATCACGATGGGAAGAGAACCGAGCAGACAGAGAACGAGAAGCATCTTGAGATGTTTCGCCACGAAACCTCCAACGGGCCGGATATTACGAACAATGGTCGTCATCTTCAAGCATAATCTCTACGGTAATAACGGATTCCCGGTGAAACTTGTTCATCAAGGGGCGCGGCAAAATACAAGCGTGGAGCGGATCGTCCGTATTTTCAATAGCCTCGAGGAAGCGGATGCGGCTTCGCGGAGCCATATGAGTCCGCAGGAGCGCATCGAGATATTCTTCGCAATCCGGGAAAGGGCGTTCCCCGATGCCTCTGAGCAAGGATTTGAGAGAGTTTATCGAGTGCTTGAACTCGAACAATGTTGAATGCCTGATCGTTGGGGCGCTGGCGGTTTGCTGGCACGGATTTCCGCGGTATTCCGCTGACATCGATTTTTTCCTGCGCTCCACCGAGGCCAATGTTGAGCGCATGCTTCAGGCTATTCGGGAGTTTGGATTCGGCGGTTTGGATATCGCTCCCGCGGATTTGCTCACGCCTGGATGAGTGATCCAGCTGGGCCGCGAGCCAAACCGGATTGACCTTCTGACGTCTATTTCCGGGGTTGGGTTTGATGACGCATGGTCTTCTCGCGTAGAAGGCGATTGATGGACTTGCCGTCCCCTTCATAGGCCGGGAGGCGTTGTTAAGAAACAAGTCTGCCACGGGAAGAGCGAAGATCTTATTGATCTCGAGGAACTGCGAAAGCAGAAGCCGGAGTAGGCGTCTGTTACAGAAGAGGGTTGCGCCACTTCAGGCCGTGAAACCGGGAAAAATCGTTATCCGCGGAATAGAGTTCCGCTCCATGTTCGATCGCGATGGCGGCCAAATGCGCATCGGAAGTGAGATTCCCGCCGGTGCCCAAAGTCGGGAGAAGGCCACGCAGAAGGAGTAAATGGCGCGGGCCCGGGTGGACGATCGTCGCCGGCAAACTGTCCAGCCAGGAAGCAACAATGTCAAGAGCAGTATCGAGCGGCAGCGGATGGGTAAACAAACCGGGCTTGGTTGTGAGGCGTAGAAACGCGAGGAGAACGGTCCAGGGAAAGCCGACTGTTTCCTGACCGGACAATGCAGACTCCAGCCACAACTTGGCCTGCCGATTGAATGGCGCGTCGGCGTTTACGGCGTAGATCAGAAGGTTTGCATCGAGAAGGATCATTTCCGCAGGGAGAGCTTTCGGCTGAGTTCTTCATCTTCCATCCCGTTGGCGACGGACAGCGCTTTGTCCCATCGGAACTCCTGGCTTGCGCCCATCCGAAACGACTTCTGAATGAACTTGCCAGCGCGTTTGTTCTTCTCGCCGGAGAGGCCTGCGCGCGCGGCTTCATTTAGGACTTGCTTGAACGAGATGGAACGCTCGCGCATAGCGTCTTTGATTAGTCTTTCGACGTCCGGGTCGAGAGTGACGGTCGTTCGCACGCTGCTATCATAGCATCATTTTTTTTGCTGTCATGATGCTTGCCTCCAAAGCGTCTACATGCAGCCAGTTCGCAGGTGTCATCATGGCAGAGTAGGGATTTTCCAGGATGCTTCGCTATATCACTCCGCACGGAATCTCGGTTGAGCGCACGTCTTCCAAGTCGAACTATCAGCGTGGCCTAAAGTTTCTGCTGCGGGATCTGGACCGGCACCGCGGGGTTTATCTTTCATCCGGGTATGAATATCCCGGGCGGTATTCGCGCTGGGATATCGGGTCGGCGCGGCCGCCGCTGGAGATGGTGGCGCGGGACAGGCAGGTGGAGTTCCGCCCGCTGAACGGGCGCGGGGATGCGCTGGTGAAGATGTTCGAGGCGTTTCTGCGCGAGCATCCGCATTGGGCGTCGCTGGGGATGAATGGGCGTATGCTTCACGGGGAATTGAAGCCGCTGCCTTCGTTTTTCGCGGAGGAAGAGCGATCAAAGCAGCCGTCGGTGTTTTCGATTCTGCGGGCGATTTCAGAGGAATTCCGGCATCCGGAAGACAGTCGCCTGGCGCTGATCGGCGTTTTCGGGTACGACCTTCTCTTTCAGTTCGAACCCATCGTGAAGAAGCTGCCGCGCGGGGATCAGAAAGATCTGCACCTGTTCTTCTGCGATGACATTTACTTTGCCGATCGCAAGCGCGAGCAGATTGACCGCTATCGTTATGACTTCTCGCTGGGCGATTTAACAACAAAGGGGTTGGCCAGGACGGCTGAACCGGTGGCGAGGCCAGCGAGACGGAAGGCCGGTCCGATCACCAGCGACCACACTCCGGAAGAATACATCGCCAAGGTCGAGACTGTTCGCGAAGGCATGCGGCAGGGCGAATTCTACGAAGTGATTCTGCGCCAGACTTTTCAAACGCCGTACTCGGGAACGGCCAGCGAACTGTTTCAAAAGATGCAGCACACCAACCCGAGTCCTTATGAATTTCTGCTGCAGTTGGGCGATGAGCAGTTGATTGGCGCTTCGCCGGAGATGTTCCTGCGGAGCGAAGGACCGCGCATTGAAACGTGTCCGATTTCCGGAACGGCGCGGCGGACGGGCGATCCGTTGCAAGACGCCGAAGCGATCCGGCAGCTATTGAACTCGGCCAAGGAAGAATCCGAATTGACGATGTGTACGGACGTGGACCGGAACGACAAATCGCGGGTCTGCGAACCGGGTTCGGTGAAGGTGATGGGCCGGCGGTTGATTGAATCTTACGCGGGCCTGTTCCACACGGTGGATCACGTGGAAGGGCTGCTGAAGCCGGGGTTTGATGCGCTGGATGCGTTTTTGAGTCATATGTGGGCGGTGACGCTGATCGGCGCGCCGAAGAAGGCGGCGGCGGCGGCGATTGAAAGCCTGGAGAAGAGCGCGCGGGGATGGTATGGCGGCGCCGTCGGCGCGCTGACACTGAATGGCGATATCAACACGGGCATCCTGATTCGAACGACTTACGTGCGGGATGGAATGGCGTCGTATCCGGCAGGTGCGACGCTGCTTTACGATTCCGATCCGGCGGCGGAGGAGCGGGAGACGCGTCTGAAGGCGACGGGGTTCTTCCGGATTCTGGGCGAAACGGAGAAGCCTGAGCAAGCCAGCGCCGCCGACATGCCCGGCGCGGGGTTCAAGCTGCTGCTGGTGGATCACGACGATTGCTTCATCCACACACTGGCGAACTATGCGCGCCAGACAGGCGCGGAAGTGGTTACCTACCGGTCGGGTTTTCCGGAATCGTTTCTGGATGAGATCGCGCCGGACTTGGTGTTGATCTCGCCGGGGCCGGGGCGTCCGCGGGATTTCGGAGTTCCAGAACTGGTTCTGGCGGCGGTGCGGCGCGGATTGCCGGTATTCGGCGTGTGCCTGGGACTCCAGGGTATTGTGGAAGCGTTCGGCGGCGAACTCGGTGTACTGGGATACCCGGTGCATGGGAAGCCTTCGCGAATCCGGCATCGGAATACAGGTGTGTTTGCGGGCTTGCCGGAAACGTTTTCGGTAGGCCGCTACCACTCGCTCTACGCGCTTCGGGAGCAACTCCCTGCTGTTTTAGAGGTGACTGCGGAATCGGAAGATGGCGTGATTATGGGAGTGCGGCACCGGGAGTTAGCGGTGGAGGCGGTGCAGTTTCATCCGGAATCGATTTTGAGTTCGACGGGCGAGGTGGGATTGGCGCTGATGAGGAACGCGATGCGCCTGTTGGCGGGGAAAAAGCTGGCTGAAATAAATCAGGCTGGTTGTTCAAAACAACCAGCCTGATTGCCACAAGAGAGAGGGACGAAGAATTTAGCGGCGATAACCGAAATGGCTCCAGCCGCCAACCCCAATACCGATCGAGACAGCCGGATATCCATAGCCGTATCCGTAATTGGCTGGATAGCCGTAGCCATAGTAATCGTAGGGATAGGGGTACGGGTATCCGTAGCCGTAATAGCCGGCGTAGGGATAGCCATATCCGCCCCAACCGAACCCGATGCCACCGTAATAGCGCCCGCCGTAGTAACCACGGCCGCCATAGTAGCCGCCACCGTAGTAGCCGCGTCCGCCGTAATTGCCGCCGCGGGCATAGCTTCCACCGTAGTTACCCCCATAGTTACCGGCATAGTGGCCACCGGAATAGCCCCCGTAATGAGCTCCGCCGCTCATTCGGGCAGATCCGCCGCCACCCCCCGCATGACCACCACCGCCGCCGCGGCCCTGTGCAAAGCACGCGGTCGCGAATGTCAAACTCAAAATACAAAAGAGAGAAAAAATCAACTTGCGCATAATGTCACCCTTGCTTCCGGTAAGGCACGTTACCTTCCACTCCAGTTCCTTCCACTCCATATGATGCGTGGCGCTCGATAAGGGTTCCCGCGTGGGTATACGATAGCTGTTTTGCCCCCATCACCATGCTTAAAGCATTTCTACTATCCGTGACGTTTGCTTCTCTCGCCTTTTCCGCCGATCCGGAAGTGGTGGTGCTGTGGCCGGGTGGCGCTCCAGGCGCGCAGGGGACGGCGCCGGAGGATATTCCGAAATACACGGTGTACCCTGCCGCTTCCCCGGTCCACACGGGCGTTGTGGTGTGCCCCGGCGGCGGTTATCAGGGGTTGGCGATGGATCATGAAGGCGCGCAGGTGGCGCGGTGGCTGAACGCGTATGGCGTAACCGCTTTCGTTCTGCAATATCGGCTGGGCCCCAAATATCACCACCCCATCGAAATGAACGACGCGAAGCGGGCCATGCGGATGGTGCGGGCGCATGCGAGAGAGTACGGCGTGGACCCGGACCGCATCGGAATCTGGGGATTCTCGGCGGGTGGGCACCTGGCGGCGACCGTGTCGACGCACGCGGACAATGGCGATATGACGGCCCCCGATCCGGCGGATAAATTCTCATCGCGGGCCGATTTCGCGATCCTGGCATATCCGGTGATTTCGTTTGGCGCATTCGGGCATCAAGGATCCGTGCATAATTTGTTGGGCGCGAACCCAGACCCGGCGCTGATTGAGGAACTCTCCAATGAGAAGCATGTGACGCAGCAGACGCCGCCGACTTTTCTGTTTGCGACCAGCGACGACCCCGTAGTGCCGGTGGAGAACAGCGTGCTTTACTATGAGGCGCTGCGGAAAGCCAACGTGCCGGCGGAGATGCACCTCTATGAACACGGCCCGCATGGCGTGGGGCTGGCGTTTTACGATCCGATTCTTTCGACCTGGCCGTTACATGTGGCGGAGTGGATGCGCACGCATGGATGGCTAAACCGGCCACAGAAGTAATGTATGAATCTCACGCAATATCTTGGAAGAAATCGGATTCTCCTGGTCTTCACGCCGTCGGCCTCCGACGCGCGGTTTGAAGCGCAGAACGAACTGTTTGAAAAGCGCAGAACGGATCTGGAGGAACGCAATATTCTGGTGCTCTCCGTGGTGGGCGTTGAAGAGGTGAAGACGCGCTGCCAGTTCCGGGTTTCCAAAGAAGACTTCGCTGTGATTCTGATCGGCAAGGACGGAAACGAGAAGCACCGGTGGACGGGAGTTGCGCCGATTGACCAGATTGACCATCGGGTAGACCGCATGCCGATGCGCCGTTCCGAAATGCAGAGGAAGTGAAAGCGGTCGCTATTTGCATTTGCCTGCTTGCGGTGGGGTGCGCGCGGCAAGGGCGCGACCCGTTGCCGGGGTTTCCACGCTTGATGCTTTGGGCATGGGAACGGCCGGAAGATCTTCGGTTTATCGATCCCGCAAAAATTGGCGTGGCATACCTGGCGGGGACGGTCACGCTTCATGGAACTCAAGCGGATTGGCGTCCCCGGATGCAGCCCCTCCGCATTCCACAGGGAACCCGGTTGATGGCGGTGGTTCGCGTGGAATCCGGCGGGAGAGCCGGCGGAAGTGCGCGGGAGGCGGCTCAATTGATTTCGCGTGCGAGCGGGAACGCAGGTGTTTCGGCGATCCAGATCGATTACGATGCGCGGCTTGGTGAGCGCGAATTCTATCGCGAGTTGGTTCGTGATGTGCGGCACGAGATTCCGCGTGCGATGCCACTGACGATCACCGCATTGGTCTCCTGGTGCGCTTCCGATACCTGGATTTCGGATCTGCCGGTGGATGCCGCGGTGCCGATGTTCTTTCGCATGGGGTCTGAAAAACTGATGCGGCAGGCCGAGTTGCGCGCGGCCATTTGTGAGGGCAGCACGGGAATCTCGACGGATGAACTGGTACGCGTGAAGCTGGCGCGCCGCGTGTTTTTGTTTGATCCAGAGCCTTGGACGCAAGACGATCTAGGGGCGGCTTTATACGAGGTGAAACGCTGGCGATGAGGATGCTGCGGGTGGTTGCGGCGATGGTTTTGGGGGCGCTGTTGTTCGGCGAAAACGATCTGAATAGTTGTTCGGTCGAACCGCTGCGCGCGATCTTTACGGCGGAGATTTCGAGGGAAGGTCCGGACAAGGATTTCGCCAAGGGTGAGTTGGGAATTGTTTTGCCTCCTTTTCCCCCGGCTTACCTGGCGCTGGCTTACCGCTATATGAGCGGGGGCCGGCTTCCCGCGGACCAGATTTCTACGCTGGTCTTTCAGCGGAAGCAGACTCCCGACCCACCCACCACTTCCGGTGCGGAAGACTGGCAAATTGCGCAACAGCAGGTCTTTGCGAATCCCGTCTATGTGAACCCTTATAAAGAGGATTCCGAATTGCACTTGTTCTTTTTGAACTGCAAGGAGGATGCGTTTCGCGCGGCGGCGGCGACTCTGCGGGCTCTGATCCGCGCGTACGGGGTGAACAGCGAACGGATGAAGCAATGGCTGGCGGCGCAGGACATGGTGTTTCAGAACTGCAACGCCGGGCCGGCGATTCCGCAGCCTCTGGAGCCGACGGCGGATGCGGCGGCGAAAGCGGATCGCGCCTATCAGGTTGCGGCGGCGCACTTTTATAGCGGCCAATATGACGCGGCGCGAACGGAGTTTGCAGTGATCGGCAGGGATGCCGGCTCGCCGTGGCGCGGGCTGGCGCCTTATCTGGTTGCGCGAGCCATGATCCGGCAGGGTGATTTGAGCGACGCCGAGAAGCAGGTGCTGGCGATTTTGAAGGATCCGAAGCAGACGGAAGGTCATGAACGGGCGGATCACCTGGAGGCGTGGCTGAAGATCCGGCTGTATCCGGCGGAGCGCTTGTCGGAGACGGCCAGGGCGGTGATGGAGCCGCATCCGAGCGACTTCCAGCAGTCGGTGATGGACTACACCTACCTTTTCGGTCAACTTGAACAGCAGCAAGGCGCGCTGGACAAGGCGGCGGAAGGGAACGATCTGACCGACTGGATATTGGATTTTCAACATTCGGACCCGGTGGAGGGCCATGCGCTGGAACGATGGCGAGCGACGCATTCGACGCCGTGGCTGGTGGCGGCGCTGGCAGCGAAGCCGGATGAGGAGGGGGTTCGCGAAGAGCTGCTGAAAGCGGCGGATGAGACGCCGCCGCAATCGCCCGGTTATTTTACAGTCCAATACTATGCCGTCGCGCTGATGGCGAAAGAGGCGGCGCGGGCTCGTCTGGATGCGGCATTGAGCGCCAAGCCTCCGCGCGCGGCGAGGAATTTGCTACTGGCCGCACGGATGCGTTTCGCACGGGACTGGGCTGAATTCTTGCGCGACGCCCAGCGACATCCGGTGGATGTGGACGGGTACGACTATTCGGTGGCCGGCACGACGCCTTCCCATACGGCTGACGAAATTGGTTTGGATTCGGATGGGGTTGACGTACTGAATCATTTGATTCCCCTCTCTCTGGAAGCGGGAGCGGCGCTGGATTCACAACTAACTGTGGACATACGGCGTGAGGTGGCGACGGCGGCGTGGACGAAGGCGGTGCTGCTGAATCAGTGGGCGACGGCGCGGAAACTGGGTCCGGTGATGGCGGAGTTGTATCCGACTGTGCGGGTTGATCTTGATGCAACCGATCTTGATGAAAACGAGGCGCGGTTCGCGGCGGTGCTGACAATGCTGCGGAATCCCGGTCTGCGTCCTTATGTGGAAGCCGGGTTTGGAAGGCTGACGAAAATGGACCGCATCGACGAATTCCGCGATAACTGGTGGTGCGCCGCTGAACAGGACCGCGCGATGAGCTATGCGTTGTCGAATCTGTATGGACAAGAAAAGCCGCGTGCGGATTTTCTGACCGCGCAGGAAGTTGCGGCGGCGAAAGCGGAAGACGAGGGGGTGCGGGCGCTGGCCGGGGCTCCGGACTTGCTGGCTTCGGAAACGGTGCATTTCGCGAAGGAACACCCTGCCGACGCGCGGGTTCCGGAAGCTCTGCATCTGGCCGTGCGAGCGACCCGTTATGGCTGCGTGAGTGAACACACGTCGATTGCCTCGCGGGAGGCGTTCGAGCTTTTGCACTCCAGGTATCCAAATAGCGAGTGGGCCAGGGCTACGCCGTATTGGTTCAAGAACTAGCGTTGAGAATTAGGGTCGGGCATGAAGCGATAGACTCATCACGTGGGCGCACAAGACATTCTCGACCAGGTGGAAGAAGGGCGCATGCGCGCTTTTCAGGAAGCCCTGCTGCGCGATCTGCATGCGCTGGAGAAAATGCTGGACGGGGGCTTGTTCGAAACGGACGTGGTGCGCGTGGGCGCCGAGCAGGAGATGTTTCTGGTGAACCGGGCGCATTCTCCCGCGCAGGTGGCGCCGGAGGTGCTGGAGCGGCTGGACGACCCGGCGTTCACCACCGAGATGGGGAAGTTCAATCTGGAAGCCAATCTGGCGCCGCGTCGCTTTGAGGGACATTGCCTCGGCGAGATGGAAATCGACTTAACGCGACTCGTGCGGCAGGCCTCCATTGCGGCGCAGGCTTGTGGGGCCGAGATCCTGCTGACGGGCATCCTTCCCTCCGTGCGGTCCGCTGATCTGGTGATTGCCAACCTCACCGACCGCGTGCGTTATCAGGAGCTGAACCGGACAGTGATGAAGATGCGCGGCGGGGCCTACGAGGTCTACATAAAAGGCGTCGACGAATTGAAAGCGGTGGAGGACAGCGTGATGCTGGAGACCTGCTGCGGCAGCTTTCAGGTGCATTTGCAGATGGATCCGGGCCGTTTCGCGATTCAGTACAACGCGGCGCAACTGGCTGCCGCGCCTCTTTTGGCGGCGGCGGTGAACTCACCACTGCTGCTGGGTAAGAGGCTCTGGAGCGAGACGAGGATCGCGTTGTTCCAGCATGCGGTGGACGAGCGGTCGCACGCGGACATCGCTCGCAATCATCCGTCGCGGGTGACGTTTGGGGACCGGTGGGTGGAGCACTCGGTCCTGGAAATCTATCGGGAACAGATTCTGCGGTTTCGTTCGATCATGAGCCGCGACGCGGTGGAGGACCCGCTTGAGTTGCTGGCGAAGGGAAAGATTCCGAAGCTGAGCGCGCTGGCGCTCCATAACGGGACGGTGTGGAGATGGAACCGTCCGTGCTATGGGGTGACGGAAGGGCGCGCGCATCTGCGGATGGAGTTCCGCGCGTTTCCCGCGGGACCCACCATCATCGATGAAGTAGCGAACGCGGCGTTCTTTCTGGGGTTAGTAAGCGCGCTTCCGGAAGAGTATGGGAATGTTGCCGCGAAGATGCCTTTTTACGAAGCAAAAGATAACTTTTTCGCGGCGGCGCGGCATGGGTTGAAGGCGCAGGTGGCGTGGGTAGACGGAAAGAATCATCCGGTCGCTCAACTGATCTTAGGCGACTTACTCGCTTTGGCAGCAGCGGGGTTGAAGAAAGCTGGGGTGGACGACGGCGACATTGACCGCTATCTCGGGGTGATCCGCGATCGAGTGCTTGCGGATCAGACGGGGAGTAAGTGGACCCTCGCGGCGGCGGCAGCGGTGACGGGGCACACTACGTCCGAGCGGCGCGACCGGCGCATTGTGGAGGCGATGCTGGCGCGGCAGAAACTGGGAGAGCCGGTGCATCGCTGGTCGTGTCTATCGCCCGGAGAACGGAAAGAGGGCGACGGGCCTCCACAGACGGCGGCGGAGGTGATGTCGACGGACTTATTCACGGTGCGCTCGAATGATCCGGTGACCCTCGCCGCCAGCATGATGGATTGGCGACATATCCGCAATGTGCCGGTGGAAGACGAAGCGGGCCAATTAGTAGGATTGGTTTCCAGCCGCGACTTACTCAGGCTGATCGCGAAAGGCGGGTGGGGGAATCCGGGCGGCGCCCCGATTCCGGTGCGCGTGATTATGCAGACCGATCCGGTGAGCATTGCGCCGGAGACCAGCCTGAGCGATGTTTTGAAGTTGATGATGGAACATGCGGTGGATTGTTTGCCGGTGACGAAGGATAAGCAGTTGCTGGGATTGGTGACGAGCTTCGATCTGCTAACGGTGATGGCGGGGTGGATTGCGAAGTAGTTATAGTCGGACGGCGTCCAAAACGCGTGAAATGCCTTCTTCGAATATGCGCTCTGGCGTGAGCAGGCTCAGAACCAGCCATGCTTCCGATTCGAAGTCGTAGAAGTAACCGGGCTGAACCAAGGTTGCGGAGTTACGAAGGAGCAGCCGCACCCACTCTTCCTCGGAGCGTGTATTCGGGATGCGCAAAATCGCCGACCAGCCGGCTTCCACGTCAAGCAGCGACGCACTGGAGCCGGCTACGGCGCTGTGTAAGTGGTCGAGGTTGCGGCGCAGCCTCGATTGAATTTGGGCGCGGATGGATTGACCCGCAATTACCAAGGACGAGAAAGCATATTGGACCGGCGTGCCGACGGAAAGGTAGGTGTCGGCGATCAATTCAAGGCGCTGGGCGGCCTGTTCCACGAGCGGTTCGGGTCCGGACAGGATGATCCAACCCAGTTTCATTTGCGGAAGGCCAGCGCATTTGGAGAGACCGTTTAATACGAACGTCAGAAGATCTTTTGACCCGGCGACCGAGTAGGGCGCGACTCCAAACGAATAGTCCGAGAAAACTTCATCTGAGACGATGGGCAGATTCAGTCGTGCGAGTTGCTCATGCTCCTCGGCTTTGAGGTAGTTACCCGTCGGGTTATTCGGATTCACCACGACTATGGCTTTGGTGCGTGGCGTGATGGCCGCGCGGAGAGCGTCAAAATCGATAAACCAACCCTGGTGATACCGCAGCGGGTAAGTGCGGGTTTGAACGGATTCGAGACCAGCGAGTAACTCAAATAGGGGATAAGACGGACGGGGGATGAGGACTTCATCGCCGGGGTCGCAGAGTAGCTTGAACAGCCAGGAATAAGCCTCGCTGGTGCTGGATGTGAGAACGACGCGATGGGACGAGATGCGGCGGCGCACTTCTTCCAGACCCAGCGAATCGGGATCGTAGACCAGGGCGCGTGGGTCACGGAAAGCGTCGATGATGCCGGGCGGGTAATCAAATCCGGTGCGGGTGGGATTGGATTTGGTAAGATCCAGCAATTCGCCTCCCGCGGCGCGAAACGCGGCAATTTCCCGAGCGAGGGCGCTGGGATGGATTTCGGCCGGCAAGCGACTGGCGAACACTAGGCTCCTGTGGCGAGTTGCTTGAGCGATTCGGTAAAAGGCTCGCGTGCGACTCCGCGTTCGGTCACAATCGCGGTGACGTAGCGGTGCGGGGTGACATCAAAGGCGGGATTCTGCACCTGAGTGTCTTCCGGGGCCACCTGCGTGCCGGCGTAGTGGGTGACTTCCGACGAGTTGCGCTGCTCGATGGGAATCAGGTCGCCTGAGGACAAGGAAAGATCGAGCGTGGAGATGGGCGCGGCGACGTAGAACGGGATGTTGTTCTCCTTAGCGAGAACGGCGACGCTATAGGTGCCGATCTTGTTGGCCACGTCCCCATTGGCGGCAATGCGGTCCGCGCCCACAACCACGCAGCCGATGCGGCCGGATTTCAGGAAATGGCCGGCCATACTGTCTGTGATGAGAGTGGCGGGGATATGATCCTGCTGCAATTCCCACACGGTGAGGCGCGCACCCTGGAGGAACGGACGCGTTTCATCGGCGAATACGTCGATTTCCTTGCCCTGCTCGACCGCGGCGCGGATCACGCCAAGGGCGGTGCCGTAGCCCGCGGTGGCGAGCGCTCCGGCATTGCAATGAGTGAGTACGGTTTTGTGATCGGGCACGAGAGGCGCACCATGTTTGCCGATGGCCTGGCAGATGGCGATGTCTTCGAGACGGATCTGCCGGGCCTCCTGAATGAAGCGCAGGCGGATGAGATCGGCGGGCGACCCGGCCAGGGATTTGTGCAAGGCCTTCATGCGCTCGATGGCCCAGAACAGATTGACGGCGGTGGGGCGGGTGGCGGCGAGAGTTTCACAGACGAGGTCGAAATCGGCGCCTTCGATGACCCCGAGAGCCACGCCCATGGCCGCTGCAACACCGATGGCGGGAGCGCCGCGAATGGTCATGGCGCGGATGTTGTGGGCCACGTCCTGATAGGTCTTGCACGTGACGTAGGTCTGTTCCAGAGGCAGGCGTCTTTGGTCAATCATGACGACGCCGTCGGGGGTCCACTCGATCGTTTCAACCATGTGTTTTGTCTATTGTCCTTTGTGTGCCGCGAAGAAAAATGCGAAGAAGAGCGTGCCGTTGTAAGAAGCGTGGGTGATGACGGACGTGCGGGTAGATCCAGATAAATGCCTCAGTACGCCGAAGGCTAAACCAGCGGCTGAGATGAGTGCGCCGTATTGCCACACGCGGCCGTTCTGTTCGAGGTGCAGCACTCCGAAAAGAACGGAGGTGAGGCCAATGCCGGCAACAGCGCCGAGCGAGCGGACCATCAGCGGCTGCAGGAAACCGCGAAACAGGAGTTCCTCCGCGAGCGGGGCAACGGTGATTCCAAAAATTGCGAGAAACAGTCCGCCATTGGGCGAACTGAGGAGCTTCTTCATGGGAGAGTCGACTTCGGGAACCTTCAAAAGCCCTCCCAGAAAGCCGATTGCGAACGCGAGGGAAATGCCGAACGCAATTGCCACGAGTGAAGGGACAGTGGAGGGTAGCCAGCCCAGCGAACTCCAGAACGGCGCGTCGTAAGTGAGACGAAGAATCGCCGCGAGCAAGAAGAAGATGGCCGCGTACGCGATGCTTTGGAACACCACCAGAGCGGGCGCGCTATCCAGCTTGATCTGGAAAGCTTTGGCTGCCAGCATGCCGATCAGGTAGAGCAGGAAGACGCAGGGAATCGCCATTCCAGCGAACAGGCCGGCATCACGCCAATCCCAGATCGGAGTTCTCGGCGGCGCGGGAGCGGGAGCATCGATGATGTATGACGGCGAATCGTCCATCATGCCGCGCGTCCCTTGTGCGCGGACACCATATTCCGCAAAGCCTCGCCTGTGTAGCTCTTGCGGGACTTCATCACGTGCTCGGGCGTGCCTTCGGCCACGATGCGGCCACCGTATTCGCCGCCATCGGGCCCGAGATCGATGATCCAATCGGCACTCTTGATGACGTCGAGATTGTGCTCGATGACGACGACCGAGTTGCCCAGATCGACCAGACGCTGGAGCACGTCGATCAGTTTGCGAACGTCGTCGAAATGGAGCCCGGTGGTGGGCTCGTCGAGTAGGTAGAAGGTGCGGCCGGTTTGGCGCTTGCTCAATTCGCGGGCGAGTTTAATGCGCTGCGCTTCGCCTCCGGAAAGGGTTGTGGCGGATTGGCCGAGGTGCAGATAACCCAGGCCAACGGCCGCCAGAGTCTCCAGTTTGGGGCGGATCTGGGGATGGTTCTGCAGCACGGGCAGGGCTTCTTCGATGGTCATCTCCAGCAGGTCCGCGATGGAGTGGCCCTTGTATTTGACTTCCAGAGTTTCCTGGTTGTAGCGGCGGCCGCGGCACACATCGCAGGTAACGTAGACATCGGGAAGAAAGTTCATCTCGATGCGCTTGAGCCCATCGCCCTGGCAGGCTTCGCAGCGGCCGCCTTTGACGTTGAAGCTGAAGCGACCGGGTTTGTAGCCGCGTTCCCGAGATTCGGGAAGCATGGCGAACAGATCGCGGATGGGACTGAAAAGCCCCGTATATGTGGCGGGGTTGGAGCGCGGCGTACGGCCGATGGCTGCCTGGTCGATGCGGACCACCTTGTCGATGTGTTCGATGCCGGTAATGGCGCCGTGTGCGCCGGGTTCCTCGCGCGATCCGTAGACCTCACGTGCGAGCGAACGATAGACGATCTCATTCACCAGCGTGGATTTTCCACTGCCGGACACGCCGGTGACGACGGTGAGCACGCCGAGCGGAATCCTGACGTCAACATTCTTCAGATTGTGCTCATGCGCGTCCTTCACCTCGATAGCGTTTCCATTGGCCTTGCGGCGCGCGGCCGGCATGGGGATGGATTGGGCGCCGGAAAGATAGCGGCCGGTGAGTGAATCGGGGTTGCTGGAAATATCGGCGGGGGTGCCCTGGGCCACGAGTTCTCCGCCCAGCCGTCCGGCGCCGGGTCCGAGATCGATCACAAAATCGGCGCGCTGGATGGTTTCCTCATCGTGCTCCACAACCAGAACCGTATTGCCGAGATCGCGCAGTTTCATGAGGGTCTGCAACAGGCGTTCGTTGTCGCGCGGATGCAGGCCGATAGAAGGCTCATCCAGCACGTAGAGCACGCCGCGCAGTTTCGAGCCGATCTGGGTGGCGAGGCGAATGCGCTGGCTTTCGCCGCCCGAGAGGGTTCCGGCCGATCGGCCGAGACTGAGATAATCCAGCCCCACGTGGCTGAGGAATTCGAGGCGGCGGCTGATCTCGTCAACGACGCGCCCGGCGATAATTTGCTCGCGATCCGCTAATTTCCAGCCGCGCACAGTGAGAAGAGTGCGCGCGATGGGCATTTCGACCACGTCGGCGATGGAAAGATTTTTGACACGCACGGAAAGGCTGGAGGCGCGAAGGCGCTTGCCGTGACAGACGGAACAGGACACCGGCGACATATACTCCAGCAGCCATTCGCGATAGGAATCCGGCGCACGCTCGAAGGTGTCCTGCAAAAGGCTGGCGATGCCTTCAAAGCCATCGCCGCCGCTGAGCAGCAGCGCCTGCGTGCGGCGCGGAAGCTTTTCGAATGGCGTGGAAAGCTTGATTCGGAGGGTCTTCGCGGCCGCTTGCACTTTCTGCTGAACATAGGCGGCGGAACCGGCGAATGGACCTAGCGCGCCTTCGAGGAGCGGCTTGGATTCATCGGCTATCAGCTTGGATGCATCCACGCGCCACTCGACGCCGAGACCGTTGCAGGTCTCGCACGCGCCATAGGGGCTGTTGAACGAAAAAGAACGCGGCTCCAGTTGAGGAATGCTCATGCCGCACTCCATGCAAGCGAGGCGGGTGGAGTACAAACGCTCCTCGCCGTTGACGACGGAGATGATCACCAGGCCGTTCGCGAGTTTGGTGGCGACGTCGATGGAGGCTTCGAGGCGCTTCTCAATCCCCTGCTTGACGAGCAGCCGATCGATCACCACTTCGATGCTATGGTTTTTACGGCGATCAAGCGGAACTTCTTCTTCGAGCGAACGGATGATGCCATCGACGCGGGCGCGAACGAAACCCTGGCGCGCGTATTTTTCGAGATCCTTCTTAAATTCGCCCTTCCGGCCGCGGACGACGGGGGCTAGAACCATGATGCGGTCGTCCGGGCTCAACTGGACGACGTGCTTGAGGATCTGCTCGGTGGTTTGGCGCGAAATCTCAATTCCGCAATTGGGACAAAAGGGAACTCCGATTGACGAGTACAATAAACGAAGATAGTCGTATATTTCCGTAATGGTTCCCACGGTTGAGCGGGAACTTCTTCCCGCGGTTTTTTGTTCGATGGAGATTGCAGGGCTCAGACCGTCTATGGAATCTACGTCCGGGCGTTCCATTTGATCGAGAAACTGGCGGGCGTAAGGGGAAAGAGTTTCAACGTAACGGCGCTGCCCCTCCGCATAGATCGTGTCGAAGGCGAGGGAAGATTTGCCCGAGCCGCTTAAGCCGGTTATCACAGTAAGCGTGTTTCTGGGAATTTCGACGCTGATGTTCTTCAGGTTGTGCTGGCGAGCGCCGTGAACGGAGATATGGCTGAGCATCTTTTACAGGGACAACCAGCGGACGGAAAAGCGGTGGACGGACAACCGTATCGCGGTAGAGATATGATTGTGACGAAGTTGCGACAATTCAGTGACTTCTCGCATATTGGGAGCTAACGAAAGAATGCTGTGCCAGAAGTGCGGTGCCGTCATGACAAGAAGTCACCGCCGTGGGATCGAAAGACTAATTTTCGCACAAGCATTCCGGTGTTCGTCGTGCAACACGCGGGCGCGGCGGAGTTACTTCGATACGAGCTTCGACGAGTTTGCCAATTGCCCGCGGTGCGGCAACAGCGCTCCCGATAAGCGGTCGAGGCGGGACAAAGTGGATTCGATGCTGCATTCGCCGATCCGGATGATCCATTGGGCGCTCGGCGGAACTCTTTATCACTGCGTGTTCTGCCGCCTTCAGTTTTACGACGTGCGTGGGCTGAAGCCGGTTGTCCGCAAGGATAAGGAACCGGACCCGAATGAGGCTAATAAGGCCAAGATGGCAAGCTGAATAAGCCGCCGTCGACCCAGATGGTTTGGCCTGTGACGAAGTTGGCCGATGGCGAGGCGAGAAACGCGACGACGTTGGCGACGTCGGCGGGCTGCCCGACTCTGCCGATGGGCGTGCGCTGCGCCCAGGTTGCGGCATAGTCTTCCGATTCCAGCCGCGTGCGTTCAATTTCGATGGCACCGGGTGCGACGCAGTTGACGGTGATGCCGTAGGCGGCCAGTTCCACCGCGGCCACTTTTGTGAACATCTCGATACCGCCCTTGCTGGCGGTGTAATCCACCAGATGCGGGAACGCGATTTTATTACAGCCAGATCCGATGTTGATGATGCGTCCGCCGCCATTATGCTTCATGAGGCGCGCGGCGCGCTGGGTGCAAAGGAAACAGCCTTTCAGATTGGTTTGAATAGTGCGGTCCCAATCTTCCTCGGCCAGCTCCAGCAAGGGCTTCCAGGTTTGCACGCCCGCGTTATTGACCAGAATATCGAGTTCGGGGACTTCGGCGAACATGCGGTCGACTTCATTGGCGATCCCGATGTTGGCTTGAAGAGGGCGGGCAGTTGCGCCGAGGACGGCGATAAACCGGGCGGTTTCTTCGGCGCCCGCAGCATCCGATTGGTAGTTCACCACGACGTGGCAACCTTGGCGGGCGAGTTCGATGGCGATGCCGCGGCCGACACCTTTGCTGGCTCCGGTGACGAGGGCGGTTTTGCCTTTTAAGGGTAAGGACATGCCGAAAGAGATTGTAACGTGTTCGTAGGCGCAGGGCGGGATTGGATCAAGCGACGTTGGAGGAACGCTCCGACATGTTCACTGCGGACGGCTACGACCAATTGCTTCTTGCGCGGCGTCTCGGTCGAGCGACCAAAATAATTCTACTCGAAAGCCGGCGGTAATCAGTGCGCGGCGACCTTCTTGAGGGCCACCGCATTCATGCAATAGCGGAGTCCGCTAGGCTTGGGGCCATCCGGAAAAACGTGACCTAAATGCGCGTCGCAAGTGCTGCAAACGGTTTCAACGCGCGTGCCGTAAGAGGTGTCCAGGTGATAGGCGATCACATTGGGTTCTACCGGCTGGGTGAAGGAAGGCCAGCCTGTGCCGGAATCGAACTTCTCGGACGCGTCGAAAAGCACGGTATCGCAGCAGACGCAGGCATAAATTCCGGGCTCGAACAGGTTGCACATGGGGGAACTGAAAGCCCGTTCGGTGCCTGCTTCGCGCGTCACGCGATATTGCTGGTCGTTGAGTTGGGCGCGCCACTCGGCCTCGGTCTTTTCGACCCTGCGGTCGGGGGTGAGGTTGCCCGCTTTGGCAAAATTTAGAACATCATTCCACGTCAGCACAGTGTCTCCTTTCTACCATAAGCGACCATAAACGCATGCGCATTCTTGCAGAGGAGAGCGACCGCGGACAGCGACTGGACGTTTTCCTGCAACGACGCCTACCGGAGTTCAGCCGCTCGCGCATCCAGAGCTGGATTAAACAGGGTCTGGTGCGGGTGAACCAGCGGGCCGCGAAAGTCTCCGCCGTGCTGCATGGCGATGAGGAGGTGGAGGTAGAGCCCGCGCCGCTTCCGGCATTGCATGCCACGGCAGAACCCATCCCGCTCAGCATTCTTTACGAAGACGATTGGCTGGTGGCTATCGATAAGCCTGCCGGAATGGTGGTTCATGCGGGCGCGGGCGTCAGTTCCGGCACCGTTGTAAATGCGCTTTTACACCGATTTGAGCAGCTCTCGTCGGTAGGCGGAGACATGCGCCCCGGCATTGTGCATCGCCTGGACCGTTTCACCAGCGGCGTTCTTCTGGCGGCCAAAACCGACGCGGCGCACCGCGCGCTGGCGAGGCTGTTTGCAACCCGCAAGGTACGCAAGATTTACCGGACGCTGGTACACGGGGCGATGGAAGCGGAAACGGGGCGAATCGAGAAACCCATCACACGCGATCCGGTGAACCGGACCCGCATGACGGCGCGCCTCGCGTCCGGGAGAACGGCCTGGAGTGAATGGACGGTGCTGGAACGTTTTCCCAAGGCGAGCTACCTGGAAGTTTTGATCGGAACCGGGCGCACGCATCAGATTCGAGTGCATCTTTCCAGCATCGGGCATCCGGTGTTTGGCGACAGACTCTACGGCGCTCCGGTGGAGACACCCGGGTTGCCGTCGCTGGGGCGCTATTTCCTGCATGCGCATCAGATCGAGTTTCAACATCCGTTCACTGATAAGCTGTTGACCGTGACGTCACCGCTGGCGCCGGAACTCCACGGGTTCCTTGCGGCAATGCAGGCTTTACACTAGAGGCTAAATGATGAAGTTCAGTTCCTACGGGTTTTTATGCGGGTTGCTGCTGGCGGTGTGCCCGGTGATGTCGCCGTCTCAGGCGCCGCAGCCGGCTCAGGCGAAGCAGGAAAATCTCCCGGTGGACCCCAATCGCATTCTTCTGGATGTGACGCGCGTCAACGTACTGTTCACCGTAACGGACAAGAAGGGCCGCTTCATCACGGACTTGGCAAAAGACGATTTCCAGGTTTTTGAGAAGAAGAAGGAACAGAACATCGTGCAGTTCACGGCGGAGAGCGATCTACCGCTGCGCCTGGCGCTGCTGATCGACACCAGCAACAGCATCCGGGACCGTTTCAAGTTTGAGCAGGAAGCGGCGGTGGAGTTCATCAACAGCACCGTGCGCCCGCGCGAAGACAAGGCCATGCTGGTGAGCTTCGACAGCGCGACGGAACTGGTTGCGGACCTGACGGACAATCCGGAAGTGCTGGCGAAAGCGGTGCGCAGCCTGCGGCCGGGCGGCGGGACGTCGCTGTACGACGCGATTTTCTATGCCTGCAAGGATAAGCTGCAACTGGACCAGCCGCGCGACAAGTTCCGGCGCGCCATGGTGATTGTGTCGGACGGCGATGACAACCAGAGCCGCGTGACGCGCGACCAGGCGCTGGAAATGGCGCAAAAAGCGGACGTCGTGATCTATGCGATTTCCACCAATAACAAACACGAACCGAGCGAGGGCGATAAGGTTCTGCGCTACTTTACGGAAGAGACCGGCGGACAGGCTTTCTTCCCGTTTGAGGCGCGCGACCTTTCGCAATCCTTTGAAAATATCGCCAATGAACTGCGGCATCAGTACAACATTTTCTACCGCCCGTCGCCGCTGGAAGCAGACGGGCAGTTTCATCCGGTGAATGTGCGGGTGAAGGGCCGGAAAGATGTGATTGTACGTGCCCGCAAGGGTTATTACGCGCCCAAGTTGAAAACGTAGCGTATCCAAGCATGCCGCCGATCACCGAATGGCAGACGCTCTTCGCGGTGCAGGCGAGTGCTTCGGCGACGCTGACGGGCTTGGTGTTTGTCGCGGTTTCGATTAACCTGTCCCGAATCCTGAGCGTCCACGGCCTTTCCGGGCGCGCCCTGGAATCGATAGTGCAGTTTCTCCAGGTATTCTTTTTGTGCACGGCGGTACTGATCCCGCGACAGCCTATTCGGGTACTCGGCGCTGAAGTTCTGGTAATTGCGATTGTCTCTTGGACCATGCAGGTTGGAACGCATGTCAGCTACGCGAAGTCGCGCTCGGGCCATCCACTCATCTGGCTGATTACGAGGATTGTGCAGACCCAGCTTGCCAGCATTCCCCTTTTCGTCGCCGGGGTCTATCTGCTCCTTGGATTCCCCATCGGTCTCTATTGGCTCATACCGGGGTTCGTCTTCTCCTTCGTCGCAGGCGTCGCAAACGCCTGGGTGCTTCTCGTCGAGATCCTCCGGTAGCGCCGCGGGCCGAGCCAGAACCTTTTACGGAAGACCAAAGCGGGCTAACCTAAAGAGCGAGTCACAAGACATCTGGGTCGAATACACCCTTGAGGATTTCCACCGTGAAGCCGATAGCCTTGACCGCGTGGGGGCGTAACACCGGCCGCGCCGCTGGCGATCACAACAACATCGTGAATCTCCGGAGAGTTCTTGATCGGTCCGCCGACTAAGATTATATTTTGACTGAACTCCTCGCGCCGCTCCGGCAATACTGGGGCTACGACTCCTTCCGTCCGCTGCAGGATCGCATCGTGCGGAGCCTGGTGGACGGCCACGATGTCGCGGTGGTCATGCCCACAGGCGGCGGAAAATCGCTCTGCTACCAACTGCCGGCGCTGGTCTCGGGCCGAACGGTAGTGGTGATTTCGCCGCTGATCTCACTGATGCAGGACCAGGCCGCGCAGCTCGCGCAAATGGGTATTCCGGCGGCCGTGCTGAACAGCTCAATGGGAGCGGCGGAGCAATCGAGAACCATGCGTGCGGCGATGGAAGGGGCCTACCGGCTGTTGTATCTTTCGCCTGAGAGGCTGGCCCGGCAAGATACCGCGGGGTGGCTGGCGCGCGTCCCCATGGCGTTCTTCGCCATCGACGAAGCGCACTGCATTTCGGAATGGGGCCATGAATTCCGGCCGGAGTATCGCCAGTTGAGCCGGCTGCGCGAACAGTTTCCGAACCTGCCCATCGCCGCGTTCACGGCGAGCGCGACGAAGCGCGTGCGGCAGGACATTCTCGATCAACTGGGCCTGCGCGCTCCGCACAAATACATCGCCAGTTTCCACCGGTCCAATCTGCGCTACCTGGTAAAGGAATGCAAGCCGGATACGCAAGGCAAGCTTCTGCTGCGGGCCATGGAGGCGCACGAGGGATCGAATGTGATCGTGTACGCGCCCACCATCGCCCGCGTGGAAGAGACAGTGGATTTTCTGGGTGATCACGGCATCTCCGCGGTGCCATATCACGGGCAGATGGATAACGTGAACCGCCAGAGGAATCAGGAGCGCTGGATGTCGGACGAGGTGCGTATTCTGGTGGGCACGCTGGCTTTTGGACTGGGCATTAACAAGCCGGCTGTACGGGCGGTGATTCACCTGTCCTTACCGAAATCCATTGAGCAGTATTACCAGGAAGCGGGCCGCGCGGGACGCGACGGCGAGACGGCCGACTGCGCGCTTTTGTGGCAGAAGAAGGACGCGGGTCTGCTGGCATACTTCTGCGAACAGTTGGCCGGGAAGGAAGAGAAGCAGCGTGCGTGGGAGCGGTATCACTCGATCAAGAACTTTGTCACCAATGAGCAGTGCCGCGACCGGCAAATCTGCATGCATTTTGGAGAGACGCCGAAGTGGATGAACTGCGGCGCGTGCGACCAGTGTGGGGAGTTACCGGAGTGGATGGCGGAGAAGCGATTCCTGGAAGGGTTGCGCCCGAAGAAGTGGCGGCAGGAGCGCGCGGTGGATCCGGAGCTGATGGAGTTCCTGCGCGAGTGGCGGCGCGAGATCGCACGCCGTCAACAAGTAGCCGCGTTCCTGATTCTGACCGACGCGACGCTGCACGATGTCTGCGCGAAGCGGCCGCGGGGCATGGATGAGCTGACCGGGATTACGGGAATGGGAGAGCGGAAAGCGCAGCAGTATGGCATGGAGATCCTGCGCGCGCTGGAACGTTTTCAAGCGGGCGAGCGCGCGACGGCCCAGCCGCCCGTGGAGGCTATGTCCGGCCCGGCGCAGGAGACGCTGCGGCTGCTGAATGATGGAAAGAGCTTCGAGGAAATTGCGCAACTGCGGGGACGGCAAGTGAGCACCGTGGTCGGTTTGATCGCCACGCTGGTGGAGCAGGGGAAGCTGGCGTTTCGGACCGACTGGGTGCGGGCGGGGTTTCTGGAAACCGTGGAATCCGCGGCGAGTGAACTGGGGCATCAATGGTTGAAGCCGCTGAAAGAGCGGGTGCCGGATGCCACCTATGACGAGATCCGGCTGGTAGTGGCCAAGCTGCGCAGTGAAGCGCTGCCCCGTACAATCAGTACGTGATTCGAACGTTGGTGTTGATGTTTTCCTGCGCGGCTATTGCGGCTGCGGCGTGGGATGCGCGCGTGATCGCGGACGACTTGCAGGGCGGCTACCAGGTGGTGATCGCCGATGTGAACCACGACGGGAAGCCCGATCTGATTGCTGTGGCGAGCGGGCAGACCGATCTGGTGTGGTACGAGAACCCGACCTGGAAGCGGCATGTGATCGCGTCGGGCTTGCATCACATGATCAATGTGGCGGCGCTCGATATCGACGGCGACGGAATTCCCGAGATTGCGGTGGCTTATGAATTTGCCAACGAGGCGAAGAAGAGCCTGGGGATTGTGGCGGTGCTGCATCACGACGGAGACGCGGCGCGGCCCTGGAAGCTGCGCGAGATTGATCGCCTGCCCACCTCTCACCGGCTGCGCTGGGCTCGATGGAACGGTAAAGACATTCTGGTGAACGCGCCGCTGACGGCGCCGGCGGCGGTTCCTCCGCTCTACGAGGGACGCGTGCCCCTGGTTTTCTATCGCCCCGGCGAATGGAAGCGCGAGACGATCGACATGGTGAACCAGGGCGTGCAACATGGAATTTATGTTTCGCCGCATGGTTTGTCGGATCACATTTTGACGGCTAGTTTTTCGGGGATCGATCATTACCAGTTCGAGGCCGGTAAGTGGGATCGGCGCGAGATTAGCCGTGGGGATCCGAGAGCGTGTCCGCAGTGCGGGTCAAGCGACGTGGCGGTGGGACATATGAATGGCGCTGAGATGATTGTCGGGATTGAGCCGTGGCACGGGAATCAGGTTGTGGCTTACTTTGAATCGCACCATCAGTGGGTGCGGAACGTGATTGATGACGGGTTGACGGATGGACATACGATCCTAGTGGCCGGTGGAACGGTGGTGGTTGGGTTTCGCGGGAACGGCGGCGGGGTGCGGGCTTATACGCAAGCGAAGGATGGTAAGTGGCGCAAGAGCGTAGTGGAGGATGGGACGCCGGCGGCGTCTTGCGCCGCGGATAACGGGGAACTGTTTTGTATTGGCGGGACGAAGATTACGTCTTATCGGATGCGGTGAAGACGTAAGGAATTCCTCAGCCCGGATAGCAACCCAGTTCTTTCGATCCCTTCCGCACTGCCTGCCACGCGAGCCGGCGGTCAAAGCTGACCAAGGTTCCCTTGTGCCGCGCGGCCAATCCGAGCAGGTAGACATCCGCCACCTGGCGCGTTGCGACTACCAGCGCGCCCTCGAAGAGAGAATCATCGGTAATCGAGACGTCGCCCACCCAGAATTCGAATGAGCCGGAGAACGGGCTCTTGAGTGCGGCCAAGACCTGGATCACCTCCGCTGGCGTGCGCTGTCCACTGGGGTAAGCCTAAGCGGACCAGATCGGATACAACGCGTCCCAGCGTTTCCTCTCGTTCCCGCGCCAGATCTTTCGCCACGCGCAGGATTTGATGCCGTGATGTCAAGATGCAACGGCATCTCATAAGACAGATCGGCGAATCGGAGAATAACATTGATGACGCGCGTTCGAATCGACAAGTGGCTCTGGGCCGCACGCTTCTTCAAGACGCGTTCGCTGGCGGCCCGGGCGTGTGAGATGGGGCGAATTGAAGTGGGTGGTCAACCGGCTAAAGCCGCGCGCGAGGTCAAGACGCGCGACACCCTGCAAATCAAGAACGACAGCGGCGAGTTTCAGGTGGAAGTGCTGGACCTGAGTGAGATACGCGGGCCGGCGGCGGTAGCGCAGAGGCTCTATCGCGAAACCGAAGCCAGCCGCGAACTGCGGTTAAAACTGGCGGAAGAGCGCAAGGGGATGGTCCACTTCGAAGCACAACGGGAAGGCAAACCGTCGAAGCGGGACCGCCGTGAGCTTGACCGGCTGAAAGGCAGAAATTGAACGACCGCGACACCAAGTAGCGCAAGGCTTCACCGCGAGTGAAATAATGAACGAGTGAAGCATCTCCGGGCCGTTTTCGTTGTGCTTGCCCTCGTCGCGAACCACGCCTCGGCGGCCGGTGCTCCCGCGCTCGACCGGCAGTTTGAGAAAACTGTTCGCCCGTTTGTCGCGCAGTACTGCTTCGCCTGCCATAGCGGCAAAACGCCTGCCGCGCAGTTCGACCTGAAGGCCTTCACCAGCGTCGATCAAGTGACCGCCGATTTTCCCCGTTGGGCCCTGGTGGCTGACCGTCTCACCGCGAAAGAAATGCCACCAAAGCCCGTACCATCTCCGCCTGTGGAGGCGACCCAGCAGGTGATCGCGTGGATTCAGGCCGTTCGCGCGGAACTTGTTCGGAAGTCCGCGGGCGATCCAGGAGTGGTGCTGGCGCGCCGTTTGAGCAATTCGGAGTACAACTACACGGTCCGCGATCTCACCGGCCAGGATATGCAGGTGACGCGGGAGTTTCCGGTGGACCCGGCCAATTCGGCGGGGTTCGACAACTCGGGTGAGTCGCTCACCATGTCGCCCACTTTGCTCAATAAGTACCTCCAGGCGGGGCGCGAAGTGGCCGACCGCACGGTGCTCACGCCCGATGGAATCGACTTCGCCCCCCATCCCATGCTGGTCGAGACAGATCGCGACAAGTACGCCATCCAGCGCATCGTCGCCTTCTATCAACGGCAGCCCACCGATTATGCGGATTACTTCGAGGCGGCGTGGCGTTTCCGTTACCGGGTTGCTCTCGGGAAGCCGGGCGCCACACTGCCCGGCGTCGCGGCGGATGCGAAGCTGAGCCCGAAGTATCTGCCTGTAATCTGGGGAATCCTGCATGACCCGGAACCTGTCGGCCCCGTTCTGAAGCTTCAGACGATGTGGCGCGCCTTACCCGCTCCGGTCGCTCACAACCCAGATGTGGTCCGCGCCAAGTGTGTCGAGATGCGCGATTTCGTGGTGCGCATCCGGGCCCACACCGCCATGCAGTTCGCCGCGCCGCTGGTGAAAGGTTTGCCGGCACAATCCCAGCCGCTGGTGAATTGGAAGCTGCGCGAGTTCGCCTCGCACCGCCGCGACAGCGATCCGCTCGATCTTCGAAACGACACCGATCCGCCAGAGGCTGTGCCCGAGATTCCCGATTATCCAGGGCTGCATAAGGAAGCCGCGCCGCGCTGGGCCGCTCTCTCCGCGAAGGCTCGCGCGGGCGACGCGGACCTGGTCGTACCGGCGGCGCAGCGCAGCCGTTATCAGGCGGCGTTCCAGCGCTTTGCTTCCGTCTTCCCCGATGCTTTCTATATCACCGAACGCGGCCGCTACTACCCCGACGATTCCGAGGACAAGGGCCGGCTGCTCAGCGCGGGATACCACAGCGTGCTCGGCTTCTTCCGTGACGATGCGCCGTTAATGGAGATGGTCCTCGACGAAAAAGGGCGCAAAGAAATCGACCGTCTGTGGGATGAATTCGATTTCATCGCCAATTTCACGGCGCGCACCTGGACGCAGTATTTCTTCAATCAAAGCGGCGAAGTGGAGGGCAAAGGACCCGAATCCGGCACGGCGCGTCCGGCGGACCGTCCCATCACCGACCCGGCGGTGATCCAGGCGATGCGGGACGCGTATCTGGCGAAGGCCGCGGCCGACCCGGCGAACGATCCCGTGGCCCCCGAAGCCATCCGCGATCACTTCGATCGCGTCAACAGCACCCTCCGCAAATTGGAAAAGGAGCGGGACGACGCGGAGCCGAAACATCTGGAAGCTCTCCTCCGCTTCGCCGCGCACGCCTACCGGCGGCCGCTGACTCAAGCGGAGCGCAGCGACCTCTTGGCCTACTACCACGCGCTTCGGACCAAAGACGAACTCTCGCACGAAGACGCCATCCGGGATTCGATTGTCAGCATTCTGATGTCGCCGGATTTCCTGTACCGGCTTGATCTTTCTAATGGCGGGATAACACGGAGAGCACCAGTGCAACCCCTCTCCAGCTATCCCCTGGCCAGCCGTTTGAGCTATTTTCTGTGGTCCAGCATGCCTGACGACGTATTACTGCGGCATGCGGCGGCGGGCGATCTGCTACGCCCCGCCGTTCTGCTCGCCCAGACGCGGCGCATGTTGAAGGATCGCCGTGTACGCGGACTGGCCACCGAATTTACAGGTAACTGGCTGAGCTTCCGCCAATTCGAAACCAACAACGCGGTGGATCGCGCGCGTTTTCCCAGCTTCGACAACGATTTGCGCGAGGCGATGTTTCAGGAACCAATCCGGTTGATCGATGATGCGATCACCAACAATCGCTCGGTGCTGGACCTGATTTATGGCGATTACACGTTTGTGAATCCCGTGCTGGCGAAGCACTACGGCATCCCCGGCGTGACGGGCGACGCGGACGGGTGGGTTCGCGTGGACGATGCCTCGCAGTACGGCCGCGGCGGTCTGTTACCCATGGCCGTGTTTCTCACCCAGAACTCGCCCGGGCTGAGGACGAGTCCGGTGAAGCGCGGCAATTGGGTGGTGCAGAAGGTGCTGGGAGTGAGAATCCCGCCGCCCCCGCCCGTGGTCCCGGAACTGGCGAGCGATGAATCGAAGTCCGACCTGCCTGTGCGTGACATGCTGGCCCGGCACCGCGCCAACCCTGTGTGCGCGGCTTGCCATTCCAAGTTCGATTCCTTCGGCCTGGCGTTCGAGGGCTATGGGCCGGTGGGAGATGCTCGGACGAAAGACCTGGCGGGCCGGCCGGTGGATACCGCCGTGACCTATCCCGGCGGCATTCCCGGTACCGGACTCGAAGGGCTCCGCAATTTTATCCGCGAACATCGCCAAAATGAATTTGTGGGTAATCTTTGCCGCAAACTTCTCGCCTATGCTTTGAACCGTTCGCTCCAGCTCTCCGACGAACCGCTTGTGGGACGAATGGAAACCGAGCTTACGGCGAACGGGTACCGGTTCGATTCGCTGGTGGAGACCATCGTAACGAGCCCGCAGTTTTTGAATCGAAGAATTCCGGAGGCCGCGGATTGAGAAAGAACATTTTGAAAAGGAACGCGCCACCCATCTCGCGCCGCACCGTGCTGCGCGGGGCCGGCTGCGCCGTGGCTCTGCCATGGCTGGAGTCTCTGCATGCCCTGGCTGATACACCGGCGGCGTCCCAATTCCCCAAACGCTTCGGCGTCGTCTTTCTGGGAAACGGCATTAACGAGGATCATTGGAGCGCCGAAGGACAGGGCGCTTCCATGAAGCTGAGCAAGACGCTGGAACCGCTGGAGCCGTTGAAACAGAAGATCAACGTCATCGACGGTCTTTATGTGAGCGCGCTCACCGGCCAGGGCATTCACCCCGCGCAAACGGGAAGTCTACTCTCCGGCGCGCACATTTCAAAAGGCGCCATCATCCACTCGGGGATTAGCGTGGATCAGAGGATTGCCAATCATGTGGGCGAGGACACCCCGCAATCCAGTATCGTTTTGGCTTGTGAGCAGCCCATGACGGGATACCACGAGACGAACTTCTCCATGGCCTACAGTTCGCACATCTCATGGCAGAGTCCGGATTCGCCGGTTCCGGTTGAGGTTTATCCTTCGCTCGCGTGGGACAACCTCTTCGATAACCGCGGCAGCCTGCTCAATATCAGTATTCTCGACCGGGTGAAAGAGCGCGCCCAGGAACTCAGCCGGAAAGTCAGCTCGTCCGACAAGGGCAAGCTGGATGAATACCTCACCAGTGTGCGTGAGGTGGAGAAGCGGGTGGAAGGGATGCGCAAAGGCAAGGCCGATGCGGACGATTCGGCAAAGGCGAAGAACACCGTCGCCGCCACCATGGAACGCCCCGCCAACGGGCTGCCGGAAGACCTGCGCGATCATGCGCGTCTGATGTGCGACATCATCGCCATCGCTTTTCAGACCAACAAGACCCGCGTGGCCTCGCTGATTATCTCCCGCGATCTTTCCGCGATGTACTATCCGTTTCTGGATGTGAAGGATGGGCACCATGCCGCATCGCACGACAATAATTCCGACGGATACGAACGCATCTCCCGCTTCCATGTGAGCCAGTATGCTTACCTGGCGTCGAAACTGGACAGCATGAAAGAAGGCGATGGAACGGTTCTGGACAACACGTGTCTGATGTTCCTTTCGAACATGTGGATTGGCCGGAAGCACGATAACTTCCGGTTACCGGTGGTGCTGGCCGGTGGATTGGGTGGCACGCTCCAGACAGGCCGCACCCTGAACTATCTGAAGGCGGGCGAAGACAGCCGCAAGATGTGCAGCTTATATCTTTCGTTGATGGATCGCTTTGGGTTGAAGCTCGACCGGCTTGCCGATTCCGAGACACGGCTCGAAGGGCTGTAAGTTAATTGACGACGCTCTGTGTCCTGAACTCATGCGAGAGCAGGGACACCGCCGCGCAGGATTCGTTCGAGCGAATCACACGGCCCAGCGCGACCATTTTCAAGCCGCACCGTTCGTTCAGTTTCGCCGGCCAGGAGATGATCAGTTCCACCCGCTTTCCCACCGGCAACTGGGAGGTGGTTTCAAAGATGGCGCCCTTGCTGCTGATGTTGATCGTTTTGCCGGATTGAGGAGGCAGATGCCTCCGCGAATCGAGCAGACGATATCGCAACTCGCACTCCAGATCGAATCGTATTCGGCGACGCCGTTCGGATGGTTGGGACACGTTCACACTCACTTAGTCCCTACTATCAGGTATTCGCAGTCGGGAAACAATGGACTTTTGGGTTCGTTTTTCCCCTAGCCCAAAGGTACTGCTACTCTGGCAGTTCTGGCAAGAATCTCCGAACTGAAAAACATTTGGCGTGTCCTCGCGGGGGTATTTGCGCCTCCACCTGAAGCCCCGCCTGTCCTTCCACGGCGGCCCCGGATGGTGATCGGGTTTCTTGCCGGCGCCTGGATCGCATGCTTTGTTTATTGGGGTTTGAATGCGTTCGGGTTGGCGTCGGGAGATTTTGGCACCTCGCTGCGCGATGCGCAATCGCTGGCGCACCATCGCCCGCCCTACTCAGACAGAATCGGCTTCGATTCGATCTACTACCCTTTAACGGCGGCACTCTTCGCTCTTCCGTTCGCCGCGCTTCCCGCCAAGCTGGCGGCCGGCCTGTTTGCGGGCATCAGCGCGGGCATTCTCACTTTCGCTGTGATGCGCAATGGATGGAACCGGCTCCTGATCCTTCTCTCGTGCCCCTTTTGGACGGCTGTAATCACCGTTCAGTGGACGCCATTGCTGATGGCGGCGGCCACGCTGCCCTGGCTGTTTCCGATCATCATCGCGAAACCAAATCTGGGTCTTCCTGTCGCACTGCGACGCGCTTCCCAACCCGGCTTTTGGGTGGGCGCCGGAATTGCGATCCTGCTGGCGTTGGTCTCGGTGGTCTGGGCGCCGGCGTGGCCCGCCATCTGGTGGCATTCCATGGCGGGATTCCAGAGCTTCGTTCCGGTGGCCACCATTGCAGGGTGCCTTCTGCTGCTCGCGCTGATCCGCTACAAGGATACGGATTCGCGGTTTCTATTGCTGATGGGGTGCATTCCACAGCGCTATTTCTATGACGCGCTGCTGCTCTGGCTTATTCCCGCCACAACACTGGAACTGCTGGTGACCACCGTCGCGAGCTGGGGCGCGTGGGCGTTCATTCCGCCGACGAAAACAATTCACCAGGTGGCGCTGCTGTCCGTGATATTCAACTACCTTCCGATGCTCGCAGTGGTGCTTTCGCGCCCCTGGCGAAAAGGGCGGTGGCGCTGACTCTCCGCTTAGGCAAATTTCCCGGCGAACTCCCGCGTAGTTTTCAGCTCCCGGTCGCCGTTTTCCTTCGAGGGCTCAATCTCACTGCCCTCGTGCCATTCATTCCAACTGGTGATCAAAATCCAGTCCGGATGCGCTGCGACGGCTTCTTCCCACAACACTCGATAGGTTTCGCCGCCGTACCGTTCCGTGGTCGGCCTCGGCGCGGGTCGCTTCAGCTTCGTATCGTCGTAGCCCGGAATCACGGTGACGCAGGAGATCCTCTTCCCGGCGGTGGCCACCCACTTCGGGTAGTTCGCCCGCGCCCACGCCCGGATTTGTTCGATGGTCATGCCGGCCGTTTGCCCGGTGGGGTTATACGCGTGGATTCCGCTAAAAACCTTGGCCGCCGCCTTTGAGATCTCGTCGCCCACAAAGCAAACCCCGCCCGCATGCCGCTGGTCTACGTGTTTGATCACCTCCGCCCATCCGGTGAGGTGTAACTCGTTCAAGGCCCTCGTGTACACGAAAACCACGGGCTTGGCGCCCGCCCGCAACCACGCGGGGTGGTTCCCATAGCGCGTCAGGATATCCAGCAAGTCATCCGCGGTCGCTTGCGGATTGGGAGACTGCCGCGGCTTGGCGGTTTCACAATAAATGGTCACCTTGAGGCCGGCCCGCCCGGCTGCGGCCAGCAGCAACGGCATGCCTTGATCTCCAAAGTCGCCGTGGTTCCAGAAACTGACAATCAAGCCCGTGATGCCCGCGGCCTTCATCTCATTGCACTGCTGTTCAACCATCTTCGGGTCGTAACTGTCATAACGCCCCGCCAGGGGTTCATGCGCCGTGCCTTCCGGCCAGTGCTCCCACCGCCCGCTCACTTGAGGATCCGCGTACCAGCCGTAGTAGAACGCCAGCACTTGGTGACCGTACGATCTCGCGAGTGCGGTAGCAGGTAAGAGGGATGCGATGGATAACAGCTCCCGGCGGGTCATCCTATTCATTATCAACGGCCCGTCGCCGATACAATCGGTTCCATATACAATGAGGTACAACAAATGGATTCGCTCTACTGGATTATTTTTGGGATCTTGGCGCTCATCGCCCTCTCGGTGATTCTGTCCAGCTTTTTCACCGTGCGCACCGCCGAGGTCGCCGTGGTAACGCGCTTTGGCAAGTTCCTCCGGGTTGCCGAGCCCGGCCTGAACTGGAAGACGCCGTTCTTCGACATTGTGGCAGGCACAGTCAGTCTGCGGGTGAATCAGATCACTCTCACCATGGAGACGAAAACCAGGGACAACGTCTTTGTCACCATCCCCATCTCCGTACAGACGCGCGTTCGTCCCGAACGGGTTTTTGACGCTTACTACAAGCTGTCCGATCCGGTGTCGCAGATCAAGTCTTATGTCGAGCAGGTGATTCTGGGACATGTGCCGGGCATGACGCTGGACGATGTATTCGCCTCGCAGTCCAGCATCGCGCTCGCCGTGAAGCAGGAACTGGACGCCGATATGTCCGCCTTCGGCTACGAGATCGTCAATGTCCTCGTCACCGACATTGTTCCCGACGCCAAGGTGAAGTCGGCCATGAACGACATCAATGCGGCGCAGCGGGAACAGGTGGCCGCCAACGCCAGGGGCGAGGCCGAGAAAATCCTCGTCGTCAAGAAGGCCGAGGCCGAAGCGGAAAGTAAAGCTCTGCAAGGCCAAGGTGTCGCGAACGAGAGGAAAGCGATCGTCGAAGGCTTACAGGTCTCAATCGAACAGTTTCAGAAAGTCGTGGAAGGGTCGTCCGCGAAAGAAGTCATGCAACTGGTGCTCATCACGCAATATTTCGACACCCTGAAGTCCATCGGGGAGAGCGACAAGACAAACACTTTGTTCCTGACGCACTCGCCCGCCGCTGTGAAGGATGTCTCCGATCAGATCCTCGAATCGATGCTGGTCGCCCAAAGAGCCACCCCGTAGGGCGACCGCATCTCCCCTAGAACTTCACCATCAGGTCCACATCGAAAAGTATTTCATCCCTCCGCAGATCCGGATGCCACACACCGCCGTCGTTTGCGCATGTGGTTGACGTCAACGTAGTTGCTCCGGAAGCTGTGCCATCCATGCAGGCATATTGTGTGGGAGAGTTGTTGTTGGTTCCGGGAGGCGGCGTGACGCCTCCCGCTCCAGACCAATACGGAACGTTCGCATGGCGGTAGTCGCCTTCAAAGCGGAACGTGATCCACTGCTTGGGCATATAGTCGAAGGTGGCCGACGTATCCCAGGCCTTGAAGGGATCTCCGGGGTTGAACGTAAAGTAGGGTGAGTTGATGGATGCGGTCGCAGCGGTCTCGCCGTTGATCGGCGGAATCAGGACAAGATACCGGCCGGGATTATTGATCTGCCCGCCGCCGAGCGTCAACCCAAACATGTCCCGGTGGAACCAGAAGCGATTGTAGAGCATGTAGCCGATAAAGCTCTGCTTGGGTCCGCCCTTCGTGTCGCCGTGGCAGCTCACGCCGCCGCCGAACTCACAACCCAGATCGCCCGTAAAGGTGAGCGCGATCTTGTCGAGGCCATTTCCCGGTTTATCGTAATACTTCAGTTCCACGCTGTTATCGGTATGGATGCGGGCGCGGTGTGGCGTGTAAAGGTCATCGTGCCCCAGACCGTAGTTATTCGACACGATGTTCAGCCAGGGATAAGGTGTGTACTTAATCTGGCCGCCCAAACCCTTCCTGGAATTCGACGATGCATAAGATTGCCATCCATTGACAATCCACGGCTCAATCTTCAAGTGGTGCGTCGGGAAAATCTGAATCCGAACACCTTCAAAAAACCACGGAGTGTTTGACGAAACGTAGGAAGGCTGATAGGCCCAGTTATCGAAGTTGTAGTAACTGAACAAACCGACATAGGACATGAAGATGCCCGCATCGATGTTCATTCCTTTCATCCAGTTGATGTGATAGCCGCCAAACGCTTCCGCGAGATAGCGGTCCGCGTCATTCAGGTTCCATTGGCCCTTCGCATAGCTCGGGTCGTTCCGTATGGTGGCCTCGGAATACTCGCCGAACTGCGTCATAAATCGCGCGCGAACGTTGTCTAAGTGAAAGTCGCCGCCAATGCCGAGTTGCTCAAGCTGAATTTCGTTTGACCGGAACAGCTCGCTCGAGCCGCCCATCGAGTTGTCAATCGGCTTATTAAAGTCATAAGTGTAGGTCACGTCGGCGCGAATCTCCGGCGTGAAGAACTTTGAATCCCAGGCGGCGTCTTTATTGCGCGGGTTTCCATTTAGCCAGGTCCAGTCGTAGTCCGCNNGGCGAGGGCAAACCTGCGGCCGCGACAGGCAGGCCCAGCACATCCGGTTCTTTCGTGTTGGAAGCCACAAGCTGCCCGTGCGGCGCGTGCGCTTCCGCTTTTGCGCTTTCCAGCTCGGCTCGAAGCTGCTCGAAGCGCTGCTCGAAGCGCTGTTCCATCTTGGCTTCCATGGCTTCCAGCTTTTGTTCCATCGCAGGACTCAGTGCGGTGTCCACCACACTTAACTGAAAGTCGGTTCTCAACCGCTGTCCCGAAGCCAGCGATATTGTGGTCTCGGGCGATTCGCCGATGCCCACCTTCCTGGCTGCCATCCTGTAGGAACCCGGTGGCAGATCGGAGACCTGATAGTCTCCCGTTGGTCCGGACACGATCACTCGTGAGATATGGTTATCTAAGTTCGTAACATGGAGCAAAGCCTCCGGTATGGCCGCACCCTCCGCATCTCGAATCGCGCCGGTAATACTGGCGGACGCAGGTTGCGCTCGAAGACTTCGCTCCCCTGCGGCGAACAGGCTCCAGAAAGCCAAACTCGTACTGGCGAGCAGTCTTATCATACTCGACTTCAATGTTTACGGTTCCTCCCTGAACGAGTCCACTCCCATCGATTTGCGGCGAAGTCGAAGGGGGCCGAACAATTCGTAGTCTACGGACCGGACCATAAAGAACGCATAAAGGATTCGTGACATGTAATGTGCGTAACGTGGTAAAGTTCTTGTCCAGTATCGGCCCCATAGCCGCCAGGGCGACCTCATGAAGAAAAGTCCTCGAAAGTCCGTGAAGAGAGCAGCCCCGGCTCCCGCCAAGGTCAAGGTCAATGTGTTCCCCATCGTCGGCGTCGGAGCGTCCGCCGGGGGCCTCGAAGCATTCACGGCCCTGCTGAAGGCGTTGCCGCCCGATACCGGCATGGCGTTTGTCCTGATACAGCACCTGGAAGCCAAACACGAAAGCATGCTCGCCAGTTTGCTTTCGAAGGTGACCCAGATGCCCGTTACCGAGGTCCGCCAGGGGACCCACGTGCAACCCAACCGCGTCTACGTCATTCCTCCCGATGCCGGCCTCGGCTTGGTCAGGGGAGACCTTCGGATTCTGCGCCGCAAGCTCGGCCTTCACCTGCCGATTGATCATTTCCTTGAGACGCTCGCGGAGACTCAGGGGCCCCGCGCAATCGGCGTCGTCCTCTCCGGTACCGCCTCGGACGGAACTCTAGGATTGGGCGCCATCAAGGCTGGCGGCGGGATCACTTTCGCCCAGGAACCCGCATCGGCCAAGTTCGATGGAATGCCGCAGAGCGCCATTTCATCCGGATGCGTCGATTTCGTGCTCACTCCCGAGCGCATTGCCAAGGAACTGTCTCGCATCGCGCTCCATCCCTATATCCGCGCCTCCGCAAATGCGGAGCAAGATACAGGGAAAGACACCGATCACGCCGGTGCTCCGCTTGCCGCGCCCGACGAGGAATGGGCGCGGATTCTGAGGCTCATCCGGGAAACTTCGGGCCTGGATTTCACGTACTACAAGAGAACCACCATCAGCCGCCGCGTCGCCCGCCGCATGGCTTTGAGGAAAGTAGAACAGCTAAGCGACTACCGGAAGTTCCTTCAGCAAAATCGGGAAGAGCTGGGCGAACTTTATGAGGACTTGTTGATCCATGTCACCAGCTTCTTTCGCGAGCCGGAGGTTTTCCGCGCGCTTCGGAATAGGATCATTCCACAGTTGCTGGCGCGGAAACCAGTTCCGGATTCCATTCGCATCTGGGTGCCGGGGTGCTCCACCGGTGAGGAAGCCTACTCGATCGCCATCTGCCTGCTGGAAAAGCTGGGCGATCTCACGGCGCCCCCGCGCATTCAGATTTTTGCCAGCGATGTCAGCGAGCAGGCCCTGGAGAAAGCGCGCAACGGCGTCTATCCCAAAGAGGCCTTGAAGCAATTGTCAAGGGAGCGCCTGCACCGGTTTTTCGACAGCGTGAACGGGAAGTTCCAGATCAAGCCCTCCGTCCGCGAATTATGTATCTTCGCTCGTCACGATTTGACCAAAGACCCTCCTTTCTCCCGGATGGATCTGATCAGTTGCCGGAACGTGCTGATCTACCTGGAACCCATTCTGCAGAAGCGCATTCTGGCCTCGTTCTTCTATGCGTTGCGCGACGGCGCTTACCTGCTTCTCGGCAAGTCGGAAACGTCGTCGGCATTAGCCGATTTCCAGGTGGTCGACCGCAAGAACAAGTTCTTGGCCAAAGAGGCAATAACCACTGCTGCGCCAACCAGGCTCACGGGTCCGGAGAAGCCCGCCCATCGCGCGGATGGTTCTTTCACCCACGCGCCCAGCTTTGACCTCGAAAAAGACGCCGACCGCATCATCTGGGAACGCGCGAACTATGCCGGGCTGGTGGTGGACAGCGAACTTCAAATTCTCCACTTTCGCGGAGACACCAGCCCGTATCTCCGGCCCGTTCCAGGGAAGGCTACGTTTCAGCTTCTCAAAATGGTTCGGGAGGAACTGGTTCTGGAACTGCGCGGCGCCGTCAATAAGGCCCGCAAGACCGGAGCGAGCGTCAGGAGAGAGGCGGTCCGCGTCAGGAACGGCGGCAAACTCCACCTGGTCAATGTCGAAGTTCGGATTCTTCCGGCGCGCCGGGCCGGCGAACGGTATTTTCTGATCTTGTTCGAGGAACCCACTCCTTCCGGGGAGCCTCAGGCGAAGCGCGCGCCCCGGCCCGCGCGCGGGCAGGACGAAGACCAGGAGTTGGTCGAGGCCCGCGGTGAGCTCAGCCGGACGCGCGAATATATCCAGTCCATCATCCAGGAGCACGAAACCACTAACGAAGAACTCAAGGCCGCGAGCGAGGAAGCTCAATCCAGCATGGAGGAGCTTCATAGCACGAATGAGGAGCTGGAGACCGCGAAGGAAGAGCTCCAATCCACCAACGAAGAGCTGATCACCCTGAACGAGCAGTTACAAAAGCGCAATTGGGAATTGGGCCATCTGAGTAACGAGCTGAGTAACGTCCTCAGCGATGTGGATATTCCGATTGTCATTCTGGGCGCGGACCGGCGCATCCGCCGCTTCACCCCGCCCGCGGAGAAGTTGCTGCATCTGCTTCCCGGCGACGTGGGCCGTCCCCTCAGCCATATCCGCCTCGGCGTCAACCTGCCCGACTTGGACGACTCCATCTTGCAGGTGGCCCGTGGATCGGGCGATGTGTGGCGGGAGGTTCAGGCCGAGGACGGACGATGGTATTCCGTCCGCATTCTCCCCTTCCTCACAGCCGAGCGCAAAACCGACGGCGTTCTGATCACTTTCGTCGACGTGGACGACCTGAGGCAAAGCCGGGAGACCTCGCTTCGCGAACAGAAGCTGATCATGGCCATCTTGAACGCGGCTGTGGACCTGTTGGTCATCGTTCTGGACCGCGAGGGACGTATCCTGCAATTCAATCGCACAGCCGAAGAGGTCACCGGCTACTCACTGGACGACGTGAAAGGAAGCCGGCTTTGGGATCGGCTGCCTGTTCCCGAAGAGAGGGGTCTGGTGAAGGCCCGGTTTGAAGAGATGCTTCGTGGCGGCGCGGTGCTTGGAGAAACTCACTGGCTGACGAAAGGTGGCCAAACCCGGTTGATCGCCTGGTCCAATACCATTGCCCAGAGGAGCGACGGAGCGGTCGATTATGTAATTCGTACGGGCGTGGACGTCACCGAGCGCGAGGCAGCGCAGCGGCAGGCGCAGGAGAGCGACGTAGCCCTGCACACGTTGCTCGAAGCCGTGCCCTCCGCGGTTCTGGCGCTCGACACGCAAGGCCGGATCGCGCTTGTAAACGCGGCAACCGAGAAAATGTTCGGCTACCGGCGCGAGGAGATGGTCGGGCAGCCGATCGCCATGCTCATTCCGGAGCGATTCCGGCAGCAGCATGGCGGGCATGTGTCCGGATTTTTTCGAAAACCCAGCATGCGTCCCATGGGCGCGGGTCTCGACCTTGTCGCGCTGCGAAGGGATGGGTCGGAATTTCCCATCGATATTAGCTTGAGCTATTTCGAAACCACCGAGGGCGTGCTCGGGATCAGCTTTGTTTCCGACATCACCGAGCAGAAAGATAACCAGAGGGAGTTGCAGGCGCTCACGGCTCGCCTTCTCGGCATCCAGGAAGGCGGCAACAAGGAGCTATCGAGAGAACTTCATGATGGTCTCAGCCAGAAGATCGCCGCCCTGGGCATGGAGGTCTCGATGCTGTTGCAGCGGCCGGATCAAGCCCCCGGCGCGCTTCCCGACCGCGTCCGCGCGCTCAGCGAACGAATCAACGATCTCTCGGCGGACGTTCACGCGATGTCCCGGCGCCTTCATCCAGCCATACTCACTGAGCTTGGCCTGGAAGCGGCCGTTCGGGAGGAATGCGTCGGCTTCTCCGCGCAGGAGCGCGTGCCGGCCCACTTCGCGTCGGAAAGTGTCCCCCCTTCGCTCCCGGAGGATATCTCTCTTTGCCTCTATCGTGTGGCTCAGGAAAGCCTGCGCAACGTCGCGAAACACGCGCGCGCCGCGCAAGTCAGGGTCCTGCTTTCGGGCCGGAAAAACGGCATCACGCTCCGCGTGGAAGACACGGGAAACGGCTTCCATATTGACGAGGTCCAGGGAAAGGGTGGACTGGGCCTGATTAGTATGGAAGAGCGGGCGCGATTAGTGAATGGCAAATATACAGTTCTGTCGCAGCCCGGTAAGGGAACGGCTGTGGAACTCTTCGTACCGCTGCCCGTGCCGCGTGAAAGAATAGAAACATGAGACGGCGCAGACTGCTGCTGGCGGACGATCACGATATTGTTCTCGAAGGGCTCCGGCGCGTCTTGGACCAACCGGACCTCGAGATCGCGGGTGTCGTGAAAGATGGACGCTCCCTGCTGCGAGCGGCCGACGAGATCCGGCCCGACATCATCATCGTCGATATCACGATGCCGCTGCTCAACGGCATCGAAGCCGTGAAACAGATTCGCAGGAACAACCAGAGCGTGATCATCATTTTTCTCACCATGCATCCGGATGTGACTTTCGCGACCGAGGCCCTCAGCGCCGGTGCGTCCGGCTACGTTCTGAAGAACTCGGCCGGTGAGGAACTGGTCACCGCGATTCGAGAAACCATTAAAGGACAAACCTATGTGGCCAAATCGATCGCGGAAGCCGTAAAGCATGGGCTGTCCTCCCGATCAAGCGCATGGCGCAGCCCTCTCGATAAGCTCACCTCGCGCCAGCGCGAAGTCTTGCAGTTACTGGCCGAGGGCCTCCACGTGAAGGAAATCGCTGAGAAGTTGAACTTATCCCCGCGCACCGTGGAATTTCACAAATACCGCATCATGGATGAACTGGGCCTTCGCACCGTGGCGGAACTCAGCCGGTATGCCGCGGCCCACGGCATCGTCGCCTAGGCGGGAGTTGCAGCGATGAGCCGCGCAGCCCAAACATCGAGCTGCGCAATGACGCAATCCAGAAGACCCGCGAGCGCCTCATGCACCGGCGGCGTGAGTTCCGCGCTCCAGCCCGTCGATAGAGGCTGCGCTCCCAGCACCACCACTTCTTCCGGCGCGTCGCCCAGCAGCTTCATCGCCACCATCAGGTCGGCGAACCCCAGTTGGTGCACGCTGGCTTTGCCGGGCAGTCCGTCGAGCGCCTTCCCCTCGAACCGCACCAATGTCCCCGGGACTTCGCCCACGTCTACGGCGTCGATCACCAGCAGCCGCGGGAAACCCATCAGGTGCGGCAGCAGATTCAATCCCAGGGTTCCGCCGTCGAGCAGTGTCACGCGCGCATCCACGCGCGGGTCTTTCTGCAGACGCTGAATCGCGTGCACCCCCAGCCCGTCATCCGCATGCAACAGATTCCCCAGCCCCAGCACCAGCGCTCGCGTCACTTGCGAATCAGCTCAGCCTGCTTCTCGGCCTCATCGAGTTCGCTGTCCGGAATCACCTTATAGCCAATAAAGATGCTGTCCATCAGCCCGCGCTTTTCAATCCGCGAAATCAACATGCACAGGTGAATGTGAAAGATAGCGAAACAGGGGAACAGGAACATCACGCCGAAGTGAATCAGACGGATGTTTTGAATATCGATTACCCGCGGAATCCATCCCACAAAGAAATTCAGGACCGCGGTCCGCATGATCCAGTTGTACATTGTCAATCCGGTGACGATCTCCACCAGAATCAGCGTATAAATCACCAGATAAGACAACGCCGCCATGGCATTGTGACCAATCTTGGAAACCGTCCTGCGCCGGATGAAGGCATAGAATTCCAGCACGTTCAGCATTTCCTTCCACTGCGCGGCGCGCAACGGCACGTATTGATCCCATCTCACCCAGCGGTTGCCGCCGGAGAAGCGGAAGAAAAGGAACATGCGCATGACGAACAGCCCGATGAAAAGCATCCCTGTGGCTTCGTGGACGAAGCGGAACCAGCCCATCAGATAGGGACGCTTGATCTGATCGATGATGAACGGATCGTGGATATAGTAGCCCGTGAACGCCAGCACCACGAGAGAGATCACCATCCACCAGTGGAACAATCGTACGGGGTATTGCCAGACGTAGACCGCCGTCGTGAGCCCGACCGGGACTTCCGGATGCCGTGGATCGTGATCTAGCGCAGGATGCATCGCTTTGTCCTCCTAGCGCACCCGCGGCAGCGTATACTCGCGGCCGTTCGCATCGATCACATGCACGGCGCACGCAAGACACGGATCGAACGAGTGAATCGTGCGCAGGATCTCCACCGGGCGCTTCGGATCGGCCACCGGCGTTCCGGCCAGCGATGCTTCATAAGCACCGCGCTGCCCCTGGGTATCACGAGGCCCCGCATTCCACGTCGTTGGAACCACGGCCTGATAGTTCTTGATGGATTTGCCGTCGATTTCCACCCAATGCCCCAGAGAACCTCGCGGCGCTTCGTGCCAGCCAAAACCCCTGGCATTCTTCGGCCACGTAGCCGGGTCCCAGCGAATCGGATTGAAAATGGTCACATTCCCGTGATCCAGATTCGACGACAGTTGATCCACCCATCCCTGGAGCCGGTTGGCCATGATCTGCGCTTCCAGAGCCCGCGATGCGATGCGCCCCAGCGTGGAGAACAGCACAGTGGCTGGCGCGTTCAACTTCGTCAGGACGCCATCGACAGCCGCGCGAATGTCTTTTTGTCCCGATGCATAGCCCACCACCATGCGAGCCAGCGGACCCACCTCCATGGCCTTCCCCTCGTAGCGCGGAGCTTTCAGCCACGAATACTTCTTGTCCACATCCAGATAATCGTAAGGAGGCTGTGGGCCGGAATACTTCGGGCTCGTCTCACCTACGGACGGATGCTTTCCGTTCGCGTCCCCGCCGGAGTAGTCGTACCAGGAGTGGCTCACGAATTCGGAGATCCCATTTGGGTCCACCGGATAGACCTTGCTCAAGTCGCGCCCCAGCACCACCCCGCGTGGAAACAGAAACGTCTTCGGATCTTCGAGATTGTCCGACGCGTAATCGCCATAACAGAGAAAATTGCCAAGACCCTCCCCGCGCGTGAACCACTCCTTGTAGTAAGGCGCGATCGCCAGAACATCGGGAATATAGACCTGGTCACAGAATTTCTTGGCGCTCTTCACTAGATCCTGCAGCTTGTCGATGACCGTCGGATTGATCACGGCAAACGGCTCGTTCGGATCGAGCGACGTGGTCATCCCGCCCACCAGGAACGACTGTGGATGCGGATTCTTGCCGCCCAGCAGCGCATGTATCCGGATGAAATCCCTCTGAAACTCCAGCGCTTCCAGGTAATGCGCCACGGCCAGTAGATTCACCTCCGGCGGCAGCAAGTACGCCGGGTGTCCCCAATAACCGCTGGCAAACAGGCTGAGCTGCCCGCTATCCACCACGGCCTTCACGCGCTGTTGCACGCCGCGAAAGTAACTGGCGCTCGATTTCTCATAGTCGGAAATCGACTGCGCAATCACCGCTGTTTTTGCCGGATCGGCCTTTAGCGCGGACACCACATCCACCCAGTCCAATGCGTGCAGATGATAGAAGTGGATCACGTGATCCTGCACCATCTGGGCGCCGGCCATGAGGTCGCGCACCAGCCGGGCATTCTCGGGAACCGGAATGTTCAAAGCGTTTTCCACCGCACGGACGCTGGCCAGCGCATGCACCACGGTGCACACGCCACAAATGCGCTGCGCCCAGATCCAGGCTTCGCGCGGGTCGCGGCCTTCCAGGATAATCTCCATGCCGCGGAACATCGTGCCCGAACTCCACGCATCCGAAACCTTGCCGCCATCTAACTGAGCCTCAATCCTTAAGTGCCCTTCGATGCGGGTTACCGGGTCGATCACCAGCCGCGCCATGCTAAACCTCTTTCTCCGGTTTCTCCGGATATTTAGGAGCCGGACGGATCATCGTAATCAACCCATGCGCGGTAACCCCCGCCAGCACTGCGGCAGTAAGCCCCAGACCCAATTCACCGGCGGTTACTTCAACTCCGAACCCAGGCACCGATGGNNTGGTCGTTCCACTGCGTGGTGGGACAGTTGAACGTCGCGGCCGGACCTTTACAGCCCATTTTGTAAAGACAGTAGCCTTTGCGATGCCCTTCGTCACCCCACTCCGTGACGAAACGCCCGGCGTCGTAATGCGCACGCCGCTCGCATTGATCGTGGATCACGCGCCCATAAGCAAACAACGGACGGTTGTGTTGATCCACCGCGGGCAGATCGTGGAAGGTCAGGTAATGCACCAGCACCGCGGCCGTATTCACCGGGTTGTGCGCGCATCCATTCATGTTGATCAGACGGATGCCGGGCACCGCTTCCTCCAGGCCGAGAGCGCCGGTGGGATTCGGATGTGCCCGCATAAATCCGCCGTCCGCCGCGCACGCTCCCACCGCGATCGTTGCGGCGGCATTCCGGCAAACGGTCCCGGCAATGTCCAGCGCCGTGCGTCCCCCAATGGTGCAATAAACGCCTCCATCGCCGGTTGGGATTCCGCCCTCCACCACGGCCAGGTATTTCCCCTTCTCTTCCTTCACCACCCGATCGAGCGCCGCGGTCGCGGCCGCGCCCGAACCCGCCATGATCAGTTCGTGGTATTCCCACGAGAACAGTTCCAGCACGATGTCGGCGATGGCCGGGTTCCCCGACCGCAGCATCGATTCCGAACAGCCTGCGCAGTCTTGAAACTCCATCCACACCAGCACCTGCTTCTTCGCCTTGCTGACCGCGTCGACGGTTTGCGCCAGATACTTATCGGGCAGCGCCAGCGTACTGAGCATCAGGCTGCAAAACTTCACAAGCTGGCGGCGTGTGATTCCCCGGCGCGCCAGCATCCCCCCAAAATCCGTTTCAGCAACTGGCATATTCAGCCTTCGTTTCCGCGGTAACCCGCTTGGAACAGACGCGCGCCGCCAACCAGCCCATCCACTCGTCCAGGCCGGCGCCGGTCGTCGAGGATGCTTCGATGATTTGGATCTCCGGATGAATGCGGCGCGCATTCTCCCGGGCGACGTCCCTGTTGAAAGGCACATACGGAAGAAGATCGATCTTGTTGAGGATCATCAACTCCGCCTTGCGAAAAATCCCCGGATATTTCAGCGGCTTCTCTTCGCCTTCCGTTACGCTGAGGACCACGATTTTGGCGTCCTCGCCCAAGTCATAGCTCGTCGGGCAAACCAGATTGCCCACATTCTCAATCAGCAGCAGATCCAGATGTGCCGCCCAGCCCTCCAGATGGCGCTCCACCATGCGGGCGTCCAGGTGGCACGCGCCCGCCGTGGTGATCTGCTTCACCGGGTGTCCGTACCGCATCAGCCGGCGCGCATCGCTGTCGGTTTGGATGTCACCGGTCAGCACCGCGACCGCCGCTTCCGTCGAGAGACGCTCCAGCGTCTTTTCCAGCAAGGCCGTCTTGCCTGCGCCCGGCGAACCGATAAAGTTCAGCGACAAGGTCCCTGCGCCACCCAGCCGCTCCCGTATCCCCGCGGCAATCCGGTCGTTCTCACTCAGCACGCGCTTCTCGACCGCCACCCGGTTCATGCCGCCTCCTCTTCGTCCTCGAGCTCTAGGTGCGCCATTTCCAACTCGTCGCTCGCGCACAATTCGATGTCCAGCTCCAACGGCAGCCCCCTCCGCGCCGGCGATGAGCCCTTTGTGATCGCCTCGAAACAGAAACGCAGCGATTCCGCATCTACCCCGGCAAGCGCCCCAATCCGAAGCCCCACCTTCACGACGCGTTTGCGGGGATAGCGTTCCATCTCCTTCTGAACCGCTTCGATCACGGAACACGCGATGCCCATCTCATGCATCGGGCAGCCACTTCCGCGTCGCGCCAGGCGCGAAGCCCTCCTCTTCGAGTGCGCCGGTCTCGGCCAGATAACGATAGGTACGAGCCGCCGCGGCTTCGTCGATCTGCGTGATCGCAACCCCGGCATGAACCAGCACGAAGTCCCCCGCAACCACGTCCGGGGTGAACGACAGATTCACCATTTTCCGCACGCCGCAGAAGTCCACATTGCCGCTTCGAAATGCGGGGTCCAAACCTTCGATGGTGATGATTTGTCCGGGAACCGCCAGGCACATAAGCACTGCGTTCAAGCAGGGTTCTTCAAACTACTGCTCAAAAGTATCACCATATTTCGCGATTTAACCCTCGTAAATTTGCGGGTTTTTCCGGAAGGCCAGCCATGTTAATCTCCAACAGAGTTAGGTTCATGTTTCGGATCTACTTTTGAGGAGAGAGTTGTGAGATTCGGTACTACTTTGTGGCGCGCTATAAGTCTGGTGGCCTTAGTTGCCATCGGCCTTTCAAGCGCGCTCCAACCCGGTGCGGATACAGGCGGCGCTCGGCCTTCGACCTGGGTACGAACTACGCCACCACTTACAGCTCTATTCTTAGTCGCTCCTCGGTTACTAACGGGTACGATATGATCCAGACGGCAAGTTTTAATACCTGCCACTTAGCCGCCCATAGAGGCTCGCGGCGCATCACCGATCTGTGCGTGCCCTGTTGTACTGCGGAGAATCTGGCTCCCCCGTCGGCGTCACACATTGGTGCTGCCTATGCCGTCGATCAGGTGCATGCGCGGTATTGAGGTCCTGTTCCTCGCGGCAGTCGGCGCGATGGCCCAGCCTGCGCTTCCACCCGGCTATGTCGGTTCGGAAGCGTGCCAGGCCTGCCACCAGGACATCTACGACGCGTTTCAGAAGAGCCCGCATAACGCGCCAGCCGCCGACAAGAAGTATGGGTTCACCGGAGCCGCTTGCGAGTCCTGCCACGGCCCCGCGCAGAAGCATACGGACTCGCCTTCGGCCGAAACCATCAGCAACCCCGGTAAACTCCCCGCTGCGGCAGCCGACAAGGTCTGTCTCACTTGTCATTTGAATCAGCACACGCAGGTGGGCCGCCTCGAAAGCAGCCACATGAAGGACCAGGTTTCCTGCACCAGTTGCCACAAGGTTCACGCCAATGGCGGGCACGATCTGGTGCTCCGCAAAGCGTCCGCCATCAATAACCAGTGCGCAAGCTGTCACCTGAATGTCTGGGCCCAGTTTCAGCGGCCGAATCATCACAAATTGCCGGAGGGCGCTATGTCGTGTGTGGATTGCCACAATCCCCACGGAACCATCCGTCCCGCAATGACGCAGTCTTTCGCCGCGAGCGAACCGGGTTGCTTCAACTGCCATGGAGACAAGCGCGGTCCTTTTACTTTCGAGCATGCCGCGGTCAAGTTTGAAGGATGCGGCGCATGTCATGAGCCGCACGGCTCTGCCAACCCGCGCATGCTGACCCGCCAGGAAGTGAGGCTCGTGTGCCTGGAGTGCCACGCCAATCTGCCGAACCCTGTCAGCACAAATTCGGCTCTGGGCGTGGTGCCGCCATCGTTCCACGACCTGCGTTCGCCTCGCTTTCAGAACTGCACCGTCTGCCACCAGAAGATACACGGCAGCTACGTAGACAGGAACTTGCTGCGATGAAGCCTTTCCTGATCCTCGCCGCGACCCTCCCGCTTTTTGCGCAGCAGCCGGCGCCCGCGCCCGCCGCGGCCCCGGCAACCGCTCCAGCCGCCCCCGCTGCGGCCGCCCCCACTGNNACTGACGATTGGCTCACTGGCTCGATCGATCTGGGCTATCGCTGGCAAACCGGAGTCGGCGGCAGCCTAGACACCTACCGCAGCATTGTCAATCTCGGCTCGGGTGTGAAGCTTGTGGGAGCTGACTTCACCATCGCCGACCCGAAGCACCGTCTGTTCGATCAGATCGATGTACGCGCCTATAGTTGGGGCGACGAACCCTACGAATCGCTCCACATCGACGTCAAGAAGAAGAAGTTGTACGATTTCAACGCCGATTATCGCGATATGGCGTACTTCAACTTTCTGCCTTCCTACGCCGATCCACTGCTTGCCACGAACGGCGCCATCCTCAATGAGCAATCCTTCGACACGCACCGGCGCATGGGAAGCTTCTCCCTCGATGTACTGCCGGGCAACTGGCTGATTCCCTATGTGGCGTACGACCGCGATTCCGGGTCGGGAACCGGCGAGACCGTGTTTGTGAATGACGCGAATGAGTTTCCCGTCCCCAACACAATGACCGATCGAACCAATCTGTTTCGCGGCGGGGTCCGCATCGAGCTCAAGCGCTTTCACGTCACGCTCGAAGAGGGTGGCACCACTTTCAGCAGCGGCCAGGACATTTATCAACCCTCTGGCCCGACCAATCTCGGCAATAACATGAATCCGTTTTTCGGGCAGACCATCGATCTCACCGGCCTTGCCGCTTCTTACGGAATCAGCGGGTCCAGTACATACACGAAGGGTTTGTTTACGGCGAATGCCACCCCCTGGCTCGATCTATACGGTCAGTTTCTCTACAGCAAGCCCAGCACGAACGTCAACTACACGCAGTTTGATACCGGAAACCTGGTGCTCGAGAGTCAGTTGTTGTTCTACACCAGCCAGCAATTTCTATTATCCGCGGCGGCCGAATCGCCCCACACGGCGGGAAGCTTCGGCGGGGAGATCCGGCCGTTCAAGAGAATTCGGATTGTAGAGTCCTGGCTCACCGATCGCATGCATGAGAACGGCTCCGCGAATTCCAATCAAACCCTGGCGAGTGCGTCCGCTTCTTCGCAGATGGCCGCATTGCTGACTTCCTCGCTGGTCACCAACTACAACCAGGAAGAGGTCGATGGATTCTACGATGCTTCCGCGAAGCTTGTGCTCCACGGCGGATATCGCTACGTGTGGGGCAACGCGAACGATGCCACCTTGCCCGTCGCCGGCCTGGCAAGTTCAGATCGGGGAAGCCTGAGCCGCAACGTGGGAATCGCTGGAGTCACCTATCGCCCCAGTCAGAAGCTGCTGGTCTCGGGAAACGTAGAGGCCGCGGCCAGCGGAGGCGCTTACTTCCGCACCAGCTTGTATAACTACCAGAAGTGGCGCGCGCAAGCGCGCTACCAGGCCACGGCCGCGCTCAGCTTTGCAGCGGATTTCTCTCTGCTCAACAATCAGAATCCTTTGCCCGGCGTCAAGTACGACTATCTGGCCTCCCAGGAATCTCTCTCGTTCCTTTGGGCTCCCAAGAGCGGTAAGAACTGGAATTTCCAGGGCTCGTACACCCGGTCGTCGATGTATTCCGATATCGGGTATCTCGAGCCGGAATATCTCACGCCGGATGTGTCTCTCTATCGCGACAACGCCCACACCGCCTCTGCTTTGTTCACCGCGAATGTGGGGCACTACGACGGACTCACGCCCACCATCAGCGCCGGCGGATCGCTCTTTATCTCTTCCGGCAGCCGTCCCACGAACTATTACCAGCCCTTTGTTAAAGTTGTCTTGCCGGTGCGCAAGAATCTCTCCTGGTTCTCCGAGTGGAGTTACTACGGCTATGGAGAAGCTTTCTATCTCTATGAGGGGTTCCGGACACACCTGGTGATGACCGGATTACGATTCTCCCGATAACGCCATGCCCGACACACAAGAACACCAAGAGCGTCCCCTTCTTCTTCTCCTCACCAGCAGTTGGGTTAGCATGGTGGGCGTCACTCTCGTCACACTGGCGGGGTTTTCCTGGCTGTTTGCCATGCCCGCGAACATCCGTGGACACGTTCAGAATCCTTACATCGGCCTCCTCGTCTTTGTCGCGATCCCCATCGTATTCTTCATCGGGCTGGCCTTAGTCCCGGTCGGCATCTTCCTTGCCAAGCGCAAGGTGAGGCAGGAATTCGAACACCTGCCAGACCGCCAAAACGCATGGCGGCGCGCCGGTCTGTTCTTCGGTATCATGACTCTGGCGAATATCATCATCGGCAGCCAGTTGACCTATCGTTCGGTGGAGCACATGGAGACCGTGCAGTTCTGCGGGCAAACCTGCCACGTGATGAAACCCGAATTTACCGCGCACCTGCTCGCCCCCCATCAACAGGTGGAGTGCGCGGCGTGCCATGTTGCGCCCGGCGCCAGCGGCTGGTTCAAAGCCAAAATGGCGGGAACCAATCAGTTGATCGCCGTAGTGTTCAACACCTTCCCGCGCCCCATCGAGTCCGCGCTCGAAGATAACCGGCTGGTCTCCTCCGCTGCCACGTGCGAACAATGCCACGCCCGCAACTTATTCATTGGATCGCCGTTAAAGGTGATTACTAAGTACAACGAGGATGAAACCAACTCCCGCACCGAAACCGTTCTGATGATGCAGGTCGGCGGCGGTAGGTTCGGCGGCATTCACGGCGCGCACATGGGTCCGGGTGTTCAAATTCGCTACGCGGCCCAGGACAAGAAACGCCAAACCGTTCCGTGGGTGGAATATCGCAACACCGACACCAACGTGACGCGAACCTATCTCGCCGACGGGGCGAAAGCCGACGCCGCCACCGCTTTTCCCGTGTTTGAGATGCAGTGCGCGGATTGCCACAACCGCGCCGCGCACTCCTTTGAAGCCGCCGATCGCGCGGTCGACGACGCCATCACCACAGGGCGCATCGCATCCGATCTTCCCTTTGTGAAGAAGACCGGAGTCGCGATCATCAAGACCGCCTACGCAACTAACGACGACGCCGGCCGGAAGATTCCTTCAGCCTTGATGAGCTTCTACCAGCAAAAGTATCCCGATCTCGCCGGTAAGCGCGCCGCGGATATTCAGAACGCGGGCAAGGCCCTCGCATCGATCTACGAGCATAATGTCTTTCCGGACCTGAAAGTAAGCTGGGGGACTTACCAGAATAACCTCGGCCATACCGATGCCCCAGGTTGCTTCCGCTGTCACGATGGCAGTCACTCCACTGCCGATAAGAAGACGACAATCTCGCAGGACTGTACTCTATGCCACCAGTCCCTGGCGATGGATGAGAAATCACCGGAGATCTTAAAGACCTTGGGTATAGCGGAAACCCTGACTGGCGTGCGACAGTAAGTGAAGGAGAACTAATAGAATGCGCATCATATTAACGATCGTTAGTCTGGCGGCCCTAACAGTCACCGCCGGATTTGCCGCCGATGTTACGGCTGGCCAGGCTACTTACAATAAGTCATGCAAGGGTTGCCATGGAGCCGATGGCACGCCCAGTCCCGGAATCGCCAAAATGTTTCCCGGCATGAAGGCTTTGAGTTCATCCGAAGCGCAAGCCACCAGTGACGCCGACATGAAGGCGATTATCACGGCCGGCAAGGGTAAGATGCGGCCCGTCGCCTCCGTCACCGGCCCGGCCGTTGATAACGTGGTCGCCTACGTCCGCACTCTCAAGAAGTAATCCGGAATAGCTGAACCCCATTCGTCCAGGTAATCTTGCGAAATACCTCCGGCGAAGCGAGTTGCCTCGACAACGCCAGCGTTTCCCTCGCCACGCATTTCCCATTCAGTCGGCTCGCCTCCGGATTGTTATTCTGCGAGACGCCGCCTCCGTGGCCATCGGTGCAACTGCAGTCGCTGCCGAAAATCAATTTATCCTGGTGACGCCCAACGAACCCGCGCGAGAACTCAGGGTCGCGCGACAACGCGTTGTTGCCTGAATTCGCGGACATATCCGCGTAGAAGTTCGGAAAATCCGATAGCCACCGGTCCGTTAGCCCTCCGGGCTTCACCGCTCCCGAGGGATAGCCGCGATCCGTAGGTACATCCGCGCTGATATGCGCCCAGAACAAGTCTCCATGCCCCAGGAAATTCGTCTTGGGATACGCACGGAGAATCGCATCGAAATGTTCGTAGCCCGTGTTGTAAGGACGCTCACCCGCAAAGTGCGGAAAGTTCTGGATGTGCATCATCACGGGCACGTTCCTCTCAGCGGCAATCTCATAAACCCGCCGCATCTCTGGCGAGTCCAGCGCCAGATGATACTTCATCTCGCCAATACTGACTGCGCCTTCGCCGATCGCCTTGCGCATGGCTTGCGCCGCATCGGGTCGAGCCGGGTCCGTCACCACGGAGCGCACGAAGCTCAGCGGATGCTTTTGAACCTCCTGCCTCGCGCGGTCTTCATCCTCCACCTGAGTCAACAGAACTGCCTTCGTCACACCGCAGCCCTGTATATGCGTGAAGCAGGAATCCGCATCGCGGCGCAGATGAAGATGCGTATCCAGCACCGGCCCGCCCCACATCGCTTCGGACTGACCAAACACCTGCGCCGCCGTCGCGGCAAGCGCTGTTTTAAGAAAACTCCGTCGCTGCATGCCTGCGAGTCTATCCCATCTTCTTCCGGCCCACCAACGGCTCGTCCAGCAGTTCCACAAATGGTGCAATCGCGCGAAACCGGCTCACCACGTCCTTCTCAAATCCCGCGCTCAACATCGCCTCCGGCTCCAGATCGGCGTAATAGAAAAAGCTGCGGCACTTCAGCAGCTCCGCCGCGGGGTCTTCGCACCCGAACCCCTTGGGAACCCGCGACATCGCATGTCCAAAAAAACCGCCCGCAATCTTCTTCGCCTCCACTCCGCGCATCGTTTTCTGATACCTGCCGTGGTTCTCCGCCAGATGCAGCCGGATTTTCTTCAGCTCATCCGCCGGCGGCATGTGAATTCCTCCCCCGATCCCCGCTTTTTCCGTCGAAACCTGAAAATAGAATCCCGCGCCGGAATTCCGCGGCAGCATGCGATGGCTGAACACCGCCGCCACGTGCGACTTGTACGGTGTCTTGTCCTTGCTGAAGCGTGTGTCCCGGTAGATCCGGAAGATCGCCTTCGCCGGTTCTGTGCAATAATCCGGCGCAAACCGAATCAAGTGCCCGTTGATACGGTCGAGCAGCGCCAGCATCGGGTCGCGCAGCACTCTCTCGAACTCGGGTTTGCGCGGCTGAAACCACTCACGATCGTTATGGCGCTTCAGCGCGCGCAGAAACTTCAAAGCTTCGGGAGGAAATCCAGGGAAAGGTGAATTCATGGCCAGATCTCTATAATGAACGAAATGGTCCAAAGTGAGGAAGCGCTAGCCGCCGAGCTCTCCAGCCTGCCCGGCCTGGACGTCCAAATTGCGGAGCCCCTGTCGCGCCACACGCGCTTCGGCATCGGAGGCCCCGCCGGTCTTTTGATCACCGCGCACAACACCCCCGCTTTCCTCTCAGCCCTTCAAGCCACCCGTCAGGCCGGCCTGCCCCGGGTGGTCATCGGCGGCGGCAGCAATCTCATAGTGGCCGACGCCGGGTTTCCCGGCGCCGTGCTGCGCTATGCGGCGGATTGCGTCACTCTCGCCCCCAACGGAAACACCACCCTGCTCACTGCCGGGGCGGGCCTCGTGCTGCAAAGCCTGGTCGATCGCACCGTCGCCCTCGGGCTCAAAGGACTCGAAACCATGACCGGCATTCCCGGTTGGCTGGGCGCGGCCATTTACGGAAACGCCGGAGCCTATGGCCATTCCATCTCCGAAATCGTTTCTACTGTGGATTTCTTCGACGGCGCGGCGATACAGACTTTCGATAATCCCGGGTGCGAATTCCACTACCGCGAAAGCGTCTTCAAGAAGCACAAGGACCGGATCATTCTCTCCGCCACTCTCCGCCTCTCCGCGCACGACCCCGAACAGCTGCATAAAACAGCGCATGACATCCTGAGCATCCGCAACCAGAAATATCCCCCCACCATGAAATGCGCGGGCAGCATCTTCAAGAATTTTCTCTTCGCCGAACTTCCCGCCCGCGTGCAGTCCATCCTGCCGCCGGCTGTGGTGCGTGAGGGCAAGGTGCCGTCGGCGTGGTTCCTCGAACAGGCCGGCGCCAAAGGCCTGCGCATCGGCGACATCCAGGTTGCCGATTACCACGCCAATCTTATTTACAATGATGGCGCAGGCACCGCTCATGACCTTGTCGCTGTCATCGAACGGCTCAAAAAGATGGTGGCCGATCGTTTCGATGTGGCGCTGGAAGAGGAAGTACAGTACGTCGGCTGACTTTCGCTTTTTCATCTTCACCGTGCTCGTGCCCCTGTCCGCGGCGACCCCCACCACACAAGATCAATTCCGCGAAGCCGTCCGCGCCGGCGATCAGCCGGTCGTCATCCGCCTCATTCCCGAGTCCGACCTCGATGCGCGCGATCCCCTCGGCGCAGCGGCGCTGCACGACGCCGTGTGGAGCGGCCGCGTAGAAATCGTCCGGCTTCTGCTGCAGGCGGGGGCGGATCCGAACATCACCCACCTCGAAGCTGGTTCCACCCCTCTGGATTATGCCGCCGTGAAAAATGAGCCCGAAATTGCCCAGCTCCTTCTTGATCGTGGCGCGAACGTGCGCGCCGTCAACCGGAGTGGCTCAACCGCATTGCACCTGGCGGCCGCCCGCGGTTATACTGCGGTCGCGCGCCTTCTGCTCGATCATGGCGCGAGCATCCAGGCGCTCGATGGTTCCGGCTCCACTCCCCTCGAAGAAGCCGCGTGGAAGGGCTTCGCGGAAATGTGTGCGCTGCTCCTCGACCGTGGCGCGCTCGTGAACGCCCTCAATCCCGAAACGGGAAAGTCCCCCCTGAACGAAGCGGCTTCAAACGGTCATCTTGCAGCCGCCCGGCTCCTGCTCGCGCGCGGAGCCGATCCGTCCCTCGCGGACAAATCCGGCGCAACCCCGCTCCAGAACGCCGCCCGCCTGAATGACGGAGACATTGTTTCCATCCTGCTTACGGGAAAGAATTCGATTAGCGCCGCCGATCTGCTCGACAATGCCGTTCTCGAAGGCCAGTCCGAGATCGCCCGCCTCTTGATTGAACACGGCGCGGACGTCAATGCTCCAGGGAAATCCGGATCCACACCCCTGGGGGACGCCGCCCTGAAAGGCCGCCTCGAACTCGCTCGGCTCCTGCTCAGCCGGGGCGCGCGCGTGGACGCCGTCAATCGCTTTGGCTCCATGCCCCTCCATGACGCCGCGCTCAGCGGCAACTCCGCCGTTGTCGAACTGCTGCTCGCCGCCGGTGCGCCCATCAACGCCCAGGACCGCGAATCCGGAGCCACTCCGCTCTACAACGCAGCCTCCATGGGTCACCCGGAAGTCGTGTCTCTCCTGCTCGCGCGCGGCGCCGACCCGGAACTCTCCACCAAGGCCGGTTCCACCCCTTTGCACGCCGCTCTCGCCAACAACTTCCCAGAAACCGCCGCGCTTCTCCGGTCCCAAAGAAGTGCTCCCCAAAAATAACCTCTAAAGCTTTTTCCTTATTTCACCGAAGTACATTGCAGGAGTACTTTCTTGGAAACCCAAATTCTGCTGGTCCATTCGCTGAGACTCTTTCGGGAAACTCTGGCGCTGCTCATCGAGAGCGAAACCGATTTCACCGTTGCCGGGCAAACCGAAAGTGCCGGGGAGATCGTTCACCTGGCTTCCGACATCCATCCCGACGTCATTATCATCGAAGCCGGAATGGCCGGTCCCAGCGTAGTCGAGTCCACCCGTCAGGTGTTGCGCATGATCCCGACAGCGAAAGTTCTTTTCCTTTCGTCGTTCGAGGACGAAGACCTTCTTTTCGAATGCATGCAAGCCGGCGCAGCGGGTTTCCTCGCCAGGGAAACAGGCGCACAGGAACTCATCAGCGCGGTTCGCCAGGTCTCCCGCGGCGGAAAATATCTCACCGCACCCTCCCTCACTCGCTTCGTCGACGGCTGGCGCGTGCGAAAACGAACCGGAAGCGACTCCTCCTGCGTCCTCACCGCCCGCGAACGCGAAGTCCTGAAGTTGCTCGCCGAAGGAATGTCCGTCAAGGAATGCGCCGTCGCCCTGAATGTGAGCGCCAAAACGGTCGAAACCCACAAATTCAACCTGATGCGCAAGCTCGGCATCCACAATAAAGCGCAACTGGTTCACTACGCCTACCAGAAGAAAATCGTGCGCCTGCAACTCGCGTCCTAAGGTAGTTCGATTCCGCCCGATCCATTTCGCCCGCGCGTGACCAAACGGAGAAGCTCCTGGCTCTATTGGAGATCTGTGTCTGTACGGGCTGCGATTTTCCGCCGAATGAGCCTCACTTTGCGCAGATAGAGGAAACGGCCCTGATTGAGTTCGGCTCAGCCGGAGGAAACAAACATGACCTTGAGACAAACACGTCATCGATTCACGAGGCGGGCGCAGCCTCTGGCGTTAGCCATATTTTCCATCGCCGCACAGACACGAGGCGCAGCTCCTGCCGGCATCGTCCTTCAGCCGTTGAACCCGGCGACGGTAGATGATTCCTCCCACTCCGTCAACAGCGCCACGGGAACGGCCATCAACTTCGTGAATCAGAGCGAAGGCGCGGTGGACATTTATTGGATCGATTACCGCGGCAATCGCGTACTGTACCGTCTAAGGGGCGTCACGAGCGATATCATCGGCGGCTACTTCGGCTTCCGTTGTGCGGGGAATTCGCCCGATTCCCCGCACGGGACCAAGGCCATTACTTCCACTCGCGGTGCGGACCCTCCCAATCACGTTTACAAAGCGGATGCCGAGGGCGTCACCCACGCGCTCGTCTTGTTCCAGGTAGAACCTGAGTACACCGAGCAAGCCCGCAAAGCGAAGGTCAACGGCGTAGTCCTGGTTCAGTTCGTCATCGATGAGCGAGGGAAACCCCAGAACATCCAGGTTACCCAAGGCATCGGGATGGGCCTCGATCAAAAGGCCGTTCAGGCAATCCGCAAATGGAAATTCAAGCCTGCGGAGAAGGACGGTAAGCCAGTCGCGACGATCGCCCATGCACAAGTCAACTTCCGGCTCCTGTGAGAATCACTTTTTACAAATGGCAGCTAGCCAATCCCCTCTTCTCCAAATACCGCTGATGATATTCCTCCGCATCCCAAAACGTATCAGATGGTACAATTTGAGTGACGATCGGCTTCTTAGTGCCTTTTTCAGCCTCCACTAGAGATGCCTTCGCCTCTGCCTCCTGCTCCGGCGAATGATAAAAAATCGCCGATCGATACTGCGATCCCCAATCCGGCCCTTGCCGGTTCAACGTGGTCGGATCGTGATTCTCCCAGAAAACCTTGAGAAGTTGCTGAAAAGAAACCTTTTCCGGATCGAACGTTACTTCGATCGCTTCCGCATGACCGGTCCGGTCGGTGCACACATCCTTATAGGTCGGCCGCTCCATCTGACCACCGGTGTAGCCGACCCGAGCGTCAACCACTCCTGGAATCGCCCGGAAAGTGGCCTCCACGCCCCAAAAACACCCTGCCGCAAATGTCGCTTTTTCCATAACTATGTCTCTTGCTCCAATATAGGGTTATCCGCCGTGGACCCCGAACTCTTCCACCAACGAGTTGCCGCTGATCTCATCATGCATGAGATGCTCCCACCAGGCGTCCGGATTGGCATCGCCGTCTCTGGTGGTGCGGACTCAGTGGCTTTGTTCCGCACACTCCATGCGTTAGCCTCGGAACGCCAATGGACCCTGGTCGTCCTACACGCGAACCACAAACTCCGCGGCGAAGAATCCGACGAAGACGCCCGCTTCGTTCAGCGCCTTGCAGCCGATCTGGGTTCGTTCTGCACAATCGCTGAACTCCCTCTCTCCGGCACAGGCAATCTCGAACAGGAAGCACGCATCGCCCGCAATCGCTTCTTCCGCGAAATGATGCAGTTGCACAACCTGCACAAAGTTGCACAAGGGCACACCCAATCCGATCAGGCGGAAACCGTTCTTTTCCGCTTGCTGCGCGGCGCCGGGACTGCCGGGCTGTCCGGCATCCGCCCCACAACCAGCGATGGGTTTGTTCGGCCACTTCTCAACGTCACCCGCCGGGAAACCCGCGAATACCTGCACAACATTGCACAACCCTGGCGGGAAGACTCTTCGAATCAGTCACTTGCGTTTGACCGCAACCGCATTCGCCTGAACCTCCTGCCCAACCTTGCACAAGACTGGAATCCCCAAATCGAAAGCACTCTGAGCTCCCTGGCCGATTGGGCGCGCGCCGAAGAAGAATACTGGGAACCCGTCATCGCCAGCCTCGCTGCCCAGCATCTCACCAGTGCATACGCTGCACAAATCTGCACAACCGGCGCCCTCACCGGTCTGCCCAGGGCCGCCGCCCGCCGCCTCCTCCGCCACGCCATCGGCCTCGTCCGCGGCGATCTCCAGTCCATCGACTTCGACCACGTCGAGAAAATTCTCGCCCTCGCCGCCCAAACCGACGGCAGCGGCCGCCTCCAGATTCCCGGCGTCGACGTCATGCGTTCCTTCAACTGGCTTCGTTTCGCGCCACCCGGAACCTATTCCCGCGACCGCCACACGTCCTCTCTAGTCCCAATTCCGGGAGAAATTCTGCTTCCTGGAGGACTCTCCACGCTGTTGTTACAACTTCGCGACGGGAATTGCTCTTATAATAGTGTGGTGGATTGTCTTGATCGGGAACGCTTGCCCGCGTCGCTCGAGTTGCGCACCTGGCAGCCGGGCGATCAATATCGGCCCGTGTCTAATACTGCGGCCGTCAAGCTGAAGACTCTCTTCCAGGAGGCGCGTGTTCCCCTCTGGGATCGAAACTGGTGGCCCGTCCTCGCCGCCCCAAAAGCCGCCGGTGGAGGAGCCATTGTCTGGACCCGGCAGTTCGGCGTTGCGGCGGAGTTCGCCGCCGGACCTTCGACGCGGAGCGCCGTCGTGGTATCGGAGATCGCTTCCCATGCCTGAAAAACTTCTTTTCCCCGGAAGCACCTCGAACCGGGATTTGTGCGTCTATTAGATTGAGGCTGCTATTCTTTAGGTCGCCTTGATAGCGGAGTCAGAGTGAATTCAAACGTTAAAACAATTATCTTCTGGGCTGTCCTGATCTGTGTCGCGATCCTGCTTTGGACCGTTGTGCACCAAACGAAAAGCAAGCCGGAAGTGACCATCAGCTATACGCAGTTCATGAATGAGGTCGAAAAGAACAACGTCAANNAACGTTGTCATCGCCGGGCAGGAGGCGAAGGCCGATTTCGTCAACGATCAGAAGACTCTGAAGACTTTGCTTCCCGCCAATTATCAGGATGTCGTCAAGGCCCTCGATGCCAAACAGGTGAACGTCGAGTTCAAGGATTCGAACGGTACTCCGTGGGTATCCCTGCTGGTCAACTATGCCCCATTTGTCCTGGTCATCGCATTCTGGGTCTTTTTCATGCGTCAGATGCAGAGCGGCGGTAATAAGGCGCTCAGCTTCGGCAAGAGCCGTGCCCG
>PLFE01000140.1:72685-94787 GCA_003136675.1 Bryobacterales bacterium
AGCCGCGTCCGGGATCTGTTCGAGCAGGGCAAGAAGAACGCTCCCTGCATCGTCTTTATTGATGAAATCGACGCGGTGGGACGCCATCGCGGCGCCGGTCTCGGCGGTGGTCACGATGAACGCGAACAGACCCTCAACCAACTCCTGGTCGAGATGGATGGCTTTGAATCCAACGAAGGCGTAATCCTCGTCGCCGCCACCAACCGTCCGGATGTTCTCGATCCCGCTTTACTCCGCCCCGGCCGATTCGATCGCCGCGTGGTGGTGGGCCGTCCCGATGTCGGAGGCCGCGAAGCCATTCTCAAGGTTCACACCAAGAAAATCCCTCTGGGTGACGACGTCGATCTCGCCATCCTCGCCCGCGGAACACCAGGGCTCGCCGGAGCCGATCTCGCCAACCTGGTGAACGAATCCGCCCTCAACGCCGCCCGCCAGAACCGCAAGGTGGTCATGATGATCGATTTCGAGCTCGCCAAGGACAAGGTCCTGATGGGCGCGGAACGCAAATCCATGATCCTGTCGGATTCTGAAAAGCGCACCACCGCTTTCCACGAGGCCGGACACGCCGTCGTGGCTGTCGCGCTCCCCAATGCCGATCCGCTGCACAAGGTTTCCATCATTCCTCGCGGGATGGCTCTCGGCATCACAATGCAGCTCCCGATCGACGATAAGCACAACTACAGCAAGGCCTACTGCGAAGATCAGTTGGCCATCCTCATGGCTGGGCGTATCGCCGAGGAGAAATACCTCAACCAGCTCACCACCGGCGCTGGGAACGACATCGAGCGCGCCACGGAAATGGCTCGCAAGATGGTTTGCGAATGGGGCATGAGCGACCTGGGTCCCCTCAGTTTCGGCAAGAAGGAAGAACAGATTTTCCTCGGCCGCGAGATCGCTCAGCATCGCGATTACAGNNGAAGAGACCGCTCTCAAAATCGATGAGCAGGTGAAGAAGTTCGTGCAGGCCGGCTACGATCTGGCGACCAAAATCATCGAAGCCAACTCGGCCGCGCTCATCAAGATCGCCGAAACGCTACTGGAGCGCGAAGTGCTCGACGGCGCGGAGGTTCGCACTCTCATCGATGGCGGCACCTTGCCGCCCCACGTCATCGTCGGCGGCCCGAAAGACGGCGGTGGCGAAACTCAGCAGGTGATTCGCCCGGAAGGCGGACGCCGCCTGCCCGGCCTTGAAGGCGAGCGCCCCCAACCGGCATGACCACTGAGCAAAACATCGCTATCGTCGCGCCCGCCGCGTTCAACAGCGTCGTCGTTAGCGTGTTTGGCTTATACCTGAAATCCCGATTCGACGCGATCGATCAACGGTTCGACGACATGCGCGATTTGTGGTGTGCCGAACTGCGCCGTGTAGAAGAAGTGATCGACGCGCGACTGAAGCATCTCGAAGAGCGATAAGATACGATCCGGCCATGTCTGACTACTTCCCACGTCGCGAATTCCTGAAAACCGCAGCCCTCGCCGCTGCCCCGGCGCTCCTGAAATCCCAAAGCCCCAACGACCGCCTGCGCGTCGGGTGGATCGCCACCGGTAGCCGCGGGCAGTTCGTCATGAAGCAGATGTACCGGCTGAGCAAAGACTCCGTTACCGTCACTGCTGTATGCGACACCTACCAGGGCAACCTCAACGCCGGCAAAGACATCGTTCAATCCAACGAACCCGGCCATACTCCAAAAACCTACGTTGCCTACCGCGACCTTCTGGCCGATCCCAACGTCGATGTCGTATTCATCAGCAGTCCGGAACATCTGCACTTCCCGATGGCCCTGCAAGCCATCGCGGCCAACAAACACATCTATCTCGAAAAGCCCATTGCCCATACCATCGAAGAAGGGCAGCAGATTGTCGAGGCTTCCGAAAAATCCGGCCGCGTGCTTCAGGTCGGCACCCAGAACCGTTCCAACAAGCTCTACATCCGCGCCAGGGAAATGGTGCAGAACGGCGACATTGGTGAGGTCCATTATGTCCGCGCCTTCTGGTACCGCAACTTCGATGCCCAGGCCGACCCCACCAAAACCACGCCCGCCGCATGGCGCTACGTAATCCCGTCGGATACCACCCCGGAGAATACCGACTGGCAGCGTTTCCTAGAAGGGTCCGCTCACAAGAACATCAGCTTCAGCCCCGAGCGCTACTTCCAGTGGCGGAACTACTGGGACTATTCGGGTGGCATCTCCACCGACTTACTGGTGCACCAGACCGATATTAGTAACTTCGTCTGCAACCGTACTGTCCCTTTCTCGTGCATGGCCTCAGGCGGCGTCTACCAGTGGGGCAAAGAGTTCCATGATGACCGCGAGGTTCCCGATACCTTCAGCGCCATATATGAGTATCCGGACCGCTTCCACCTCAACTACTCCTGCTACTTCGGGAACGACCAATACGGTTACGGCGAACAGTTCATGGGACACGATGGCACCATCGAGGTGATGGACCGCCAGAACCTGCACTTCTACCCGCAACCGAAGTTCATCAAAGGTCATGCGCCTTTCACAAAGCAGACCGAACTTCATTTGAACTATCTGAAAGACTTCGACCAGCCGGACGCCACGGCCGATCACGTGCATAACTTCCTGATGGCCGTTCTTGGAAAAGAGAAAGCCATCGCACCCGCGCGGGCTGGTCAGATCGCCGCTATTCCAGGACATCTGGCCACGCTGAGTTACAAGACGGATCATAAGACCTTCTGGGACCCCGCCACGAACAAGGTCCATTACTCCTGAACCTTTCGGATTTCGACTACGAACTCCCCGAAGAGCTGATCGCGCAGTCGCCGCTAACCGAGCGTGACGCGTCGCGCATGTTAGTAGTGGAGCGCTCTTCGGGTACTTTACGCGACTTACACTTCCGCGACTTTCCCGGCTTCATTCGCCCCGGTGATTCCCTGGTTCTCAACAGCTCGCGGGTCATTCCCTCCCGGCTCTTCGGTCATAGCGAATCGGGTGCCGCGATTCAGCTATTCCTGCTCAAGCCCGCCGGTGAACTGCGTTGGATTGCGCTCGGACGTCCCGGCCGCCGCCTGCTGCCGCGCCGCACCGTCACCTTTGAACGCGGAGTCACCGCGCACGTCCTCGAAACGCTGGATCGCGGGGAACGCCTGGTCGAGTTCCAGGGCGTCGCCAGCAACGAAGAGTTGCTCGCCTTCCTGGAAGAGTTCGGCCACATCCCGCTGCCTCCGTACATACACCGCGCCGACACAACTCTCGACCGCACACGCTACCAAACGGTCTTCTCGCAGGAACGTGGCTCGGTCGCCGCGCCCACCGCCGGCCTACATTTCACCGAGCAGATGCTCGATCAACTCAACGTGCCCATCGCGCATGTCACCTTGCATGTCGGTCTGGGAACCTTTCAACCCATCGATCGGGAAGACTTCGAGAACCATTCTCTGCATCATGAGAGCTACCACATCGCCAAGGAAGAATGGCGCAAAATCGAACAGGCCGAACGTGTCGTCGCAGTGGGAACCACCAGCGTTCGAACCATCGAATCCGCTGCCCGGTCCGGCCAACTCGCTGACGAAACAAACCTCTTTCTATATCCCGGAGCCGGCTTCCAAAAGACCGGTGCCCTGCTGACTAACTTCCACTTACCTAAGTCGAGTCTGCTATTACTGGTCTGCGCGTTCGGCGGCACGGAACTCATCCTCAATGCTTACCGTCACGCGGTCGAACAGCGCTACCGGTTCTTCTCTTACGGTGATTGCATGTTAGTGATCTAATATCCCCAGAGCAGCCTGCCCCAGCGCCAATCCACCATCGTTCGCCGGAACCACGCGGTGCACCAACACCCGAAAGCCATCCGCTCGAAGAAGTTCCACCGAACGGCGCAGCAGGGTGACGTTCTGAAACACGCCGCCGGTCAACCCGACAAGATTCAACCCGGTCCGCTCCCTGCCAAGAACCGCAATCTCCCCAACCCATCGCGCCACCGCTTCATGGAACCCAGCCGCAATCTCGTCACGCGCCACGCCCCCGCGCAGGTCGTCCACAATAGCGCGCAGCAAAGGCCCAGCATCGAGCAGACTCGAAGGATAGACGCGCGCCCGCGGCCCGCAAAGAGACTCCAGCTCAATCGCCGCCTGCCCCTCATAACTCACGCGCTGCCTCACCCCAATCAACGCCGCCACGGCATCGAAGAGCCTTCCCATGCTGCTCGAATCCACACAGTTCAACCCGCGCTCCAGTTGGCGATCCAGCACGCGCGGCTCAACCGCATCGAGGGCCGCCACGCAAGGCAGATCCGCATCCCACGGAATGCCCGCCGCGCGAAGGTGCGAGAGTGCCGCCCGCGCGGGTGTCTTGATGGACGCATCCCCACCCGCCAAAGCAATCGTCCGCAAATGGGCGAACCGTTCGAATGCCGCGCCGTGCACCAGCAGAGCTTCCCCGCCCCAGATCGTTCCATCCGTCCCGTAACCCGTTCCGTCGAACGCGATCCCGATCACGGGCGTTTCAAGCGGCAACCCGGCCTCGGCAATCAGCGAAGCCACGTGCGCCTGATGGTGTTGAACCTTGAGCAGCGGGATCCCGCGCTTTCGCGCGTATTCCTCCGCCCAGTGTACCGATTGATACCCCGGATGCATGTCGCAAACCACCCGTTTCGGTTCCACGCGGAACAGGCGCAGCATATGATCCTGCGCGCGCTCAAACGCCTGCTGTGTCTCCATCGTTCCCATGTCCCCGATGTGCTGGCTGAGATACGCGAAGTGGCCCTTCGTGATGCAGAAAGTCGATTTCAACTCACCGCCCACTGCAAGCACACTATCCGCCTCGCGAGGCAAGCGCACCGGCATCGGAGCATAACCCCGCGACCGCCGCAAAGGCATTTCACGCCCTTCGAACGTCCTCACCACGGAGTCGTCACACACCACTTCAATGTCGCGGTTGTGCATCAGAAAAGCATCCGCGATCCCCGCCAGCCGCTCCTGCGCTTCCTGGTTCTCACGAACAATCGGCTCGCCCGAAGGGTTCGCCGACGTCATCACCAAAGGCCGCTCTCCGATCAGAAGCGTATGCAGCGGCGCGTAAGGCAGCATCACCCCGATATAGCCGTTCCCTGGTGCGACAAGATCCGACAGCGCGCTATCCGGCCGTTTGCGAAGCAGTACGATCGGCCGCTGGCGCGAGACCAGCAGCCGTGCTTCCTCCTCGTCCACCTCAGCGATCCCGCGGACTGCTTCCAGGTCCCGCGCCATCACAGCGAAGGGCTGTTCAAACCGGTTCTTACGCTCCCGCAGCCGGCTGAGAGCCTCGTCGCTCGTGGCGTCGCAAACCAGGTGGAAGCCGCCAATTCCCTTCACGGCCAGAATCGCCCCGCTNNGCGGGCACGCGTTCGGCTGCGCGTGGAAACGCCGGTTGCCGGGGTCACTATACTCGGCCTCGCATTCCGCGCACATCGGGAACGCGGCCATGGTAGTCGCCGCCCGGTCATAGGGCAGGTCCCGGATGATGGTAAAACGCGGACCGCAATTCGTGCAGTTAAGGAACGGGTAGCGGTAACGCCGATCCGCCGGATCGTTCAATTCGCGCAGGCAATCCTCACAGGTGGCGATGTCCGGTGAAACGGGAGTACTCTCCGATGCCGCGGTCGCGCTCGCCAGAATGACGAAGTCGGTATCTCCGGCGCAGGGAATCTCGGACGAGGCAACCTCATCCACCACGGCGAGGGGCGGAAGCCTCGTCAGCAAGTCGTCTCTAAAACGCTGCAGCGCCTCGGTCTCGCCCTCCGCTTCGATGGTGACGCCAGAACTATGGTTATGAACCGACCCTGTGAGCCGGTGCTCCCTGGCCAGATTGTAGACAAACGGACGAAAGCCCACCCCCTGTACTATGCCCGTGATCTCGATGCGGCGGCGACGGGGCGGCATAGCAAGATGATACTTTGAAATGGCAAGTGCACGAGTTCTCGATAGCTTCCAGCATCGTCGAAATGGTCAGCTCCGACTATGGCGCTTTGAAGGTCCACGAGGTCCGTCTGCGCGTCGGCGCGCTGGCGGGTGTCGCGAAAGACGCGCTCCTGTTCTGCTACGACATCGCGACCGCGGACACCACGCTCGCGGGCTCAAAGCTGGTTGTGAACGAAGTGCCCGTAATCCTCTACTGCTCCGTGTGCCGCGAGGAAAAGGAACTGACCGACTTGCAACGATTCCGCTGCCCGGTGTGCGACACTCCGAGTGGAGACATCCGGCAAGGGCGGGATCTCGAAATCGAATCGATTCTGATCGATGAATACGCGAGTACTTGAAATCCGCAAAGGCGTTCTGAACAAGAACGACGAACTGGCGGCAACGCTGCGCGAGCGCTTTACGGCGGCGGGCGTGATCGCCTTCAATCTGGTCTCTTCTCCCGGCACTGGCAAAACCGCATTCCTCGAAAAGACTCTGCGCGCAATGCGCGAAGCCGGCCTGCGCGTGGCCGCGCTCGTGGGCGACCTCGAAACCGACAACGATGCGCGGCGGCTCGCGTCGAGCGGCGCTCCCGTGCGGCAAATCAACACACATCGCTGCTGTCACCTGGAAGCCGCCATGATCGCCGAACACCTGGAAGGCTGGGACTTGAATGAGCTCGATTATCTCTTCATCGAGAACGTGGGCAACTTGGTGTGCCCCTCCAGCTATGACCTAGGCGAGAAGCTTCGCATCGCCATGCTCTCGGTCACAGAAGGCGAAGACAAGCCGCTGAAGTACCCCGGAATGTTCAACTCCGCGGATATCGCCGTCATCACCAAGATGGACCTTGCCGAGGCGTGCGATTTCGATCGCGCCGCCGCGCATGCCAACATTGAGGCAGTCCGCCCCGGTATGCGGATTTTCGAGGTGTCCGCCAAGCGCGGGATGGGGATGGCGCAATGGATCGACTGGTTAGTCCAGTTGCGGGCATCGGCAGACAACCAACGTTCTCATTTACGATAAAAGTCCCGATTTTGCCAGCTGCAACGTCCGAGCAACTCATCCGTCTCTATTAGGTCGAGATGTTTGGCTAGGTAATCAACGAGTTCATCCGGGGAAGCGAACTCCGTTTCAAAACGGGCCTCCTCGGCATCGGAGTACCCGATATCGTGAAGCGTGATGCAGTAGTGGTGCTCCAGCAACTCGTTCACCTTAGCACGGAAATCTGGGCTCATTGGCGTTCGCAGGCTATTATGCCCTGGGTGGGCGAACGGCTGCAACGCTTGGCGGGAATTTTTGACAGAGAAGCGAGATGATTCCGCCACTGAGCAGTTGGGCACATGCAGAAATACGACGTCTCGCTCAAGCTGTTGTTGCGTACTTCCGGCGCGGGTGTTTTGCAGGCTCTGACGGGCGGCGTGGCCGTCGAGAAATGGCTGGATGTAGAGATGCCGGAGGTCCGGAATACGCGCGTCGATCTGCTGGGTGAGACGGCCGATCGGAATCTGCTGCATATCGAGCTGCAGAGCACGCACGACCCCGCTATGGCGGTGCGGATGGCTGAATATGGCCTTCGGGTTTACCGGCTGTTCGGCAGGTTTCCCAGGCAGATACTGCTGTATGTGGGGGATGCTCTACTGTGCATGGAGACGGCGCTGCATGGACCATCCTCACAGCGCTGTGCCGGGTTCGCGTTTTCGTATGAGGCCGTCGTTATCCGCAATTTCCGATAGCGAGCGGCTGCTGGAGAGCGGTGATATCGGCGCTAATATGATAGCGGTCCTGACAGGGCTGCGAGATCAACGGACGGTCGTTCGGCGGATTTTGGCGCGGATTGCGGAGTTGGAGCCGGGTGGGCGGGAAGCGGCGCTGGGCCGGTTGCTCCGGATCTCCGGCTTGCGGCAGTTGGAAGAGATTGTGGAACGGGAGGCGAGAGCGATGCCGGTATTTAACCCCATCATGGATAACAAGGTGTTGGGCCGTGAGATTAAGCGGGGAATTGAGATCGGGCGCGTTGAGGGCGAATTGAGGGTCCTACGCCGCCTGATGGAGGCACGGTTTGGCCCTATTCCCGATTGGGCCGAGAACAAGATCGCCGGTTATTCGAGCGAGCAAGTGGAGAGCCTGGCCGTGCGGGTCTCGAGCGCGGAGAGCCTGGAAGAATTACTCGACTAGGAGGATCAAGCCACGTCTGGAGTGCTATGGTCGCGTGAGCAGCTTATCGTCGCGTGCGGGCTTTACTTTACGCTTCCGTTTGGGAGGATGCACTCGCGAAATCGGCGAATCGTGGAGGTTGCTAAGCTCCTTGGACGGACTCCTGACAGCCTGGCGATGAAGCTCACCAACTTGGCCTCCCTCGACCCAGCGCACCGCGAAAGGGGCGTTCGAGGCCTCGCGGGTCATAGCCGTCTCGATGAAGAGATCTGGAACGAGTTCCAAAATAACTGGGATGCGATGGCCCTGCTCAGTGAGGAAAAGCTGCACGAACTGATTCAACCTGCTGCATCACGAAGAACCCGATTCCGGAACTATTGGTTGCGAGTCATATCCTGCCGTGGAGTGAGTTCCCAAAAGAGAGGCTCAACCCAAGGAACGGCATTTGTCTGGCGGCCCACTTCGACCGCGCCTTTGATCGCGGTTTGGTCAGCTTTGACCGCGAGTTGAGGCTCACAGGCAGCGATTCGGGTTCGATTAGGAGCCGGGCTACCGCATGAGCTGCGGGATTGGAAGGTGAAAACGGCTGGAAAGCCGTGACGCATCATACACTCTGTTGGCCGTACGGTATCTGGAGATGCATAACGGAGGCATCGCAGTCGCCGATTCGGGAAACAATCGTGTCATCATGTGGTCGTTGGGCAGGCTATTTTAGAACAGGAACTCGCCTTCGCAGGAGCGGAACATGTGTCTCGCAGTCCCCGGACAAGTTAAGCAGATCTTTGAAGCCAACGGCACGCGCATGGGCCGGGTGAACTTCGGCGGCATCGAGAAAGATGTTTGCCTGGCTTACATGCCTGATATCGCGATTGGAGATTACACCATTGTCCATGTGGGCTTCGCGATCACCAAAGTGGACGAGGAAGCCGCGCATAAGACGCTTGCGTTATTCCGCGAATTAGGGATGCTCGACGAGGAGTTCGGGGAAGAGCGGCCGGTGGAAGAGGAAGCGAACCATGAAGTACCTCACTGAATATGGGGATGGAGAGATCGCGCAGAAACTGGCGCATGAAATCCGCCAGATTACGACCCGGCCGTGGGCGTTGATGGAAGTATGCGGCGGGCAGACGCACTCCATCATCCGGAACGGCATCGATCAACTGCTGCCGCCGGAGATTGAGTTGATCCACGGCCCTGGGTGCCCGGTGTGCGTGACTCCGCTGGGGCTGATCGACCAGGCGCTCGAAATTGCGGCGCAGCCCGGCGTGATCTTCTGTTCCTTCGGGGATATGCTGCGGGTGCCCGGAAGCACGAAAGATTTGTTTCGCGTGAAGAGCGAAGGCGCGGATGTACGTGTGGTCTATTCGCCTTTGGATGCAGTGAACATTGCGCGCCAATCGCCCGAGCGCCAGGTGGTCTTCTTCGGAATCGGATTTGAAACCACTGCGCCCGCAAATGCGATGGCTGTGAAGATGGCCAGGCAGCAAGGGCTGAAGAATTTCTCAATGCTGGTCTCGCATGTTCTCGTGCCGCCGGCAATTGAAGCGATCATGACTTCGCCCGGCAATCGAGTGCAGGCGTTTCTCGCCGCGGGGCACGTGTGCAGCGTAATGGGGTACTGGCAATATCCTCCTTTGGCGGCGCGTCACGGGGTGCCCATCGTGATTACGGGATTTGAACCTCTGGATGTGATGGATGGGATTCGACGGGCCGTCGCGCAACTGGAATCCGGCCGGAATGAAGTAGAGAATGCGTATGAGCGCGCCGTCAATTTCGACGGAAACGGCACGGCGCAACAGATTCTGAACGAGGTTTTTGAAGTCACGGATCGGGCGTGGCGTGGCATTGGCGTGATTCCGAAAAGCGGCTGGAGCTTGCAGCCCGCTTATCGCGAGTTTGACGCGGCGTACCGCTTTAGCGTGACGGACATACAGACTTGTGAATCCACTTTGTGCCATAGCGGAGAAGTTCTGCAAGGCCGATTGAAACCCAACCAGTGTCCGGCGTTCGGGAAGGAATGCACACCTCGCAAACCGTTGGGCGCGACAATGGTGTCGAGCGAGGGCGCGTGCGCGGCTTACTATAATTACGGCCGCTTTCTGAACATCTCCGCCGCGAATTAGATGAACTTTGAAAATTGGTCTTGCCCTTTACCGCTGCTGGATTACCCGACTATTGTGCTCGGGCATGGAGGCGGCGGGAAGCTCTCGGCGGAACTGATCGAGCACCTGTTTCTTCCCGCCTTCGGGAATCCGGCGCTGCTGAATCTGGGCGATTCGTCGGTGCTGACGGTGCCCGCGGGGCGTTTGGCGTTCTCCACGGATTCTTTCGTGGTGAGGCCGCTCTTCTTTCCCGGCGGCAGCATTGGTGAACTCGCGGTGAACGGCACTGTGAACGATCTGGCGATGAGCGGCGCGCAGCCCTTATATTTGAGCGCGGGCTTCATTCTTGAGGAAGGGTTCGCGGTTTCGAGCTTGGGTGAGATCGTCACGCGGATGGCTCGGGCGGCGTACAAGGCGGGCGTGCAGATCGTGACGGGCGACACGAAAGTGGTGGAGCGTGGCCATGGCGACGGCTGCTACATCAACACTTCCGGGATCGGCGTGATTCCGGATGGCCTGCAGATTGGTCCGGGCTTGGCTCGTCCGGGCGATGTGATTCTGGTGAGCGGGACCATCGGCGATCATGGCATGGCCATCATGAGCGTTCGCGAGGGCCTGGAATTCGATACCGTGATTGAGAGCGATTGCGCTCCGCTGAGCGAACTGGTGGCCGATCTTCTCCCGCTTGGCGGGATTCATGCGCTGCGCGACCCGACGCGCGGAGGGGTGGCTTCGTCTTTAAATGAAATCGCCGCAAGCTCCGGAGTGGGCATGATCATCGAAGACGTGCGCGTGCCCGTTGAGCCGGAAGTGCAGGCAGCGTGTAACTTGCTGGGCCTCGACCCGCTGTTCGTCCCGAATGAAGGCAAGTTGCTCGCCATTGTGGCGCCGGAAAAAGCCGATGCAATTCTCGATCGCATGCGCGCGCATCCGGTGGCCGGGCGGGCGTGTGTGATTGGCCGTGTTACGGATAAGCACCCTGGGTTGCTCGTGAGCAAGACGCGGATTGGGGCGACTCGCGTGGTGCCGATGCAGCTTGGGGAGCAACTGCCGAGGATCTGCTAGTTTGCTACCATAAAATCGGTCGGCTGGAGTGGCGGAATTGGCAGACGCACGGGACTCAAAATCCCGCATCGTTCACTCGGTATGAGGGTTCGACCCCCTCCTCCAGCACCAACATTATCGAGACTGCTGCTCCGCAAAACTGAGGCCCTTCAATGCTCGACAATCCCACCGCGGTTCAGTAGTTTACCGGAACGCTCCCAACAGATAGGCGATGAGAAGAATAACAAGGACCGTGCCCAGCCCAATTCCCGCTCCCCCTCCGAAGCCGTACCGGCTGTGCCCGTAATAGCCGCCACCGCCGCCCAAAAGCAGCACCAGAATGATAATTAGAATGATCATAGCGACCTTAGGCATCGAGAGAGCACTTTGTTGGCCACTAAACCGGTTCCCCTGAATAATTAGGTCCCAGCAATTTGGTACGTTTTAGGACTTGGAGAGCAACGTTCCAAAACTCGATGAATCGCGGCTTCAGGCCCTACTTGAATCCGCCAAACTGCTGGGTTCCAGCCGGACTCTGGAAGATCTGCTGGCGCATCTTCTGCGCACGGTGATGGGGCGGTCGCTGGTTAGCAAGGCAGTCATCGCGGTCGATCTTGATGGAAACATGCGCGTGGCCCTTTCGCGCGGTTTACCGATGTTACCGGCGAACAAGCCCTTTTCCGAAGAGATTGGCCGCGCCGCCAGGCTTGATCGGTTTTTCCCCATCGAGCAAGGGGAGCAGACCATTGGCATTCTGGCGATCGGCCGGCCTGCCCGAGGATTTCTCGAACCCGAGGAAGAAGATTTCATCAAGGCTCTGCTGGGTCTGGCGGCGAGTTCCATCTGCCAGGCGCAAGCGCATGAGGAGACTCTGCAAAGCAATGAGAAGCTGGCGCAGAAGGTGCAGGAACTGCGCGCGCTGCTGGATCTGGTTCGCGGCGTTTCGGCCTCGCTGGAGCCGGATGACATTGCCCAGATGCTGACGCTGACGCTGGCGGGACGCTGGATTATCTCGAAGCACGGGCTGGTGACCTGGAAGCAGGGGCACCCCGAGATTCTCCGCCAGAAGGGCTTGAAGCTGGACTTCCTGCTCGCCGACAAGGAGAAGTGGTCGCAGGCTGCGGAGCCGGCGATAGCGGCGCCCGGCACTCCCCTGCCTGCGGGATCGCTGCTGCTGCCCTTGCGCAGTTCGGCGGAAACATTTGGAATGGTGGTCTGCGGTCCACGTTTGAACCGCCAGCCCTATTCCGACGCCGACATCGAATTTGGCGCCGGCCTGGTGGCTCAGGCCTCTGTTTCCTTCGACAATGCGTGGCACTTCCGCGATACGCTAGCGCGCCAACAGATGGAAAAGGAAGTGGAGCTGGCCGCGAACATTCAGCGTGGCCTGTTCCCCGCGGTGCTTCCAAACCTGATGGGCTGCGATATCGCGGCGCGTAACCGGCAGGCCAAACTGGTAGGCGGCGATTACTACGACGTGCTTCCCATTCAAGGAAGCGGCGAGGATCTGCCGCACCTGCTCTGCGTGGTGGATATTTCCGGCAAGGGCATGTTCGCGGCGCTCCTGATGAGCAATATTCAGGCGACATTGCGGGCGCTGCTGAGCCGCGAGCAGTCTCTCGCGTCCGTGGCCCAGCAAGCCAACAGCCTGCTGCATGCGGCGACTCCCGCCAACCGCTATGCCACCGCGTTTCTGGCGCAGTACGATCCGGCGACCGGTTTTTGCCAGTGGGTGAACTGCGGGCACAACGACGGAGTGGTCCTGCGAAAATCCGGCGAGGTGGAACTGATGCCTTGCAGCGGCATCGCTCTCGGGTTGTTCCCGAAGATGGCCTATGAAGAGCAATCGTTTGAACTCCGCGAAGGCGACCTGCTCGCGATTTATTCCGATGGAGTGACGGAAGCCAACGATCTTTCCGAGCGCGAATTCAGTCTGGAGCGTTTGATTGAAGTCTTGAAGCAGCAGCGGGAACGCCCGGCCCGCGAGATTGTCGATGCCGTGATTCAAGATATTGACTTGTTCGTGGGAGAAGCCCCACAATTCGATGACATCACGATGATGGTGATGAAGCGATTATGAACGCGAACTGGCTCGAAGAACTATTGCCGCGAGAGGTGCTGACGCCGCGCGCTGGAATCCTGTGGCTATTATTCTTCACGCTTTTCCCTCTGGCCTACGTCGGCGGCGTGGTTCTGGAACTGAATCAGGAACGCCCGGCGCGCATCGAAGGCGCGCAAGACCGCATGTCGGCGATTCGCATCGCCTCGCAATTCGCTAAATCAAAGGGCTACGATGTGACGGGCTGGCATGAATATGCCGTGGCCTCAACGCACGACAATCTGCTGGCTTATTACGAATCGTCGAAGCAGCCTGAGGCGCTGGCCGCCAGCCTCATCGCGCCTGCGCGGGAGTTGCAGGTTCTGTTCCGGTCCGGCGACCTGAGCCATGAATTCCGCGTTTACCTTTCCATGACGGGCCAGGTAACCGGATACGAATTCGGTAAATCATCGAAAGCCGGCGCGGGCGATACGGATGATGAGAGCGGCGTCAATGTCAAGGATGATTCCAGCGACGAGGATGACTCGAAATCCAGCGCGAAAACCGGGTCCGACCAGGAGGCCGAAGCGCTGGCGCGGAGAGTTCTCTCCGCAAACGCGGCACTCCATCGACTGGTCAAACTGGGCGCCGCGAAGGTGCGCGCAAACGCCGGCGATGCGATGCGGCGGGAGGTGACCTGGGATGAGCATCCGGGGGGCGCTAACGGACTGACCCTCCACATCACGGCATCGGTTCGCGATTCACAAGTGGTCGGCGAACACGTTTCAGGCAGCGCAGGCGATGCGTCCAAGCCCAGGAAGGCGGTGCTTCGGATTATTTTCGATACGGTCTATGGCTTCTTTCTGGCCTTTTGCGCGATCTACGCGATTTACCGGTATGCCAAGCGAACCTTGCAGAAGGAGGTTTCCCACCTGCGCACGCTGGTGGTGGCCGGATTGTTTGCCGTTTCTTACGGGACCATGGCGTACGCGTTGGGCTGGGATCTGATTGCGGTTCACGTGAGCGGCGCGACGTTCGCGAAAATTCAGATCATCGCCTCGGTGGCCGCATGCATCACTTTCGCGATCATGGGGCTGTTGGCGGGTATCGGCTACGGCAGCGGCGAGGGGGAATTGCGGGAAGCTTACCCCGGCAAACTCACTTCGCTGGATGCTCTGCTGGCCGGCCGCATCTTTTCACGGAATGTGGCTGCATCGGTTCTGTTTGGAGCCGCGGCCGCGGGATGGTTGCTGCTGTGCCAACAGGCCGCCGGCGAGTTCTTCAGTCACAACGTTGACGCTTCCCGCAACGACGCGGTGCGCTTCACGTTTGCGCGCATGCCGTGGGTGACGCTGCTGGTGGGCCGCCAGTACGATGCTCTGCTGGTTGCCGTGGCCGGGCTCCTATTACCTGCGGCGTTCCTGATGCGTAAAGCGGCGCGCAGGAAGCGCCGCTTTTTCTGGCTGATCGTTTTCGCGCTTTTTGCCGTACTGCATGACGCGGGGCGTTATTACACGCTGGGAGGCGCGCTCACGGGCATGGCGGTATTCGCTGCCGCTCTGTTGCTGCCGTTCTTCGCCTTCGATCTGCTGGCGGCAATCGTGGGTCTCTCGGCGCTCAGTTTTGTGACTGAGATCGCGCGGCTTTCGGCCGTGTTCCAGGTGTGGACGGATTTCGCGCTCACGCTGGCGGTTGTGGGCGCGGCGGCACTGATCGCGGCAGCCTACCTTGCGTTGCGCGGCCGCGGCGTGCGGGAAGAGGCGGTGCGCCCACAATATGCCAAGAACCTGGTGGAGCGGATGGCGCTACAGGCGGAAGTGCTGGCGGCGCGCGAAGCACAGTTGCGGCTTCTCCCTCAGGCCGTGCCGGAATTGCCGGGCATTCAGTTCGCGGCGTGTTGTCTCCCGGCGCGGGAGGTGGGCGGAGACTTCTACGACTTCTTCCGGTTGGATGCCAATCGCGTGGGCATTTTTATCGCGCAAGGCGGCGAGCAGGGCCTGGCCTCCGCGCTTTGCATCGCGCTGGCCAAAGGCGTGTTGATGCACGCGTCGCTGGGGCCCAACTCGCCCACCGAGGTTCTGCTGAAACTGGAATCGAGCATTGCCGAACTGCTGGAACGCGGAAGCGGCGGCGGCATCAGCTTCGCCTACGGAGTGCTCGACGTTCGGCGCAACCTGCTCAATTACGCCCGGCTGGGCGCATCGCCGCGGTTCGTCATTTATCTCCATGGAACGGGCCTCGCTTCCTCCGCCCATCTGGAGCGCGTGGTGACTGTGCCGGGCCGCTCGAAAAGCGCGCCGCAGATTTATGAAGGTACGGTGCAGGCGCAGCAAGGCGACCACCTGATTTTCTTCACCGGCGGCGTGAGTTCGTTGCGCTCGCGGCGCGTTGGCAAAGTGGACTATCAGTGGCTTGACTTCCTGGTGACCCAGTTGAAGAAGAGTGATGCACCGCTGCAAACGTCGCTGGTTTCCGTGCTGTCCAAATATCAGGGCCGCGCATCGGAAGATCTGACGGCGGTTGTGATGCGGGTCGTCGAAAGCCGTGCGATCGCGCAAGAGGTGGTCGCTTGAGAGTACCGCTGATTGCGGGCCTGGTGGGAGCCGGTCTGCTGCTGGCGCTCTTCGGAAAATACTGGCCGGCTACCAGTTGGACGGTGCTTCCCAGAGCGGAATTAGTGGCCAAAGCGAAGCTGGTGTCCGCGCATTTTGGATTGGACGCGAGCGATTGGAAGGCGTCTACCTCACCGAGCATTTCCCAGTCGCTGGCTCATTACCAGCAGGCGAATCCGAACGACGCCAATGCGCGCGCCGTATCGCCTTTGTCGCTGAGAATCAAACTCTCGAAGAATGGAAAGACGGCTGAGGTTGGCTTCGATTCCGCGGGCTTACCGGTTTACTGGCGTGCGCCAGAGGAATTCAAGGGGCAGCAGAAGTTCCCCTCCGACGACGCCGCGGCGGACGCGGCGTTCCGTTACATGGCGGGACCGCAAGCCGCAAATTTCGAGGCGCGTGAACGGTCGATGGGCGATGAGGATCGCGAAGAAGACTACACCTGGAACATGCCCGCCCCGCCGCACTCGGATGTGAGGCAGCGGATCAAAGTGGTGACCCAAAAGGCGGTGGTCCAAACCGCTGAACGGAAGGCTTACGCGGGCTCGGGCGACGAGGATTCCGACACGGGAGACGACGCTGGATACTGGGATGTTTTTAGCGGGATTTACGGGTTGCTCTGCTCCGGCGGAGCGGTGATCATCATCGGCATCTACGTTCTTTGGCTGGTGCGAAGAACGGTAAACCACAAGTTTCCGATCCGCATGGCGGGGGTTTGTCTCGCGATCATGATTGCGAGGGTGGTAGGAGATTGGGATTTCGGCACGCTTTTCACGGCCTTCTTCACGGGCGCGATGTTTGTTTGCCTGACCGCGGTGGGGCGCGGGATTTCCGTAACGGCGAGGCCCAAATGGATGTCCCTGGAGCAGACCTGTCTTCTCGCTCCCGTCGGGAAATCAACCGGAGAATCGCTGCTGGCGGGTTTGCTGTTCAGTCCTTTGCTGGCGGCGCTTCCGTTCCTGGTGGCGGCCTGCGGTTTGTTTCACTCCAGTTGGGTGTTGCCGCACAACGCGGAAGTGCTCTATAGCCGCTGGCCGATGCTGGATACCGTGAACGCCGCCAAGTTCGCCTATTTGCTGGGTTTCTTCGGCTTTGGGATGCCGGCGTTTGCCCGGATGATCCGGAAGCGCTGGCTGCGGTGGATGATCGTGCTGCCTGTGGGCGCGTTGTTCTTTGCGGATATGACGCGCGTGATCTCCGGCGCGATAGGCGCCCCGTTAACGGCGGGCGCTGCGACGATGGCGGTGCTCTGGTACGTCTACGCCCATTTTGATCTGCTGGCGGTGCTGACGGTTCAAGTCTCGAGCGCCCTGCTGCTGAGCGCCATCATGCTGGGGCAGAAGGGGCAAATCAGTTGGGGAATATTTATCGTTTTGGCCGTACTCGCCGTGGTGGCGTGGTGGTGCCGGAAGCGAGGCGAAGCGGTTGCGGAGGGCGATCCGCTGGCCGCGAATCCGGCAATTTCCGGTTTTCGCGCCGAGCGGGAAAAATTGAAAGCCGAGTTCTCGTTGGCGCGGCGGGCCCAGCAGGATATGCTGCCGCAAACGCCGCCCGAGATTCCCGGATATACGATCGCCGCGTCCTGCACGCCGTCCCTGGAAGTAGGCGGGGACCTTTACGATTTCCTGAAACTGCCGGACGGGCGCATTGGCATCGGCGTGGCCGACGTGAGCGGCAAAGGCGTGCCCGCGGCCCTTTATATGACGCTCACCAAAGGTCTGCTGGCTTCCGTTTCGAGAGATAGCTCGAACGTTTCGCAAGTGGTGGAAGAGGTGAACCGGCATCTTCATAGCGTTACGCGCAAGAAGGTGTTCGTCACCATGGCGCTGGGTTTCCTCGATGCCGAGAAGCGGGTGCTGGAGTGCGTGCGCGCAGGGCATAATCCAGTTGTGTGGCGCCAAACGGCGAAGGAAGCGACAACGCTCGTGGCGCCGGGCGGATTGGGACTGGGCATCACGGCAGGGCGCGTTTTCGGTACCCAATTGAAGGTAGCTGAGATGGCGCTCGAGGATGGCGATGCGGTAGTGTTCTATTCTGATGGCATCCCGGAAGCGATGAACAAAGACCTGGAACAGTTCGGCGAGGAGCGTTTGGTTTCCGCCGTGGAGCGGACCGACCGGATGGATGCCGCTGCCGCGCGAGATTCCATACTGGGCGAGGTTCATGATTTTCTGGACGGCGTCCACCAGCAGGACGATATTACCCTGGTGGTGCTGCGCGTGGGGAGTTCGAACTAAGTTCGAATCAAGAGAGACTTGAGAGGATAGGTGGCCGGTGGCTAATCCGTTTTCGATTCATAAGTCGGAAGAACAAGGGCTTGTCGTGCTGTCGCTGGAAGGCTATTTGGACGCCCACACGGCGCCCGAATTCGAGAAGGCGGTCGAGACCGAATACGAGGCTGGCCGGGTGCGGTTAGTGGTGGAATGCTCGCGCCTCACTTACATCTCGAGCGCGGGCTTGGGCGTTTTCATGAGCTTCATCGACGAGATCCGGGGCGCGGGCGGCGACATCAAGATTTGTGGGTTGGCTCCCAAGGTTTTTCAGGTTTTCGACATATTGGGTTTTTCCGCGCTCTTCGATATTGTTCCGGATCTGCCTGCCGCGGTGCAGCGCTATGAAGACGCGCCGGTGAAGGAGACTTAGCGATGGCATCAATCGAAAAGACGTTTTCTCTGCATGTCCCTTCTTCGACGGAAAACCTGGCGATGATTCGCGACTTTGTGAAGAGCATTGGGACGCAATCCGGAATGGGTGATCTGGATGTCGCCAAGCTGGAGATGGCGGTCGACGAAGCTTGTTCGAACGTGATGGAGCATGCGTACGATTCGGACTCGACGAAAGAGGTCTCCATTCGCGCCACGGTGGACGAGAGTTCGGTACAAATCGATGTGATCGATACGGGTAAGGGGTTCGACCCGGCATCGGTGGAGCAGCCGAAGCTTCAGGATTTGATAACCGCGAAACGGACGGGCGGCTTGGGGATGCGGCTCATGAAGTCATTTATGGATGAGGTGCATTATGAGATGCTGCCTGGGGTGAAGAACGAACTGCGGATGGTGAAGAAGCTGCCGAAGCGGGACGGATAGAGGCGGAGCCTGGTTCGGAAAGTAGCTGTTCGACAATTACCCGAAGGACGCGCTACTTTAATTCGTCTTGCGTAAGGTGAAGGCGTAGAGAAAGTCGCCAGCTCCGACCACGACATATTGTTTGCCGTCGAGCTCGTAGGTAACCGCTCCGTTGGCTTGAGTGGCAGCGACGGTGGTGTGCCAGAGAGTCTTGCCGGTCGCGTCGTCCATAGCGAGGATGTGGTTCGCGTTGTCGCCAGTGAAGAGGAGCCCGCCAGCGGTGCTGAGGAGGCCGGGGCCCATAGCGCCGATGTCATGACTCCAGCGGATCTCACCCGTCTTGTAGTCGATGGCTTTAATCTCGCCGGGATAGTTCAGGAAGTCATCGCGTCCGGCAAAGCCCTCGGCCTTACCTTCCGCGGTGAGATAGAAGACGCTGTAGCTTTGCGAGGCAACGACGTAGAAAAGTCCCGTCGAGGGATCAAATGTGGGCGCGAACCAGTTGGATGCTCCGTTGGAACTTGGCGAGACAAGCGTTCCGTTTCGCGAAGGTTCTTTCTTCGGATTGGGAATCGGCTGTCCGTTTGCGTTGATGCCGAGAGTCCAATTGGTTTGGATGAATGGCTTGGTGAGCAGGTGCTGGCCGTTGGTCCGGTCGAGAACGAAGAAGAAGCCGTTGCGGGAGGCTTGTGCGATCAGCTTACGCGGCTTGCCATCGAATTCCCCGTCGAATAGGATGGGCGTTTGGACGGCGTCCCAATCATGCGTATCGTGAGGCGACACCTGATAACCCCAGGCAAGTTTCCCCGTGTCGACGTTGAGGGCGACGATCGAGCACGTCCACTGGTTATCCCCTTTACGGCCTTCTCCGGCATGAACCGGATTCGGGTTGCCGGTGCCCCAATACAGAAGATGCAACTGGGGATCGTAGGTGCCGGTCATCCAGGTCATACCGCCGCCGTGCGAGCGCGAATCGTTGTCCGGCCAAGTCTCGGAACCGGGCTCGCCCGGCGACGGCTCGACGTTCCAGTGCCACTGGGTATCGCCGGTTTCTGGATCGCGCGATTCGAGGAAACCGGGGTTATCAAGCGAATCGCCACCGACTCCGGCAACAATATGATTGCCTACCACGAGCGGTGACATGGTGCAGAAGTATTCGAGCTTCACATCGGCAATCTTGCGTCGCCAGCGCTCCTTCCCGTCCTTCGCGTTGAGCGATACGAGGTTGCAATCCGGCGTTTCGAAGTACAGCCAGTTGCCCCACATCGCGACGCCTCGCTGGCCAATGTGATTGCCTTCGTTCTGCGGATATTTGAAGTGCCAGATGTCCTTTCCCGTGCGTGCATCGATTGCCCAAATGTTATCGGGCATAGTGAAATAGAGGACCCCGTTCACTTCGAGCGGAGTGGACTTGATAATCGAGCCGAATCCAGGGGAGAAACCGGTGGCGCGATAGCGCCAGGCTTCCGTCAGATCGGATACGTTCGAAATATTGATCTGCTGCAACGGGCTGTGGCGCTGGCCGGAGTAATCGCCATTGTAGGTGGGCCAGTTGCCGGTCGCCGGCTTGAGCAGCATCTCGGGAGTCAACTCTTGCGCAAGAGCGGGAGCCACAAGCAAGAGGCCTAAGGTGAGCGCGTGGGCTTTCATTTCAAGGTCTCCAGATAGGCAAGAAGATTGTGCATGTCGTCGTCGGTGTATTGAGGGAGAAGTGCGGAGTGCCCGGAGCGCGGGTCTTGAACATCCACGGTTGCATTTTCGCGTGAGAGAGTGCGCGCTTTGCCGCCGGAATCGTGGAGGCTGACATTGAACTCATCCATGTGATCGAGGACGCCGCTTACGGTTTCGCCGGACGCGAGATGCACGGTGACTTTCGTCGGGGCCGGTGGTGCGACCGGACGGCCCAGCCACGTATCGATCATGTTCGGTGATGGGTAGAGCATGCGCCGCTGCAGTTCAGAGGCTTCGTATTTGCCGGAGATGTGCGCGAGATCTCCCGTGGGGGAGTGACACGAGGTGCAGTGGCTTTGGAAAAAGACTTCGCCTTTGTGCGGATCGCCCGTGACGAGGTCCCCGAGCTTATACCCGAAGCGATTCGAAACCTCCGAGGCGCGCGAGTGGAGGAAGAGAGAGATGTCGGCGATCTGTTCATCAGTCAAGGACGCGAACGCTGGCATGCCTCGCTCGGGACGTCCCTTACGGAGCACGACGCCGATGGTATCGCCCCTGTCGTCGTGAAGGACGACCGCGGAGCGAACGAGATCGGGTCCGCTTTTACCGCGCGCGTCGTTACCGTGGCAGAAGCCGCACGCGGGCATGAACAGCTTGCGTCCGCGCTCGACGGCAGCTTGATCGATCTTCGGCGCCATCATCTCAGCGAGTGCGTCGACGGCGGATTTCTTCTTAGTCTGCTTTTCGGCGTTTGCGGCTTGGTCGGCCTGACCGAAACAGGGGAGAACGCCACAAATGACCAATATGGTGGCGCAGAGGGAGCGGATAAACATTGCGGGTTGCCTCGTGATTTCAAGTTCTTCAAATAGTCTATGTCGATCTTGGGGCCGTCGAAAAGAGGGCACGTCCGTGAACGTATCCTGTAACGAGATTCTACTTGTACAGCCAGCTCCTGAACCAATGCCGATTTGCCATGATCCCATTTCACGCCAATTCCGGCGTACTGAAATGAGGACCCTATGCGACTCCCGAATTCTCCATTCTTATTTCTCGCGCTGTTTGTTTCCATCGCGCTCCACGCCCAGCTTCCCCCATCCGGCTTCACGGTGATCTCAACTCCGCCCATCGACGACGGTAACGCCAATTATGGACAGATCCCGCGCCTGGTGCTCGGCGCGAACGGCAGCCCGCTGGTGAGCTTTCTTTGGCGCTACCCCAACGGCAACCTGACCAACGACACGTCCACCCTCTACTTCACAGCCTGGATCCCTGCCACGAATCGCTGGAGCACCCCCGTCCAGGTCGCGGTCACCGGAAACACGGCCGTCAACGGCGGCAGCGACGTGGCGCAGAGTCTCGCATACGACGCCTCCACCAACACCATCGGGATCGCTTATTACCCCGCCACCGACCCAAACAACATCTACATCGCGCTCTCCACCAATGGGGGCGCCACCTGGACGAGCCAGGCAGTGGACCCGAACTCGCTGAACACCGATCATGTCCCGCAG